>SKTU01000022.1 GCA_007122455.1 Haloarculaceae archaeon | reverse complement strand
TACGCGACTAATCTCCGAACAACTGCGGGCCAATACGCGGTTCGGGTGGGTAGCTCCGGGAATCGGGTACTGGTCGACGGTATACGCGGTCACGACGTGGACAACGAGGTGATCAACGCCCACCACGGCGGATTTCACACCGAGTACCGGAACATCTGGGCGACGGGAACAGGGCGGCTCGCCCGTCTCCGTACGCGATATCTACTCTTAGACGGGTTCGTGGACGAGACCGAAAACAGGACGTTCCAATGCTCCGGACGACCGGATAAGCTCATCGCACGGAACGGGATCATACGAAAAGGCGATCAGCGCATTTGGCGTTTCCCGGACTACGATCCGGACCGAGAGGAACTGGTCGTCGACATGACGTTCGAGAATATCTATATCGAAGAACCGTATCCACGCGGGTTCGAGGAGATGGGTCGTTTCGGGGTCGACGGCTACGGCACCCGAGTTCAGAACCTGACGTTTCGAAACATCACACTCGGGGGAACACCGCTCGAACGACACCACATCGAGGACTGGCAACATTACGACGAGCTGACTGAACTGTCTCGCCAGAACATCATAGTCGAAAATCCGGATCCACCGACGAGCGTAGACGATCCACGACTCGGACCCAATATGGAGCGTGTACCCGCCATGGACAACTATCCGCGACATTCGTCCTCGTGAATGGTCGTACCTCGTGCCGGGGAGAATCGTTCAACGATGGATGCAGCAAGCAGCCACAAGCGGAGAGATTTCTGATCCGTTCGAAATCACTCACTGACGAACTACAGCGCAGTCGTATCGCTGATGGGACGAATGGTCGCTCATAGAACGCGGCCGGTATACGGGGCACCGCCAGACGGATGGTCTATCCGGATCAACGGGCAACGTCGAGTCACGCCCATGAGTTGATCGTGCGACCTACAGACCGAAGGACGACCAGACCGTTTCGGCTCTGGACAGTCGCTCTCGGTTCTTGTTCGTATACGTGTTCGTGGCGTCGATCTCGTGATCGATGCCGACTCGATGGAGATAGACGAGCGGGAGAAGCGGGAGAGTCAAAAGCGGATCAACGCCGCATTCGTCACAGTACTTTTCGAATGCACGACGACCGATCTCCGCGAACCGGGACTCACCGTCGAAGAGTTCAATCATTCCTTCCGGCCCCGACATCCGACCATCTGCGATCACTCGAGTAATAAAGAACCCAGCATCGACGATGGGGTTTCCGCGCATACAACCGTACTCCCAGTCGATAACCGCCTTGATTTCGCCGTTCTCGACGAAGACGTTTTCGGGCAAAAAATCACCGTGGACGGGGGTTTCGAACAGTTGAATCGACGCGGGTAACCGGGACAGATCGACGACCTCCGAATCAAATTCGGAGCGTGCGAGATACCCTGCTGGTGAAAACGAAACTCGCCTTCGCTGATGTGGTCGCTGAAGTTCGAGAAGCCAGTCAAGGCCGATCGAAAGAACCTCCGCTCTCGATTCCGGGGATTTCTCGATCAGCTCGGACAGCTGCTGTCCTTCGATCGGACGCTCCATGCGAACAGAACCGAACGGGGATTCGGTCAACTCCCCCTGGGGCAGATACTCTCGGATCCGAGGTTCGGTTCGACGGAGTTTCTGAACGATATCGTGTTCACGCTCGTTGTACCGTGAGTGGCGCATTCGAGTCGGGATTTTCCGAACACACGATAGGGTATCATCGTATTCGAACTGTGTGGAGCGAGAACGCCCGGACGCGACGACCGATCGAGCGAGTGGTTCTGGGGACTCTCGCGAATGCCGCGACCCGACGACCAGAACGTTCGGGAGGCAGTAACGGAGTAGGCCGAGACGGTTCGCGGTACGAATCAGTTTGGCGAACGCCGAGTACGTACCGCCAGCTGCTATTGCGCTTTCGACGACGAACTGATTACCTCGAGCATTTCTCACGTCGTATATGTAAGCAAGCCGCTCAACCGACGGCCAAAGTACGAATATCCGAATTTCCTCGTACCCCAACGTCTCGAGAGCCTGCTGACAGCGGTTACGCGTTGACCGTAGCGAATCAACTGAGGCCGTTACCGAAGAGTTGTCGAGACCTAGCTTACCCGAGACGCCGAGCTTTCGCGGAATCCCGTCGAGTAGAAAGAGGATCGAACCGTCCTCGGTAATCATTGAATCTAACGCCTCGATACGTTTCCTCGTTACTCGTTCGCTTCGTCCGGTGAAGTCGGCAACAACGGTGTCGAACGTGTTCTCACCGAACGGGAGCGTCTCGTCGTCAGCGTGGATCGGAACGATTTTCGAGGCGCTATCGAAATCGTCACGGGCATCGAGTACCCGCATCTTTGCGAGATCGGGATCGGCGGCGTAGACCGATTCGACGTGCTCCGCGAGTGCGAGGCTGCGACGACCCCATCCGGTGTATAGATCGAGACAGCGGCCACCGAGCCGGTCCGCGACGAGCATCCGCCAAGCGTCGTTGCGCGTATCGTAGATCGTACGTAATAGCTGAGTAGCATCCGATCGCTCGGAGAGTGCCTCGTTCGTTGCGGTCCGGATCGACCCGTTCTCGGTCAGCTTCGCAATCCGTTCGATCGTTTGCCGATCGATCGTGTCGTTTGCTGATTCGTCATCGTCGGTGAAACTGAGAATTCCGTAACAGTTGGACAGTCTGTTTGTACAGGATGGACAGGTAGAACGGTCGAGAAGCAGTGGATGCGAACAATAGGGACACAACACTGGCGATACCTCAGCCATCAATGTAAACTGTTCTCTTTTCGTTATGAATATATCGGCGGATTAGTTCACGTTCCAAACGTATCGAGGAGGAATCGGCATATCGATAGAGTCGGTCAAAAAAGCGCGGTTCTATTGGCCATCTGCCCCGTGATCGATCACTTCCCAACCTCGGGAGTGTCAGCTACTGGAAGTCGGGGGTAGTGTCGGTCAGTGGAGCTGGTTGTCAGTTCCGAGTTCGACCTCTGCCGTGTAGTTCTGGAGCCACTGGGGAATTTCGCTTGTATCGCTTGGCACGTCCAGCGGTCGATAGACCTCGTCGTAATCTGGGTACTCGTACTCGGGGGAATCTACACCGATCCACGGATGACCGCCGCCCTCGTACGCCCACGAAACCATACGTTCATCGATCGGATCGCGGTCCGCCGGGCGGGCACCGACCATCGGTAAGACGAAGTCCTTGACCTCTTCGGGCGGAAGTGGCTCGAAGTCGACCATGAACGGCGACTCGTCCAAGAATACCGAGTCTTCGTGCGATATCTCATCTGGGAACGGTGTCGCGTCGTTGAAATCCGCGAACTCGTCCTCGGGCGGATAAATAATGGCAACTCGATGGACGTACGGATCCCCCTCGTACTTATCGCCGAACTCGTAGTCGTTGCCGATTGCAACGACCGTCGATAATTCCTCCGGATCCCTCGATCTGGATCCGAGCGCGCGAGCGGAGTTGTACGAGTAGTTGTTCACCCACAGGAAATCACATCCGATGTGTATTCGCGGGTTTCGCCGTCGCATCGACATCATGTAGTTCCCGAAGCCAGCGATCTCGTCGTCTGGATCGGTGTTCATCCCGTAATTGTGTCCAGGTGACTCCCCGTGGTCGCTCTCGTACAATCCCTCGGCGATGATGTTATTCGCCCACGTTACCTCAACCTCTTCCTTGTGCGAGGTGACGTTATCCGTCGCCCACGTGAGCGACATATGGTTGATGATAACGTTCTCCTGCGGGTCTTGCAGGTCAATTGCTTCAACCGCACTCGGCGAACCGACGTCGTTCCCAGGCCGGACTTTGTAGTGTTCGTGGACGGCGTTATCGGCTTCAGCACTCAAGCCACTCCGGATGATCGTGATACCGGGGCTGGGGGCGGTCTGGCCGGCGACGTACGTGTTATCCGTCCGCGGCCGGGACCAACTACTACTCGACCCGTAGTCGATGACGCCCGCGACTTCGAAGACGACCAGCGTCGGATCTGACGAGTAGTTGACCGCCCATTCGTACGATCCGGTGCCACTATCGTCCAGGTTCGTCACCTTGACGACCTCGATATCACCATCCGCACAGGCGTCGTAAAACCACTGTTTATCGGCGAAGCCAGCCTCCTCGTCGAAGCCTGTGCCATCACCATCAAAGTCAGGGCTGGTCGAGCGTGGGGCACCAACCGACTGCCACTCGCCCTGCACGCGCCTTTTGAGGGCGCCCGAGTCCCACGTATCTCCGTCTCGATGTTTCCAAGTCATTGGTGTTAGATTTACGATGTATCGATCCAGAGATCGCGCGCGGTGATGTCGTCGAACTCCTCGGCAGGATCATTCGGTCGCATGAAGATGCGGTGAACGTCGGTCGAACGCGGACTCACGACGCGATCCTCGGCGGGACCGACCAGCCAGTCGTAGAAGAACAGCCACCGGTCACGTTCGCCGTCTTTCCCCGATTCCGCGGAGTTGAGCCACCCAGTGATGAAATCGATGTCCGGATCAGTATAGGTGTGATCATCGAAGTGGTCGGCTGTCCACCCATCGTCTTCGTGAATCCGCCGCAGCGGGAGTTCACTCGCGCCACGTTGCAACACGTACTCGCCGTTCGCATCAGCGTTGTTCGATCCGGCGGCCGGGACGTTGAAATCAAGTGTGAGACGTTGTGGGCCTGCTTCCACGGTGAATGTCGCGGATTCAATTATACCTGGGTCGGTCGCCCCGTCCTCGAAACGCCGCAACTCTATGTCCAGTTCGGCTGTCTCTCCGTTCGGCAGGTCGGGTTCGACGACGACGCTCTCGATATGCAGATCCTCGGCCTCGAAGACGATACCGTACCCCCCATCGGTGTACGCAGTATCGTGAAAGCCGGTACTGGGATCCAGCATCGGGCCGACATTCGTTCGTCGGGATTCGATCCCAGCGGCGTCGGTCGTTTCGCCGTCGCCATTCCCGTCCCCGTTATCGAGGCTTTCGAGCGCCTCGTGGACGTCCTGATCAATCAACTCGAAGTTCTCGTTTAGCGGTTCGTGCCAATTCTCCTCGCCTGCGTCGGGTAGGTTGTAATCGCGATTTTCTGTCGTCATTGTGACTGGAAAGTGGTGTATTCGGATTCGCTCGTGTCGTGACCGCTGTACACTGTCAGGTAGACAGTGTACGTTTCTCCGCTACCGCGATGGATTCGCTCCGTCTCCGATCGTTCTGCCGACTGACCACTGAGATCATAGTTCCACGTGAAGGCACCGGAGTCCGTACCGTAGAGTAACATCTCGGCGGAGTCGAGTTCGCCCTCGTCGATAGCGGCCTGCCATTCGATGGAAATGTCCACGTGCGGATTCCTCGGATTGCTAATATCTTCGACATCCAACCTCAGAATCTCGGGGACGGCATCTAGCTCTTCCTCTTCCTCTTCCTCGGGTTCGGTTATGAATGAGAGCGTGTCGCCCGTGTCGGATTCGTCTCCGGATTCGACGACCGCACGGAACTCGTACTCGGTATCGCTCTCGAGATCCGTGATCTCGTCGTCAAACCCACCCGTGGATTCGAGCGTCTGTTCGTCTGTCGTCCGAGAGAGACCCCCATCGCTCTCGTCCCACTCGAAGTACACGACTGCCTCGTCGTACCCCTCCAGTTCGGTGAGCTCGCCTCTGAGAGTCACTGGATTGTCCACGTCCGCGACCTCGTGGGTTTCCACAGCAATGGTTCGTATTTCCTCGTCGTCCTCGTCGACGGGGTCGCCGTACGGCCCGCTACCGTACTCCCCTGCACCATACCCCTGGGTGTCGGCACGAGCGACTCCAGTGCCGACAGCAGGGGCGGCGACAATGACACCCATCGCAGTGAGCCACTCTCGTCGTTTGATCGGTGCGTCCTCGAGAGATGCTGATACATCTCTCTCGTCATCGCTCGATTCGTCATCGCTATCGCTAGTTGGTTCCGTTCCGTCCCGGGCCGAATCCGGGCCGGCATCGGATGCCAGCCTGTGTGCCATCCAGTTCGGTAATTTTACCATACCGGCATAAATGTTACGTTAATTATATATGTTGAACCGAATGATATTACTAATATATTTCCATAAAATAGTTGAATATCAGAATTTCCTATACGTTGTTGCAAGCTACAGCAGTGCGATTTGACACCGTAATTCGGATGAAACTCGACGTTAAGCCGACCTTATTCGGCGAAGAGATTGGTGTCACCGGAAGTCGGTGAACAATTACCAAGACAGTCACCGCCACAGAACCGATCAACTAGAACACCCGCGTACCGAAGAGCGCGAACGCGAACTACCGTCATCGAGTCACGGTCACAGTCGAGGAAAGCGCAGCCAAACGACCGGTACGGTTTCCTCGCTACCGACGCTACAGAACTGTGCGGCGTTATTCAACGTATTACTTTTTTCCCATTGACCCACCAGAGGGTATGATACCGGGGCGTAACCTTGGACAGATGTTCCAGTCGTCGCTCCGGCGACTGCCGGCCGACTTGGCAGCTGTCGTCGTGGTTACGCTCCTGACGTTCGTTGTCATGTTCGGACCGATCGTCAACGAAACGTCCCTCCGAGCGATCCTCGGACTGGTATTCGTGCTCTTCGTTCCCGGATACGCGTTCGTTGCAGCCCTGTTTCCCGAGTCGGGGAGCGGGCCTATTGACACCGTAGAGGACGAAAGCGTTGGAAGCCAGGTGGCTGACGGGGAGACGACGTCTGACGACGGCGGGTGGCTCAACGGACGGATCGGAATCGACGGCGTCGAGCGAGCCGCACTCTCGTTCGGTCTCAGCATCGCCATCGTCCCGACGATCGGTTTCCTACTGAGTTTCACCCCGTGGGGGATCGAGTTCGTTCCGATCGTCACGGCGATCGCATTATTTACGCTCCTCTGTACGGCGATCGCGGCGAAACGGCGCTGGAATCTCGCTCCCGAGGACCGGTTTTCGGTTCCGTACCGCAGGTGGACCGACGCGGCGAGGTCCGGACTGTTCGACCGCGACAATCGCGTCGATGCCGCGCTGAACGTCGCACTCGCGCTGGCGATCCTCCTGGCGCTCGGCAGCGTCACCTACGCCGTCGCCGCTCCCCCGCAAGGCGAGGAGTACACTGACTTCCACGTCCTGACCGAAAACGACAACGGGGAGCTCGTCGC
>SKTU01000069.1 GCA_007122455.1 Haloarculaceae archaeon | reverse complement strand
CCTCCCATTTTGCGAGGATGCGGGCGCCGCCAGACGGCCGTACGTCCTCCAGTTCGACTAGCGGCGTCGTTCCTACCGCCTTAAGTGTCGATACAGCGTTCATTACCGCTACTTTTCTGTGATGTGTGATAACGTCTCCCGTTCTATGGATCGACATCGAGGCTCCTGCTGGCCGGGAGTTCGAGCCTCGCCCCAGTCTCTCCTCACTCGGACGCTTCCGTTCCCGGTTTCCCAACTGAGGACGCGTTGCTCCGTTTGTCGGACACGCTCTGTGTATACAGCAGAAACTGAGTGTTCTACTCATATGTTGTCAGAAGCGACGTGCTGCATACAGAGGGTAAGTTCAGCACGGAGGCCAGGTCTGAAACGACCTCTGGCGGACTGAACCAGCTCCAAGAACGCGACTCACCGTGTGAAATCGATAGTACCATTTTGTACATGGCCCTCGGGGGGATATTATCGCAGCCAGAAACGGAGACGGGAGACAGTCGGAGACCCATTCCCAAGCCTCCGCCGGCACACGTCGTTCGGAGGAGGCGGTAATAAACGCCGCCGACCAGTCTCAATCCGTGAAGGTTGCGGGGATCAACCATGAACGATACATAACTACTCAGACCGGATCGACCCAGCACGATCGCCCGGTGGGAACGGTAAATTTGCCAACTGAACGACACAGCACAGATAGACTATGACTGAAGAAACCAAGCAGAACAGGAGAAACGAGGACCAGACAGCGACTAGCAATGGGTTTGCACTCGACCGTCGAAGCGCCATGAAAGGAGGTGCCATCGGACTTGCTGCCCTCACTGGCTTGGCGACGAATGCCGCCGCTCACCACCAGCCGGGACACGGCGGTGGCAGTGGTGGCGGCGGAGACAGTGGCGCGAATCAGTTCCGGTTCGCCGGCCAAACGTGGGACCACATGTACGCATCTGCGGACGAGGAGACTGAAAACGCCTCCGAGATCAAAGAACTCCTGCGACTCGAAGACGTAAAGAAATCGAATAGCTGGCAGGATTCGCTCACCTTCTTGCCGAGCATCGAATCGTCCCTCATTACTGATATCGGACTTACTGGAGACGAGGATCGATCACAAGCCGCCGCGGGTGTGCTCGGCTGGATTGAGATTCGTGAGTCCGACGGTGGTGACTGGCAGATGGTTACAGTTGATGACGATCTGGTCGATCCACCACAGCAGTCTGAAATCGACGAGGAGGGGAACCTCATTGGTACTACCGAACGAAAATGGAATCTCGCACGCGGGGTCGTCGGTTACAACACCCGCGACTTCCGGGCTGAGTGGGATCTGACCGAGATCACCGAAGCGATCGAGGAGCTTCAAGAGGCGGTCGAATATCTCGACGAAGAGGATGAATACGAGTTCGATTCAGACTGGGACGAACTGTTCCTCGACATGTACATCCAGACTCGGAGCGCCAACACGTTCAATTACACCAAAACGAACATCCCCGGCACGCACGATGTCCGGCTCATGGCAGCCCTCCACGTCTTCGTCGACGACGATTCCGATTACGACGACGTGCAGGCACAGGCGATCGTTGGCAACAGGCAGATGCTCGTAGAGCCGCGGAAAATCCGCGCCACACAGGACTGAGTCCAGCAAGGGGTACCGTCACACCAACCGAAGTCGGACCTCCTTCGGAGGGATGGCCCCTCCGACGGTCCTATAGCTATCCTGACGTCGGAAGGGGTGTAGGAGTTTTGGGAGGCTGCGACAGTCCTGAGAAAGCCGTTATGACCATCATATATTCGTGACAGACTCCGAGTACATCGACCACCTCCTGGATACCTATCTCCCCTATTGTGAACGATTCGCGGTCGCCATAGCGTTGAATCGAAGCGTGCTGAATATGCGCAGTGTATTCAGCACGCACTGTACGAACTCTCTGGATTTTGTCAGAAGCGGCATGCAAGATATAGAGGTTCCATACAGCACGGCGGCTTCTTTTCTTTCGTGCCGGAGACGTTGAACCAGCTGCTCACTGAGCCTGTGAATTGCGTGTTTTGGGTTACCGAGGAGTCCGAACACTCCCCCGTCTTCGGTTCCGTTTCTGGAGATAGAGTGTTCCAACGAGTACCGCACCGATAATCGGGGGAATGAACATCCCAACAAAGGCTCTTGTGACAGAGGTTGTTGATAACCTCAAGAACGTTGTGGGAGTTGGTTTGGAGTCGATCTGTGGCTCCACTTGAAACCGAGTACCTCCGGGAGTTGAGAGTCTGATGTGGCGGTCTGTGCATATTAAAGCGGCGGGAGCAGCGAGATGCGCCGTCAGGACTCGCGCCACTTGTGGCCGCACTCGACGCAGGTGAACAGCCGAACCTCGTAGGAGCCGCCCGGCTTCGGCATCATCTCGTAGTAGGCCCGGTCGCTGTCGCAGTCGTCTGCCGGACAGAGTTCCTGCATCGTCTCGGTGGAGCCCTGGGTCGCGTCGGCCACGGCGGGTGCCCCGTCGTCCCGTTGTCCATCCTGGGTCGTTATCGCCGCTTCTGCTTGCGAGTCCCGCGGCTCCTCGTTCTCACAGGAGCGACACACCAGGATTACACCCCAGTTCCCCCTACGTCGAGGAGAGTGCCACCATCGTACGCTTTTTTATATGATTGCGTATAATCGTCTGCTCGACGTCGATGATGTGGTTCCGGTTCCGTATTGTAATCGTAGCTGGATAGACATCTTTCTCGAACTTTGAGCGGATATCTCCCCTTTCGACTTCCGCCATATATACAAAATATACATACCTCGTTATATCTAGTGTGTTCCTAATCTATTTCCACGTTCGACAGTGTATTATTATATATGTATTTATACATGCCTGGTATATCGTTTATATCTCAATTAGTGTTTGCGAGCTTTACCTCCTCTCCGTCCGGTTTTCCTCCGATATCGACCGGGACTGCAACAAGCTCTATTAGGGTGCTTCCGGAAGGGGTCGACCATGGACGCCGACTCTACGCGTCGGGCGCAGGCCGAGCGGACGCTCGCCCGCCACGCGAAACTGCTCTGTTCCGCCGTCTTCGTCGTCGGACGCAACCCCTACGAGTACGTCGAAAACGACCTTCGAACACTGAATCACTACCACGACTGGGATCGGTGTTCCGTCGATATCGATGCCGCCGAGGAGACGGTGCGGCTCACCACCGACGCGGGACTCTCCAAGACCGCGAAACACCACGAGTCGCTGGGTGCGACCCTGTTGCCGGACGGGGCGACCGACGTCGAGTTCGATCCAGTGACGGTGACGCCGGAACTGGACGATCCCGCGACTCTGGAGTGGCCGATGGGGGACCGAAACGCGGCCGATCGCGATCCAGACGACGTCGACACGGCAGCGCTCTCGAAGACGTTGGATCGAGCGGTTCGCCCGAATCCGCCCCAGGGAATGCCGCCGAACACCCGCGCGCTCGTCGTCGTCAAGGACGGACGGATCGTCGGCGAGCGGTACGCCTCCGGCTTCAACCGCGACACTCGCCACGTCTCCTGGTCGATGGGAAAGAGCGTCACGGCGGCGCTGATCGGCATTCTCGTCGGAGAGGGACGTTTCGACGTCGACGATCCGGCCCCGATCGAGGCGTGGCGCGACGACGCTCGTTCCGAGATCACGATCGGCGACCTGCTCCGGATGAGCAGCGGGCTCGAGTTCGGGCGGACGAACGACGACGTCGACGTCCTGCCGGACGTCGCGGCGGACCACCACCACCGGGTGTACACGGAGGCGATGGACGTCTTCGAGTTCGCGACGAGTCGCCCCCTCGAGCACGAACCGAACACGGTGTGGCGCTACCGGAACTGCGATCCGCTCACTCTGGGAAAGATCGTCCGCGACACCGTCGAATCCACCGGTCGCGACTACCTCACGTTCCCACAGCGAGCGCTCTACGATCGGATCGGCGTTCGGAACATGGTGCACGAACCGGATCCGTACGGCAACCTGATCATGACGGGATACAACTACGGGACCGCACGGGACTGGGCACGGTTCGGGCTCTTGCATCTCCAGGACGGGGAGTGGTTCGGCGAACAGCTACTCCCGCCGGGATGGGTCGATTTCGTCACGACGCCGGCGCCCGCCCACCCGGAGGGCGGCTACGGCGGCCAGTTCTGGCTGAACCGCGACAGGGAGTTCGCAGAGGTCCCCGAGGACGCCTACTCCGCGCGCGGCTACCGGGGACAGATCACGATGATGATCCCGTCCCTCGACATGGTGATCGTTCGACTCGGCCACACGCCGAACTACGGTCCCGGGAGCCACAACACGCTGATCCGGGAGATCATCGAGTGTGTGGATGGATCGGCCGGCACTCTGTAGGTTGTACTTTCGGTCACCGTCGCCGTCGGTTTGATACTCCGGTCGGTCGTTCGTGGGGTATGGAGTCGTACACACCGTACACGGCGTATCGAAGTATAACAGTCGAGGTTAGCGAGGGAGTTGCGACGATCACGTTCCACGATCCGGAGAACTACAACCCGATCAGCACGGACGTCATTTTGGATCTCCAGCGGGCGTTTCACGAGATCAAACTCGACCGCGATATCGACGTCGTCGTCATCACCGGCGAAGGCGAGGACGCATTCTCCAGCGGCGGTGACGTCCGCGAGTACGCGGGGCCGGCCGACCAGCACGTTCCCCAGGAGAAACAGCGGGGCGACATCTACTTCGAGACGTGGAAACTGCTGTACGATCTGCATCCGGTGACGATCGCGAAGATCAATGGTTACTGCGTCGGCGGCGGGTTGATCTTGGCGGCGTACTGTGACCTCGCGGTTTCGGTCGACGACGCCAAGTTCGGCCTCCCGACTGCCAACATCGGTACTACCCCCGACGACGGCTCGACCTACCGACTCACCGAACTGATCGGCGAACGTGCCGTCAAGGAGATGGTGTTTACCGCCGATCTGATCGACGCTGCGGAGGCCCACCGGCTCGGGTTGGTCAACGACGTCGTTGCGCGCGAAGAGCTGGACGAGGCGGTGTCGGCGCTGATCGACCGAATCCAGTCGAATGCAATGGGTGCGGTGAAACACTCCAAGCAGGCGATCAACTTCAGCGCCCAGTCGACCGATCTCGACACCGCGCGCGAACACGAAGACGACGTCTGGTGGAAACAGTTCCGCACCGACGAGCGCGAACAGCGCGTCGATCAGTTCCTCGACGGGTAGGCCCCGACTGCTTCCGAGTTACCGCTCGTCTCGACTGTCCGGCGTGTAGCCGCGGTCCGGCGGTGCCTGGACGAAGACGAACGTGCACGGCTCGTCGCCGTCGTTGACGAGCGCGTGGGGCTCTCCCGGCGGAACGTAGGCGACCGAGCCGGCGCTGACCGGTATCGATTCGGCGTCTTCGGCGCGCTCGGCCCCCGTCAGCACGTGCATCGTCCCGGACAGAACGACCGCGAGATCGACGGAGTCGGGATGGGCGTGGTAATCCGAGCCGTCGCCGGGATCGAGATGTTTGGTCACGACGAGGACGTTTCCGTCGCTTTCGTCGGCACTGACGTGGCGGTCGATGCCCGGTCCGTCGAACGCGGTCGCGTCGAATCGCTGCATGTCTCTCGGTAGCACGAAATAGTATATAAGTGAACGCCCGGAGATGGACGAAACCGCCTTGTTCCTCCCCCTCGAGCATCGAGATATGACCGAGCGGACGGCGGCGAAAACGCGGGGGACGGCAGAGACGGAGATCGAGGTGACGCTCTCGATCGACGGCGATGGCGACGCAACCGTCGACACCGGGATCGGCTTCTTCGACCACATGCTCGAGGCGCTCGCCAAACACGGACTGTTCGATCTGACGGTTCGCTGCGACGGCGATCTGGAGATCGACGACCACCACACAGTCGAGGACGTCGCGATCACGCTCGGCGCCGCCTTCGAGGACGCCCTCGGCGAGAAGCGGGGGATCGTCCGCTACGCCGACCGTCGGGTTCCGCTCGACGAGGCAGTCGCGTCGGTCGTCGTCGACGTCTCCGGGCGTCCGCGGTTCTACTTCGAGGGATCGTTCGCCCAAGAGCGGATCGGCGGGTTCACAAGCGACATGGCGCGACATTTCGCGGAATCGTTCGCCCTCAACGCCGGCGTGACGATGCACGCAAGCGTCGAGGGGGAGAACGCACACCACGAGGTCGAGGCGCTATTTAAGGCACTCGCACGGACGCTCGACGACGCGACCCGCCTCGACGAGCGGCGAAGCGACACGCCGAGCACGAAGGGCGAGCTCTGAGCGGCGCTACTCGACGCGGAACTCGATCGCGGCGCCCTGTCCGAAGCCGACGCACTCCGTGGCGAGCCCGAGGGTCGCGTCCCGCTTTCGCATCTCGTGAATCAGCGTCACCGGCAGTCGAGCACCGGTCGCACCGAGCGGGTGGCCGATCGCGATCGCGCCGCCGTTGACGTTGTAGACGTCGTCGTCGAAGCCGAGCTCCTGCTGGCAGTAGTAACACTGGGAGGCGAACGCCTCGTTGAGTTCGACGAGGTCGTAGTCGTCGGCGGTCGTCCCCGAGCGCTCGAACAGTTCCTCGCAGGCCGGGATCGGTCCGATGCCCATCACCTCGGGTTCGACGCCGGCGACGGCGTTGTTACCGACCTCGGCGAGCACCTCGAGGTCGTGGTCCTCCGCGAACGCGCGGGAGGTGAGCATCGTCGCGGCGGCGCCGTCGGAGATCTGGGAGGCGTTCCCCGGCGTGACGGTGCCGTCGGATTTAAAGACGGTCGGCAGTTCGGCGAGTTTCTCCTCGGTCGTTCCGGGCCGGAGCCCCTCGTCGGTGTCGACGAGCTCCTCGCCGTTGTCGATCGGGACGATCTCGTCGTCGAACCGTCCCTCGTCGGTCGCTGCGCAGGCGCGCTGCTGTGAGCGGGCGGCGTAGGCGTCCTGCTCTTGGCGGGTGACGTCGTACCGTTCGGCGACCGCCTCGGCGGTCATTCCCATCTGTAGCTCGGTGAGGTCGTACTCCTCGGCGAGTCGCGGATGGTAGGCGGTATTGGCACCCATCGGAACGCGGGACATGCTCTCGACGCCGCCGGCGATGACGACGTCGCGCTGGCCGGCGCGGATCGCGTCGGACGCGGAGATGATCGCCTGCGCGGAGGACGCACACCAGCGATTGATCGTCGTCGCCGGCACCGACTCGCCCAGCTCGGAGAGCATCGCGATCACGCGAGCCACGTTGTTCCCCTGTTCGGAGCGCTGCTGTGCACAGCCCCACATGAGATCGTCGACCTGTTCGCCGCTGAGTCCCGTCTCGGCGAGCATCTCGTTTATAAGTGCGATCGAGAGATCTTCGCTCCGCACGTCCGCGAATACGCCGTCTTCCTTGCCCTGTGGCGTTCGATAGGCCTGAACGACGACCGGCGTGGTATCACTCATACGGTGGATAGACGGCAGGACGCGTTTTAATCCTGCTGATCGGACCCACGGCAGGCGGTAACGAGCCATTACTTTTTCACGGACGTTCGTTTCGACGCCCTTATGCCGTCGCCCGAACAACTTTCTGGGGAATGAGCAGTCCCGAGCTCGACGTCGTCGAATTCCTTCTCACTGCGAGCATCTACACGGAGCGCCGAGATCTCGACGAGCGAGATCTCCCGCCGCGCTACCGACAGGTATTCTGGGAGGACGGCGAGGTCGAACGACCGCTTGCGACGACGACCTCGACGGCCGCCGCCGCGACGGGGGTCGAACGCCCGTGGGATGCGATATCCGGATTGATGTTCACCGATCGCGACGACTTCTCCGGAAAGCTGGAGTTCACCGACCGGGAGATGGCCGAGTCGTGGTTCCGCAAGCGCGTGAGCGTCGACCGACTCCGGGAGAACCCCACGCTCGCGTTCGTCTTCGAGGAGGCGTACGACGATCTCGACTACGAAACCGTCCGCGAACAGAACCGCCCGATCCAGGCCGATCGGGTGTGGATCGACTCGCTTTTGGAGGAGATGTTCGACGAGGACGAAGAGGAGATGCTCGATCTGGTCGACGTCCGCGCACCCGAGGAGATCGAGATGACGCTGAACGAACTCGTGCTCACCGAGGACCAGGAGGACGAGATCGAGAAGGTCGTCAAGGCGATCGAACACCGCGATTACCTGGCGGAGATCGGGCTCCGAGAGATCGGGAAGCTACTCTTCGTCGGGCCGCCCGGAACCGGAAAGACGTCCGTCGCGCGCGCGCTCGCTCACCAGCTCGAGATGCCGTTCGTCGAGGTGAAGCTCTCGATGATCACTTCCCAGTATCTCGGTGAGACGGCCAAGAACGTCGACCGGACCTTCGAGGTCGCAAAGCGACTCTCGCCGTGTATCCTCTTCATGGACGAGTTCGACTTCGTGGCCAAGACACGCGGCTCCGACGAGCACGCCGCGATCAAGCGGGCGGTGAACACGCTGTTGAAGAGCATCGACGAGATCAGTCTCATCTCCGACGACGTGCTGTTGATCGGGGCGACGAACCACCCGGATCAGCTCGACGCCGCCGCGTGGCGCCGCTTCGACGAGATCGTCAACTTCCCGAAACCGGACTTCGGGATGCGATCGGACATCCTCCGGGTCGTCACGCGACGGATGGAGATCGACGAGTTCGATCCCGACGAGCTCGCCGAGCACACCGAGGGGCTCACCGGGAGCGATCTCCGGCTCGTGCTCCGGGAGGCCGTGCTCGACGCGCTCACGGAGGAGCGGACGACACTCACGCAGGCCGATCTCGTCCGCGCTATCGAGGGGTTCGAGGAACGGGACAACCTGAAGAACATGGACATGATCGACGGCGATCCGGAGGCGCTCATCGCCGGAAACGGTGGTCACAACCACGATCACGATCACGATCACGACCACGACCACTGACGGATGGAAGTCACGCTGCTCGGCACCGGCGACACGACCGGAACGCCAACGCCGCGGTGTGAGTGCGACACCTGTCGCGAGTCCCGCGAACGCGGCGTCGAGCGGACGCGGTTCTCTGTCCACGTCCGCAACGAGGCGACCGACGAGTCGCTGCTCGTCGACGCGAGCCCCGACTTCCGGTATCAGTTTCTCACTCAGGACGTCCCGCTGCCGGACGCGATCATCGTCACGCACATCCATTTCGACCACCTCGACGGGCTGGGCAACGCCTACCGACTCCTCGACGACGTTCCCGTCTACGCGGCCGACGAGACGGATCCGATCACCGACGAGAGCGTCGCCGAGACGGTCGACCGGAAGTACGATTACCTCGACACGATCTCCGTTCGCCCGCGCTCGCCGTTCGAACCGTTCCGAACCTGCGGCTTCGAGGTGACGCTCGTTCCGGTCGACCACCCGCCGCTCGTCTGCTACGGGCTCCGAATCGAATCCGACGCCGGCGGTTCCCTCTCGATATCCGGCGACACGAGTTACGCGATCGGCGACCGGTCGCGGGAAATCCTTTCGGGAGCCGATCTCCTCTTCGTCGACGGGATCGTTCCGGCGGCGTTTTCGAAACACCACCCTGCCGGCGGCGATCACCGGGCCTCCGACGGTACCTACCGAACGTTCGGCCGGAAACACATGACGATCGAAGGGGCCAGGGCGATGGCTACCGAGCTCGACGCCGAGAGCCACCGGATCGTCCATCTCTCTCACTACATCCCCGCCGAGCAGGCGTTCGAGGACGACATGGCGGTCGACGGGGAGCGCTTTCAGCTATAAAAGTCGAGTCCGACCTGTCGACGCTCGGTTCCCGCCGGATCGGGCTCCCACGGAGTTCTGGCGGCGCGGTGGGCGTCGACGTCGACGGCCGGTGGGTCGGCGGGATCGTGTCCCTGACAGTCGACACCGCACTCGCGGGTCGGGTCGACGAGTCGCCCCTTCCAGCCACAGTACGGGAGCGCGTCGTCGGTTCTGAACGCCGGGCCGCCGCGTTCGGCCTTCGCGCAGTTCGGAAATCTGCGGGGACGCCACCCTTTTCCGTAGGCGCGCTCGGCGATGCGCCGTCTGAGCCGCGCCTTCTCGTCGGCTCCGATCGGCTCGACGTCCGCCCTCGTCGGTCCCACGTCGCGGACGGCGATTCCCGTTTCCTCGACCGGGAGTCGCTCGGCGTTCCTGATCGTCTCCCGGTCGCCCGTCTCCGGATCGAACCGAACGACGCCGACCGGGTCCGGGATCCGGTTGAGGTGAGCGCCGGTGACGTACGACGCCGTCACGAGTACCACCTCGTCGAAGAGCGCTAGCGACACGTCCTTTCGGAGCTGCAACTCGAGGTCACCCGGACGACCGAGGTCGGGCTTGTTCTCGATCGCTCGAAGGCCGCCGATCCAGTCGGGATATCGGACGGTCTGTCGGACGTACCGGCGGCCGTTTCGACGCTCGGCTTCGAAGAATCCCCGTTCGATAGCTCGCTCGACGGCCTCGCGCCCCCGTCCGTCCGGATCGTCGATGGCGTCCTTCCAGTAGCGGGCGGTCCCGACGCTGACGTCGCTCTCGATCGCGAGCGGCGGGAGCGGTTCGGCGGTGATCGTCGGTCGCGTCTCGAACTCGGGACCGGGACGCAGTTCGACGACGTCGACGATCCGGTCGCGGGTTCCGAGCTGTCTGGCGACGATGCCGTCGCTTTCAGCCTCCAGTGCCGAACAGACGGCCAACTCGAACGCGAACTCGCGCACGCCCGCCGAGAGGGCCGGCGTCGGCAAAAGTGATCCGACCGGCCGTCACTCCGCTTCGAGATGGTCGAGAAGTTCGGGGATGGCTCCGATCTCCAGATCCGGCTCGCCGGCGAAGCTGTCCCACGGCGCACCGTTGCGGTTGAGCCAGGCACCGGTCATTCCGGCGTGTTGAGCCCCGAGTACGTCGAAGAAGCCGGCGCTGACGTGGACGACGTCTCGGATCGGCGTGCCGGTTCGCGCGGCTGCGTGGCGGTAGATCTCGGCGTTCGGTTTGTACACCCCGATCTCGTCGGCGCTGATGGTTTCCTCGACGTACGCCTCGATCCCGGCGGTGTCGACGAGCGAGGCGAGCATCTCCGGGTTCCCGTTCGAGACGACGTAGACGTCGTACCCCGCGTCGGTGAGCCGCTCGAGCCCCGACTGAACGTCGTCGAACACGCGGAGGTCGTGGTACGTCGACAGGATCTCCTCGCGGTCGGTTTCGGGAAGTTCGATGCCGCGAGCGTCGAGCGCGTGCTCCAGTGCGGCCCGGTTGAACGCGTAGAACGTGTCGTAGGCGTCGATCTCGTTCGCGACCATCGTGTACATCAGCGAGCGGGAGCGCCAGTGTCGGGAGATCGCTCTCGGCCTCTCGACGTGGTCCGCCAGCGCCGCCTCCACGGCGTCGACGTCGAGTAGCGTACTGTAGGAGTCGAACGTGACGGTTCGGACGACCATACGGTTCGTTCGACGCCCGTCTGTATAGTTGTCGGGTAGGTCGGTCGCTCCGTGTCGCCGTTCGCGGAACAGTAGGTTTATTGCCGGCACGGGTTGATATCACGTTAATTACTAAATGACGCAGCAACACCGACAACCGGAGGTGAACATCGGGCTGGTCGGCCACGTCGACCACGGGAAGACGACGCTCGTCGAAGCGCTCTCGGGCGAGTGGACCGACCAGCACTCGGAGGAGATGAAACGCGGCATCTCCATCCGCCTCGGGTACGCCGACGCGACGTTCCGGCAGTGTCCAGATCTCGACGAACCGGAGCGGTACACCGTCGAGGAGACGTGTCCGGACGGCTCGCCGAGCGAGCATCTCCGGACGGTGTCGTTCGTCGACGCACCCGGTCACGAGACGTTGATGGCGACGATGCTCTCCGGCGCGGCGATCATGGACGGTGCCGTGCTCGTTATCGCGGCCAACGAGCCGGTCCCGCGAGCCCAGACCGAGGAGCATCTGATGGCGCTGGACATCATCGGCATCGAGAACATCGTCATCGCACAGAACAAGATCGATCTCGTCAACCGCGACCGGGCCGTCGAGAACTACGAGGCGATCCAGGAGTTCGTCGACGGCACCGTCGCCGAGGACGCGCCCATCGTTCCGGTTTCCGCCCAGCAGGACGTCAACATGGACCTGCTCATCGGAACGATCGAAGCGGAGATCCCGACGCCGCCGCGGGACGCCGACGCCGACGCGCAGATGCAGGTCGCCCGCTCGTTCGACATCAACCGGCCGGGAACGACGTGGGAGGATCTCACCGGCGGCGTGCTCGGCGGTTCGCTCACGCAGGGACAGCTCACGGTCGGCGGCGAGCTCGAGATCAAGCCCGGTCGAGAGATCGAGGAGGGTGGTCAATCGGAGTACCGATCGATCACGACGTCTGTTCGATCGCTACAGGCGGGCGGCGACTTCGTCGACGTGGCGACACCGGGCGGACTGCTCGGCGTCGGGACCGGGCTCGATCCGTCGCTCGCGAAGGGTGACGCTCTGGCGGGACAGGTCGCCGGCCCGCCGGGAAGCCTGCCACCGACTCAGGAGGCGTTCACGATGGACGTCGAGCTGCTCGATCGGGTCGTCGGCGAGGACGCCGAGGAGATCGAGGAGATCTCCACCGGCGAGCCGCTGATGCTCACGGTCGGCACTGCGACGACTGTCGGTGCCGTCACGAGCGCTCGCGACGGCGAGTGCGAGGTCAACCTGAAGCGCCCCGTCTGCGCTGCACCGGGTGCGAAGATCGCGATCAATCGCCGCGTCGGCACTCGCTGGCGGCTCATCGGCGTCGGGACGCTTCGGTGACTCGCGCCGTGCTCGACACCAACGCACTGATGATGCCGGTCGAAGTCGGCGTCCGGACCTTCGACGAGCTGGACCGGATCCTCGGCGAGTACGAACCGATCGTACCGCGGGCGGTCCTCGAGGAGCTGGATCGCCTCGCCGGCGGCGCCGGCACTGAAGCGACGGCGGCGAGCGTCGGTGCCGATCTGGCGCGTCGGAGCTGTTCGATCGTCGAGCACGACGCGGGATTCGCGGACGACGCGGTTCTGGAGATCGGCCGCGAGGCCGACTGTGCGGTGACGAACGACGGGCCGCTTCGAGAGCGGCTCCTCGAGGCGAACGTTCCCGTAATTAGTTTACGCGGGCGAAACAAACTCGAACTCACTGAACCATAACATGTACAAACGGGTACGACTCACGGACACGGTCGAGGTACCGCCTGAGTATCTCGCGGATGTGTCGCCCGAGCTGGTCAAGCGGCTGCTGCAGGACAAGCTCGAAGGACGGATGGACGAGGAGGTCGGCTCGATCGTCTCTGTAACCGAGATCCACGACATCGGGGACGGCGCCGTACTCCCCAACCAGCCGGGCGTCTACTACGAGGTCTCGTTCGACGCGGTCACGTTCGACCCCGAGATGCAGGAGGTCATCGACGGCGAGGTCGTCGAGGTGGTCAACTT
Organism: Haloarculaceae archaeon; assembly: GCA_007122455.1. Classification (GTDB taxonomy): domain Archaea; phylum Halobacteriota; class Halobacteria; order Halobacteriales; family Haloarculaceae; genus Natronomonas. The sequence continues at coordinate 8,371 of SKTU01000069.1, read as the reverse complement.
CGGCGCGTTCGTCGGCATCGGTCCGGTCGACGGACTGCTCCACGTCTCCCAGATATCCGACGAGTATCTGGCCTTCGACGGGGAGAACCAGCAGCTCGCCTCCCGAGATTCGAACCGCACGCTCGGCGTCGGCGACGCCGTCCGCGCTCGCATCGTCACCAAGAGTATCGACGAGCGGAACCCCCGCGACTCGAAGATCGGCCTCACGGCCAAGCAGCCGGGACTCGGAAAGCACGGCTGGCTCGAAGAGGAGCGACAGCGCCGCGAGGCGCAGGCGGGGGATTAGATGGCGTCGCGGCTCGTCTGTCGGGACTGCCACCGCGTCCTCGACGTCGACGACGGCGAACAGTGTCCAGCCTGCGGATCGAACTCGTTGACCGAGGACTGGGCCGGCTACGTCGTGATCGCGCATCCGGAGCAAAGCGAGATCGCTCGGGAGATGGAAGTGACCGAACCGGGACGGTACGCACTGAAAGTTCGCTGATGGCCGTCCTGCTCGAGTTGCCGACCGCGCTTCGGGACGAACTGAAGGAACCACTCGGCGAGATCCACACGGACGTCGATTCGATGCTTTCGGACGTCGAGGCGCCGATCGTCACCGTTGGCGACATCGTCACCTACCACCTGCTCGAAGCGGGCTACCGCCCCGACGTCGCGCTGGTCGACGGCATGACCAAGCGCGAGCGGGTCGAATCGGAGATCCGTGAGTCGATCGACGGTTTCGATCACCGGATCTCGGTCGAGAATCCGCCGGGGACGTTGACCGACGAGCTGTTGGAGACGCTCGTCGACGCGTTCGATCGGGAGGGTTCCGTCGTGATCACGGTCGCCGGCGAGGAGGATCTGGCGGCACTACCGGCGGTCGTCGCTGCCCCCGACGGGACTGCGGTCGTCTACGGTCAGCCCGACGAGGGGATGGTGCTCGCGATCGTCGACGACGCGATTCGTCGCCGGTGCCGCGACCTGCTCTCTCGCATGGACGGCGATCCCGAGCGTGCCCTCGAGCGGCTCGAGAGGTGAGATCCGTGGAGGTAGAACCGTGGCTACGGGAACACTGGCCGCTCGTTCTCGGTGCCGTCATCATCGCCGTCGGAAACATCTACATGTACGGGATCGGCGACTACGAGTGGCGACCGCCCGGAGTGCCGATGCTCGTCGCCGTCGCCGTCGTGATCGGTATCGAGGCCGTTCGAACGTATCTGCGGCATCGTGACCGCTGAATCGGCGTTTTCCGCTTCGAAATCCTTTTACGCGCTTCGGCGGAAATTTAGCCCAAGTAACCATGGACGTCGAAATCATCGACGAGACTGAGAACCCGATGCTACACCGGACTGACGTTCGATTCCGGTTGACCCACGAGGACGCGACGCCGTCTCGGCTATCCGTTCGGGACTCTCTCGCCGCAATGCTGAACAAGGACGCCGACGAGGTCGTCATCCACCAACTCGACACGAAATACGGGATGAAAAAGAGCGTCGGCTACGCGAAGGTGTACGGGACGTCCGACGACGCCCGCGAGGTCGAACAGGAGTACATGCTCGAGCGGAACAAGATCACCGCCGACGAGGACGCCGACCCCGACGCGGAGCCGGAGGAGGCGTAGATGGCCCGACACGAGTATTACGACGACGACGGTTCGCCGCTCCGCGAACAGTGTCCGCGCTGCGGCGACACGTTCCTCGGTGATTACGGCGACCGACTGCACTGCGGGAAGTGCAGCTACACCGAGTTCAAGTAGGACGTGACTCGCGTTCTCGGCATCGAGGGCACCGCGTGGTGTGCGAGTGCGGCCGTCTTCGACGCCGAATCCGACTCGATCGTTATCGACTCCGACGCCTACCAGCCGGAGAGCGGCGGCATTCACCCTCGTGAAGCGGCCGAACACATGCGGGACGCGATTCCGAGCGTCGTCGAGCGTGCGCTCGACCACACCCGCGAGGAGTACGGCGCCCCCGGAGAGGCGCTCGACGCGATCGCCTTCTCCCGTGGCCCCGGTCTGGGGCCGTGTCTCCGGATCGTCGCGACCGCCGCGCGGGCGCTCGCCGGCCGTCTCGACCTCCCGCTGGTCGGCGTCAACCACATGGTCGCCCACCTCGAGATCGGGCGCCACCGGTCGGGGTTCGACTCGCCGATCTGTCTGAACGCGTCGGGGGCAAACGCCCACGTACTGGGCTATCGCGGCGGCCGGTATCGGGTGCTCGGCGAGACGATGGACACCGGGGTCGGCAACGCGATCGACAAGTTCACTCGGCACGTCGGCTGGTCACACCCCGGTGGTCCGAAGGTCGAGGCCCGCGCCGAGGACGGCGACTACGTCGAACTCCCGTACGTCGTCAAGGGGATGGATTTCTCCTTTTCGGGGATCTCCTCGGCGGCCCAGCAGGCGTACGACGACGGCGTTCCGATCGAGGACGTCTGCTGTGGCCTCCAGGAGACGGTGTTCGCGATGCTCACCGAGGTGAGCGAGCGTGCGCTGTCGCTGACCGGTGCCGACGAGCTCGTGTTGGGCGGCGGCGTCGCCCAGAACGCCCGGCTTCGGGAGATGCTCGGGACGATGTGTGCGAATCGCGGCGCGTCCTTCTACGCGCCGGAGTCGAAATTCCTCCGCGACAACGCGGGGATGATCGCCGTTCTGGGTGCGAAGATGTACGACGCCGGCGACACGATCGCGATCGAGGAGTCCCGCGTCCGGCCGGAGTTCCGGCCGGACGAAGTGCCCGTGACGTGGCGCGCCGGGGGAGGCGTCGCTGCGCCCGCGGGCGACGACGAGCGGGTACGGGGTGCCGAGGCGGTCGTCGACATCGACCGGACGGACGGTCGCGTCCACAAGAGGCGCCGATCGAAGGCGTATCGCCACCCGGAACTCGACGCGCGATTGCGCCGCCGTCGAACGCGGTCCGAAGCGCGGCTGACGAGCGAGGCCAGACGGCTCGGCGTTCCGACGCCGGTCGTCCTCGACGTCGATACCCGAGAGGCGTCGATCACGTTCGAGTTCGTCGGTGACGCGGACCTCCGGGACGCGCTGTCCGACGGGCGAGTTCGCGCTGTCGCCCGTCACCTCGCGCGCTGTCACGCGGGCGGGTTCGTCCACGGCGATCCGACGCCGCGGAACGTCCGGGTCGACGACGAGCGGGCGTATCTCATCGACTTCGGCCTCGGCTACTACACCGACGACGTCGAGGACTACGCGATGGATCTCCACGTCTTCGAAGGAGCACTCGGCGGGACCTCCGACGAGGCCGACGTCCTCGTCGCCGCCTTCGAGGACGCTTACCGAGAGGTCGGCGATGGGCGGGTCGTCGATCAGCTCCGCTCGATCGAGCGACGCGGTCGGTATCAGTGAGAGTCAGTCGGAAACGTCTCCGAAGGAGGGCGTGCTTATAAGTTCCGCCGAACCGTATCCGTGAGCATGACCGAGAAGCCACAGTCAGGTGAGCTGTTCGGGGTCCCGTACAACTTCGACCGACCGGCACTGGGCCGGATGGTTGGCGCCTACTGGCAGCCCGGCAAGGGGATGTTCGTCGAGAAGCCGTTCGGGATCGGCTACACGCTCAACCTCGCGAACTGGCGGTCGTGGATCGTGCTGGCGGTCGCCGGCGCGCTCTTCTACCAGCAGAAACACGCCGACGAGGCGTCCGAACCGGCCGACGAACCCGTCGAGGTCGTCGTCGAGGAGTAGAGTGTAGCCGGTGGCTGGTCGACGTTTCCGTACCTTTTAACGCGCGCCTCGCGAAGCGGCGGACATGTACGACCGGCTCAAGGGGTTTCGCGACTTCTACCCCGATGAGATGGGTGCGCGTCGCGAGGTGATCGACGCCATCGAGGACGTTGCGCGGCGCTACGGGTTCAGAGAGGTGGGTACACCAGCGCTCGAGCGGACCCGGATGTACGTCGACAAGTCCGGCGAGGAGATCGTCGAGGAGCTGTACGCCTTCGAGGACAGGGGTGGTCGCGAGGTCGCGATGACGCCGGAGCTGACGCCGACCGTCGCGCGGATGGTCGTCGAACGCGGACAGGCGCTCTCGAAGCCGATAAAGTGGTTCTCGACGCGACCGTTCTGGCGGTACGAACAGGTCCAACAGGGCCGATTTCGGGAGTTCTACCAGACGAACGTCGACGTCTTCGGCTCGTCGGATCCCCGCGCTGACGGGGAAATACTCGCGTTCGCTGCCGACTCGCTCACCTCACTCGGACTGACCGGCGACGACTTCGAGTTCCGGGTGTCTCACCGGGACATTCTCGGCGGACTGCTCGAGTCGATGGACGCCGACGTCGACACGAGGGCGGCGATCCGGGCGGTCGACAAATCGGAGAAGATCCCCCGCGAGGAGTACTACGGACTGTTGGTCGAGGCGGGCCTCGACCACGAGCAGGCCGAGGCCTTCGACGAGATACTCTCCGGCGACGACCTCGACGACCTCGTCGCCTTCGCCGGAACCGAGCGGGTCGACGCCGCGGTCGAAAACCTCCGGAACGTGCTCGAGGCGGCCGAGGCGTTCGGCGCCGGGGAGTTCTGTGAGATCTCCCTTTCGACCGCTCGCGGGCTCGACTACTACACCGGCGTCGTCTTCGAGTGTTTCGATTCGACCGGCGAGATCTCCCGCTCGGTGTTCGGTGGCGGTCGCTACGACGACCTCATCGAATCGTTCGGCGGCGAACCGACGCCGGCGGTCGGTGTCGCGCCAGGACTGGCGCCGCTGTCGCTCCTCTGTCAGCGTGCCGGCGTCTGGCCCGAGGAGGCGCCGACGACGGACTACTACGTTCTGCAGGTGGGCGATACTCGCGAGACTGCTGCCTCGATCACGCGAGCGCTCCGCGAACTCGGCCACGTCGTCGAGACGGATCTCTCCGGGCGGAGCTTCGGCGCGCAGATGGGGTACGCCGACGGGATCAACGCCGAGACCGTCGTCATCGTCGGCGAACAGGACCTCGCCGACGACGTCGTGACGATAAAGGAGATGGAGAGCGGTGAGCAGACGAAAGCGCCGCTGTCGGCGTTCCCGCCGACGTCCGGCCGACCGACCTACGACGACTACGCGTAGATGCGCGCCTTCCGGCTGGCCTACGACGGCACCGGCTACCGCGGCTTTCAGCGGCAGCCGCACGGCGAAACGGTCGAGAACGCGCTCTTTTCCGCCCTGGCTTCACTCGGCGTCGTCGAGAACACACCGCCGCGAGGATACGCTGCGGCCGGCCGGACCGACGCCGGGGTCTCCGCACGTGCCCAGACGGTCGCGTTCGTCGCCCCCGAGTGGCTCACCCCGCGGGCGCTGAACGGCGAACTCCCACCGGACGTTCGGGCGTGGGCCCATGCCGACGTCGATGAGGGGTTCCACGCGACCCACGACGCGATCGAACGGCGGTACCGATATTTCCATTACGATCTAGATCTCGACGACGACGTTGCCGAGACCGTCTGCGGGCGGCTCTCCGGCACTCGGTCGTTCCACAACCTGACGCCGGACGATTCCGGCGTCGAACGGACGATCAGCGTCGAGCGGTATCGGGACGGTGCGTTCCTCGTCGTCGACTGTACTGCCGGAGGATTCCCGCGCCAGCTCGTTCGTCGGATCGTCTCGCTCCTCGTGAGCGTCGCCTCCGGGGAGCGCCCAGTCGAGTTCGTCGATCGAGTGCTCGGGCCGGAGCCGATCGACGGCCCCGAGGGAGTCGCGCCCGCCCCGCCGGAACCGCTCGTTCTGCTCGACGTCCGATATCCGGAGGCGTCGTTCGTGGTCGACGAGCGCGGCCGAAACAGCGCTCGCGAGGTGTTCGGAGCCCGCCGTCGCGAGCGGCTGGCGGCCGCACGCGTTGCCGACACCATCGCCGACCTCCGATGACGACGGGTTTACGGCCGGGTCGACCGTACGGCGATCCATGAGTTCGGTGCCCAAGCGGAGCGAGATCGCCGCCGAGTACAAGTGGGATCTCGACGATCTCTTCGCGGACGACGACAAGTGGGAGGACGCCTTCGAGTCGACGAGCGAGCGTATCGAGGAACTGGAGCCGTACGAGGGCCGCGCCACAGAAAGTGCCGAAACGCTCGCGGAGCTGCTGCAGCTTCGCGAGGAACTGTCGCGGTCGGTCGCGGATCTCTACACGTACGCCCGACTCCGCAGCGACGAGGATACGACGGACCAGACGTATCAGGCGCTCACCACCCGCGCCCAGTCGCTCGTCTCGGAGGCGACCAGCGCGGCCAGCTTCATCGAACCGGAGATCCAGGCGGCGGGCGAGGAAACCATCGAGACGTACGTCCAGGCGGACAACCGGCTGAAGCCGTACGAACATTACTTCGACGACGTGCTCCGAACGGCCGAGCACACGCGTTCGGCCGAAGTCGAGGAGTTGCTCGCGGATCTCGGGGAGGTGATCGGTGGAGCCGGTGACGTCTACACCATGCTCACCAACGCGGACATGGAGTTTCCCGCCGTCGAGATCGACGGCGAGCCGACTCGAATTACGCTCTCGAACTTCGTGAAGTTACAGAAGCATCTCGACCGGGACGTCCGGCGGCGCGTCCACGAGGCCTTCTACGACGAGTGGGGGAACTTTCGGAACACCGTCGGCACGGCCTACGAGAACAGCGTGCGGGCCGACCGGAAACTCGCTTCGGCGCGAAACTACGATTCTGCCCGAGCGGCAGCGCTGAACGGGCCGAACGTTCCCGAAACTGTCTACGACACGCTCGTCGAGACGGTCGAGGAGAACCTCGAGGTATTGCACCGTCACGCCGAACTGAAGCGCGACCGACTCGGCGTCGACGAGCTTCGGATGTGGGATCTCTACGCGCCGCTCGCCGAGGGCGAATCCCTCGAGATACCGTACGAGCAGGCGGTCGATCACGTCGTCGAGGCCGTCAAACCGCTCGGTGACGCCTACCAGCGGCGGATGGCCGAGGGGCTCGACTCCCGGTGGGTCGACGTCCACGAGACGGCGAACAAGCGATCCGGCGCCTACAGCAGCGGGACCTACGACAGCCAGCCGTACATCCTGATGAACTACCAGGACGACACCACGTCGATGTACACGCTGGCACACGAACTCGGTCACTCGATGCACTCCGAGCTTTCGAGCGACGAACAGCCGTACGTCTACGCGGACTACGAGATCTTCATCGCCGAGACCGCCTCGACGGTGAACGAGGCGCTTCTCACGCATCACCTCCTCGAGACGGTCGACGACGAGCGGTTCAGACGACACGTCCTCGACGAGTATCTCGAGCGGTTCCGGTCGACGCTGTTCCGACAGACGATGTTCGCCGATTTCGAGCACCGGGCCCACGAGCTCGTCGAGGCGGGCGAGGCGATCACGCCGGATCGCCTCGACGAGCTCTACGGCGGGCTCAAAGCCGACTACTACGAGCCGGCGGTGGTCGACGACCGGATCGCTCGCGAGTGGATGCGCATCCCGCACTTCTATCGAGCGTACTACGTTTATCAGTACGCGACGGGGATCAGCGCCGCGAACGCGATCGTCGACCGCATCCTGGAGGAGGGCGAACCCGCAGCGGCCGACTACCGAGCGTTCCTCCGCTCGGGATCGCACGGTTACCCGCTGGAGCTGCTCGAAACCGCTGGTGTCGACATGACCTCCGCTGCTCCAGTCGAATCGGCGATAGACACCTACGAGGAGCTGGTCGCCGAGTTCGAAGCGCTGTAGGCCAGCAAACGTCTCCCCCACCAAAAGGTCCTTTTACGCTCGAACACGTACGCTCGAAGGACTGATGTCGCGTAGTCCCTCGCTCCCGGAGCGCCCATCGCTCGACCTCGACCCCGAAATGTCGCCGGACGAGCGTCTCGAGGCGATACGGAGCCACTTCATCGAGATTTCTCGCGTGCACGACGAACTCGCGGACCAACTCGCCGACGCCCGCTCACGACAGCGCGACCTCCACGAGGAGGTCGACAGCTTACAGCGACAGAACGAGGCGCTGAAGACGGCCTCGCTGTATCTGGCGACGGTCGAGGAGTTGACCGGCGATCAGGTCGTTCTCAAACAGCACGGCAACAATCAGGAGGTGCTGACCGACGTCTCCCCGCAGCTGTACGACCGGATCGAGGCCGGCGATCGGGTGGCGATCAACGACTCGTTCGCGATTCAGACGGTCCTCGACGACGAGACCGACGCCCGCGCACAGGCGATGGAGGTGACGAGCTCGCCCAGCGTCGAATACGCCGACATCGGCGGACTCGACTCCCAGATACGCGAGGTTCGGGAGGCCGTCGAGGAGCCGCTCGTCGAGCCCGAAAAGTTCGATTCGGTGGGGATCGACCCGCCGTCGGGCGTGCTGTTGTACGGGCCGCCGGGGACGGGCAAGACGATGCTGGCGAAGGCGGTCGCCAACCAGACCGACGCGACGTTCATCAAGATG
>SKTU01000051.1 GCA_007122455.1 Haloarculaceae archaeon | reverse complement strand
TCCCGCGATTCAACACGCCCCACGGTATCGAACGTAGGTACTGCACCTGTCGTGTGTACTGTGGTAACAATGTTTGGTAAACAGTCGTTACACCGAACCATGTCATAGAATATCGCGAATATAGTTAACAATATACAACAAACAGCCGTAATAATGTTAGTGTTACAGTACATCATGGTGCTACGGAACAAGCTCACCGAGTGATCCCTCGTAAATCCCGGCGAGAAGCCCGAACGGAGCCCCTGACCAGTAATTTAATGTACATCAATAATATAGGTGCGTAGGATGTTCGAGTTGACCGAAGAGCAGCGAATGGTCATAGAGACGACGGAGCGGTTGGCCGCCGAACAGTTCTCCAGTAACGCGTTCGAGTGGGGAACGGAAATCCCGTGGGAGAACCTCGAGCGACTGGCCGAACAGGGGCTGTTGGGATTGAACCTCCCCGAAGAGTACGGAGGGGGTGGGATGTCGGAGATCGACGTCATCTTTCAACTCGAGAAAGTTTGTCGAATCTGTCCCGATACCGCGTTTGCGCTGTACACGTTGTCTATGGTCGCTCCACGAGCCATCGAGATGTTCGGAAGCGAGGAAGCGAAAGAGAAGTACCTCCCACGAGTAACCAGCGCGGAAGGGCTGATCGCGATCTGTATCAGCGAGCCCGAAGCGGGAAGCGATGTAAAGGGGATGAGTACCCACGTCGAAGAGGACGCCGACGGGGAACTCTACCTCAACGGCGAGAAGATCTGGGTTACGGACGCACATACGGCCGACGCAGGCGTAGTGTGGACGAAATTCCCCGACGGGACCCTCGGAACAGTTATCATCGAATTCGACGACCCCGGCGTCGAAATCTCCGAAAATTACACGAATATGGCGGATGGTATTCAATCACACTTCTTCATGAACGACGTTCACATCCCCGAGGAGAACGTCCTCGTCCGCGGCCCCGAAGCATTTAAACAACAACTGAACGCCCTGAACTGGGAGCGGTGTGGAAACGCGATGATGGCGAACGCCACGTCGCTGTGTGCGTTCGATAAAGCGCTCGAGTACGCTCAACAACGGGAACAGTTCGGACAGCCGATCTCGGAGTTCCAAGGGATCCAGTGGAAGCTAGCGGATATGGCCAAGCAGATCCAGGCCGGACGGACGCTTACGTATCAAGCCGTGAGGGACGCAGATCGTCGGGGAGAACCCCCCGACCGGCTTTCCTCCTCCCTCGCCGCACTCTACTGTTCCGAACACGGTGAACGGATCGTAAGCGAAGCCCTACAGATATTTGGCGCGAACGGCTATCAGCAGGGCCACCCCCTCGAGTACCTCTATCGGCTCGCACGCGGACGTCGGATCGGCGCGGGAACCGACGAGACCCAAAAGAACGGCATCGCCCGTGAGATACTACGGAGGGGCGGACTCGAGTGATCCGACGGCGTCCACTCGACCGAACCGGCGTGGCGACGCGCTACCACTCGATGTAGATCTCGCCATCGTGGACCAGAACGTCGAACGTCGGCAACCGATATCGTGGGTTAGCGAGATGTTCGCCGGTTCGAATGTCGAACTCCCAGCCGTGCCACGGACACGAAACGATCTCCCCGTTCCGATCGTAGATCAGTTCCCCCTCGTCGTCGACGGTGAGTATACCTGAAACCCGCCCTTCACAGGCTGGACCGCCCTGATGGACGCAGTAGTTCGATACCGCGTACAGATCGTCCTCCACACGAAAGACGGCTACTTCGAGGCCGTTGACTTCGGTGAGTAGCCGATCGGTCCCTTCGAGTTCGTCGAGATCCGCCGCGTAGTGGTGATCCCCGGTTGGTTCCGGCATCGCCACGACTCAGAAGCCGAACACCCGGTCGGCGGTCCGGCTGAACACGTTCTCGACGGTTCCGTCCTCGAACCCGCCTCGAACGATGTCGAGCAACGCATCCGAGTGATCGAAATCGAAGTGCGGATAGTCCGACGAGAACATCAGTTTCTCCTGCCCACCGAACGCGTCGATAACGTTCCGGACGTAGTTCGGATCGCCCGTCCCCTCTATCGGCTGACTGGTAAAGTAGAACTGATCCTCGAAGTACGCACTCGGCGGTTGGGTCAGTTCGGGCGCGTCGTGACGGGCAGCGGAGTATTCCTCGTCGAGTCGGTGGATGTAGTACGGGATCCAGCCCAGACCGGCCTCCATAATCACGAAGTCGAGATCGGGGAACCGTTCCGGAACGCCGTGAGTGATTATACTCGCGACGTTCACCATGTGTTGGGCTGGATTAACGAACGCGTGAGCTTCCATGAATCGACTAAATCCACGCCACTGAAGCGGAAAACTCGCCATCAGACCCGAAACGCCGTTGTGCATACACACGGGCAGTCCGGAACGCTCGATCGCATCGTAGATCGGATCGTACATCGAGTGTCCGGCAGGGGGATGAAGACCCGACGTCGGGAACATGATCGAGACGATCTTCGACTCGTCGGCCCGGTCGTCGATCTCTTCGGCGGCCGCGTACGGTTTCTGTGGCGAAACCACCGCCGATCCGTAAAATTCGGAGACGTCGTCAAGATACGTATCGAGTAAGTATTCGTTGTACGCGTGAGCTAGTGCTGCGGAGAGTTCATCGTGGTGTACGTACCCGAGTCCCAGATTCTGTGTCGGGTTCAGGACGGCCCGATCGACGCCGAGCACCTCCACCTCCCAGTCGCGCAACTCGTGTGGATCACCTGCCGAATCGATTTCGATGCGGCCCGTATCCATCGGGCTGAAGTACCCCGCTGCAGGGTACCAGTTTCCCCAAAAGCCGCCGTACTTTTCGCCGGCGTTCTCGATCAGCTCGGCAAACGGCCCTTCGAGATACGGCATGAGATCCGCCTGTGACTCCGTCAGGTGGACGTCCGTATCGACGACGGTAGCGACGCCTTCGAACGAACGTTTGGTTTTTGTCGACATACTGAATCGACTACCGGTACGGCCGACGAGTTGAATAATCTTTTCCAGCGGAGAGATGATACGACGAGAAAGATCCTCCAGAGATGAAGGAATCTCTTTCGAAACGGGAACCGGTTCATTTCCTCGGAAGTGAGTTGGCGTAGCACGGTATGGCTATTCGATGAGCGTCCCGGCTATACGATTATTGTGTGTCAACCCGTATCGAGAGTATGGATGCAACAATCGACGACATCGAGTTCCTCGTCAGTTCGACCCATCGCGTCGGGGTGCTCGACGCGCTGGCGGAGGGTTCACGCGACCGGGACGATCTGCGTACCGCAACGGGAGCGTCCTCTCCGACCATGGGTCGGATCCTTACGGATTTTCAGGATCGCCGCTGGATCGAACGAGATGGGACGGCGTACCAGCTTACCGACCTTGGTGAGTTCGTTGCGGTCCAGTTCGAGGAATTCGTGGAAGCGATGACGTATCAGCGGCGGCTCCGTGAGGTCTGGTCATGGCTGCCGCACGAGCTCGACGGATTCAGTGTCAACTCGTTCACCGACGTGACGGTATCTCAGCCGGGCCCGGGATATCCCTACGAGCCTGTCGAACGCCTTACGGAACTCGTCACGACGGCGAGAACGGTACGCGGATTCGGCATGGCGATGCTCAAGTCGAGTAATTTGGAGCCGTTTTTCGACCACGTCCTGGATGGCATGGAGTGTGAGTACATCTACCCACCCGCCGTTTTCGAGGAACTCCTCAGGTGGGACGAAGAAACAGTCGTGCGGGCGGCGACGCGAGCAAACTACGCCGTTCTGTTGCACGATGATCTTCCGCTCGACCATCGGTGTGGCATCTGTCTGTTCGATGATCGAGTCAGCATTTGCTGTTACGACCCGGAGACGGGGACGTTGCAGTCGCTCGTTGATACCGGTAGCGACGAGATACGTCGGTGGGCGGAATCATACTACGAACGGTACCGGGAAGAGGCTCAATCGCTCGAGGACGCAAACGACTTGGTCTCGGCCAGATCGATCCAGTAAATCCACGCCATTCGACTCGAATCAGCCCTCACAGTAATTCTTTCACGGAGTGAAATATTTCACTAGACATTTATATTTCCACTCGCGGCGTATCCGTTTTCGTGGTGACAGCGTATGAGTAATCACGAACGGCGATCGAGTGGCTGGCAGCTCGAACAGAGCGCCCCCGAGGCCTACGAACGGTATCTAGTACCACCGATTTTCGCGCCATGGGCTGACCAACTTATCGAGACTGGCGATGTGTGTGAGGGAGATCGAGTCCTGGACGTTGCCTGCGGAACCGGTATCGTGGCTCGTCGTGCCGCTTCCCGAGTCGGTACTAGTGGATCCGTCGTGGGGCTCGACATCAACGAGGGGATGATTGCAGTAGCAGAGGAAACCGCCGCCGCGATCCAGCCCTCGATTGAGTGGCGACAGGGGGACGCGACCGACCTTCCGTTCTCCGACGAGCGATTCGACGTCGTCTGTTGTCAGCAGGCCCTCCAGTTCTTCGACGATCCTGTCGCAGTAGTTGAGGAAATACAGCGAGTGCTCACACCGGGTGGGAACGTGGCACTAACTGTCTGGCGACCGCTCGACTATCAGCCTGCGTACGTGGTACTGGCCGAAGCCTTAGAGCGGCACGCCGGCGACGAAGCTGGGACAATGATGCGCTCTCCGTTCCCCGTATGGGACGGGGAGGATCTACGAACGCTCGTTCAGGAGGCGGGGTTCGATGACGTATCAGTCACCATCGAGATCGGTTCGGTGCGCTACCCGTCTGTTGAGGAGTTCGTTCGCCGCGAGGCAGCAAGCTCGCCACTCGCCGAACCGATCGCTGCCGTCGATCGGGAACTGCGGGACGAACTGATTCAGGCGGTCGAGGATGCGTTATACACGTACGTTGACGACGAGGGCATTGTCTCGCCGATGGAATCGTACGCCGTCACCGCAGATCGGTAGCAGTAACGAACGACGTATCGGTTCGAGATACGCGCTGTACATCTCGCACGCGTCAAGAAACCTATTTAATATGAAAGAGACGAATCAATCGAATGCGACCCAAGACCACGGTTGACGAACCACCGTAGCCCCGTTCGACGTCGATCGTGCAGTCACAGCGTACCGATCGTCGCTGTACCCGTTTTGCTATCGAACGCCCTGCCGTCGTCGCCGACGATCATCGACCAGTAACCGGTCCGTGAGACAGTGAACCAGCCTCGCGTGGACAGAATTCAGCAGTGCATACTACGTCTCGTCGATGCCGATTTTCAGTCCCACGATTTCGGCAACGAGTCGATCGCCGTCCTCGGTAGCAGCACTCCGGTGGCTGCTCACGATAACTCGAATACCTCGATCGCAGTCTCGCCCATAATACCTGCGACGGTTTCTCGATCGAACTGACCGTTGATCCGATCGAACAGCTCCCTCGGTGGATCGAAGTCCGGATGCGGGAGATCCGAGGAGTACATGAGATTGTCGGGGCCAGCCATCTCGATCGCCATGGCAAGGTGTTCGGGATTCCGGGCCGTGTGTCCGAGCGGCTGGGTGCTGAAATAGAACTGCTCGTGGACGTACTCACTGGGTAGCTGCTCCAGAGCCGGAATTTCGTCGGAGATCTCCAGGTAGTGATCGTCAAGCCGCCACAGCGTGTAGGGAATCCAGCCGATACCCGCCTCCTGAAAGACGAAATCGAGGTCGGGGTACCGAACCGGGATACCGCGGAACAGCATAGTCGTCAGGTTCCACATCGCGGTGAACGGATGCACCATCGCGTGGTCTTCAGCGTACGTCTCTGCCCACTTCCGCATTACGGGAAACATGTCAGCTGTTGCTCCGCTGCCGCTGTGGAACAACACCGGAAGCCCGTTGTCCTCGGCGGCCTCGTAGATCGGATCGTAGAGACGATGTCCCGCGGGTGGAACGAGTCCCGTCGAGGGGATCATCACACCGACGACGCCGTCCTCGTCGGCTCGATCGTCGATCTCCTCGGCCGCCTTTTCGGGAGCCTGTGGTGGCACGATCACGGGCGTGTAAATATTCGGCTCCGCGTCGACGAACTGGTCGAGAATCCAGGAGTTGTAGGCGTTCGCCAGCGCGACTGCCGCGTTGTCGTTGTTTACGGTCGCCAGCGCGAGGTTCAACGTCGGTCCCAGAATCGAATAGTCGAGGCCGAACTCCTCCATGTGGGATTTTTTGGCCTCGACCGTTCCGGTCGGTCTGTCTCCGTAAACGTCACCGAACGCGTCAGTGTGGATGAATGCCGGCATCGGATGGGCAACGGAGTAGATGTCGTGTGAGGGGTAGGCGGCGTCCTCGATAATCCGGCGTATCCCCTCGTAGTCGTCGTCCATGTACGCCAGCAGGTCGTCGATACCTTCGGTGACGTGAGCGTCCGTATCGACGATCACGTCGATCTCGTCCAGTGATCGAATACGGTCTGACTCCTCTTGCTGTGCCATAGCGTGTGATCCGTTTCGTGACATATTCAACGTTGTGTTGACTGCACCGCGCATTCGTTTTCCGTACCTCCCGGACGGAGGTCGCAAGTAGCGACGTGCGGCGATCGAGTGCGGCAGACGCCCGAGACGCGAGCCCGGTAAGCTATCGGATTTTTATGGGACGAACCTGAACTCCAACGGGATGACACCAGAGATCACGCGCATCGACTGTGTCAAGTTCAGCTATCCCGTCGAAAACCTCGGTACTAGTGGGTCGGGCGGCGGTGCAACCTACACACCGGGAGCTACGCACGACCGTCGAGTGTTCGCGATCAGTATCGAGACGGATATCGGGATCTCCGGCGAGTACATCTCGGCGAACACGCCACCGGATCACATCATGGCTCAGGTCGGGATGGCTGCGCCGAAATTAATCGGGGAGAATCCGCTAGATCGCGAACGGCACTGGTCGGAACTCCAGCGCGGACTCCGAAAATACGACCGGATGGGCATCGGCCCACTCGACATCGCACTCTGGGACTTCGCCGGCAAATACCACGACGCGCCCATCCACCAACTCCTCGGCACCTACCGCCGACGACTCCCAACCTACGCCTCAACCTACATGGGCGACGAAAACGGCGGCCTCGACTCACCGCAGGCGTACGCCGACTTCGCCGAAGAATGCCTGAAAATGGGCTACCCGGCGTTTAAAATGCACGGCTGGGGCGGCTCCGACCAACGACGCGACATCGACCGCGAAATCAAAACCGTCCACG
>SKTU01000057.1 GCA_007122455.1 Haloarculaceae archaeon | reverse complement strand
TCACCACCGATCGCAGCCTCGCAGTCGTTCGCCGCGACGGCGGCGGCCGATCCCGACGACGACCCGCCGGAGAGAAACGCAGGGTCGTGTGGGTTCCGAACGGTTCCGAAATCGGAAATGTCGCTCGAACCGGACCACGCGAACGCTTCCATGTTGGTCTTTCCGACGATCGTTCCGCCGGCGTCGAGCAACCGCTGAACGATCGTCGCGTCGAAGGACGGCTCGAAATCCGAGAGCAGCGTCGAACCGCAGGTCATCGGATAGTCAGCCACCGCGATGTTGTCCTTCAATCCGATCCGCACTCCCGACAGTGGTCCGTCCCCACCGTCGAGCCGGAATCGAGTGATCCAGACGTTGGAGTCGTCGTCGCTATCGCGGCCCTCGGGTCGGTCGACGTCCGCACGCCCCGGCGTCGGAAACGACGGGGGACGATACTCGTCGGCCTCGGCGGCCCCCGCGTCGACGAGCGCCGCGAAGTCGGCCCGCTCGTCGTCCGACAGCGGAACGCCGAGCCGTTCAGCCAGAGTCTCGATATCCGCTTCGGTAATCGTCATATCGTTGGCTATCGGACTCATCCGCGGGAGCGACGTGAAGCTTTGGGGAGGCGCTACTCTCGAGGTGACTTTCCGAACAGTCGTCCACCCATACGTCGAAATACCGTCGGCTTCGGTCTCGAGTTCGGTGGAAAAAAGGAACTGTTGTGGTACTTTTGGGAAGGTTCAAATAGCGCCGGACGTGAAACTCAACCATGGCTCGAGATACTAAGCGACAACCGGGCGCGAACAGCGACCGGCGCAACCTCCTGAAGCTGTTAGGTGTCGGTGCGACCGGTGCGCTCGCTGGCTGTTTGGGTGACGACGACGATGGCAACGGGAACGGAAACGGCAACGGAAACGGAAACGGTAATGGTAATGGTAACGGGGACGACGAAGACCGCGACGACGATACGCTCCGCGTCGGCGTCTACGGACCACTCACGGGTCCGGTCGCCAACATCGGGGAGGCGAAACAGGCCGGCTGGGACGTAGTCGCCGACCTCGTCAACGAAGAGGGCGGCGTCGACGGTGCCGAGATCGAACTGTTCTACGCGGACAGCGAATCGGAGCCCGGGCGGGGGCGCAGCGCGGTCAACAGGCTGGTTCAGGACGAGAACATCGACATCCTCGGTGGGGGCTACCACAGCGACGTGACGCTGTCGGTGATCGAACTAGCCCACGAGAACGATCTCCCCTTCATCATCGACGAGTCGGTGAGCGGGGCGATCAACGAGGCAATCATCGAGCAGGACATGAAGACGGTGTTCAAGACCGCACCGCCGTCGGAAGCCTACGGCGCGGCGTGGGGGAACCTCGTCGAGGACTTCGACGAGCAGGAGATCGGCTACTTCCCGTTCGAGAACAAGCGCATCGCGATGATCGCCGAGGACACCTCCTACGGGATCTCCGTCATGGACGAGACAGCTCAGCAGGTCGAAGACGCCGGCTGGGAGGTCGTCTCGAAAGACGAGGTTCCGCTCGACGAGACGGACTTCTCGCCGATCCTCTCGCGGATTCGTAGCGAGGAGCCGGACGTCGTCTGGGCGGTCCAGACGAACTCCGCTGGAACCGGTGCACTCACCGAACAGTTCGCCGAGTTCGACTTCGGCGAGGCGCACTTCTTCCACAACTTCGGGCTGACCGCACAGGAGGCGATCGATCGAGCCGGTCCGGCCGGTGACGGTGCGTTCACGATCGTTCACCCGGCGGCCGTCCCCGAACTGCTTCGCGAACTCGGCTGGGACGAGGCCTGGGAGGAGGCGACGGATCTGAGCCTCTCCGGCTTCGCGGCCACCTCGATGACGAACATGGGCGTCATCGCCGAGATCGTCGAAAACGCCGGCGGTCCGGAGGGACTCAACGACATGAGCCCCGAGGAGTGGGAGCAACACGTCATCGATCATGAACCGATCAAGGGCGGAATCGGCTACGTCGACTTCGAGGAGGACCACCAGGCGGCGTGGGGTACCCCGGAGACGATCCCCTCGATCGGCTACCAGATCGTCGACGGCGAGTTGAACTTCGTCTGGCCGTTCGAGCTGGCCGAGCACGAGATCGACGAGAGCTTCTACGGCTGAGGAGACGCGAGCGTCAGTCGACCTCCCTGTCCCCGCCGCACACGCGAGCATCATTTAAATATCCGAGTGAGTTGACGGCGGGAGTGAATGCGGACTCAGTCGTACGGAAATTCGACTCAATTGGAGCGAAAAGTAATTGAAACCCTCACACAATGGCTAACTCATGGTAAGCGTCGAACTGCTAGTACAGCAACTGATCAACGGCCTCTTCTTCGGCGGTCAACTCGCCCTCCTGGCGGTCGGATTCACTCTGATTTGGGGGGTTGCCCGCGTGCTGAATTTCGCCCATGGCGGGATCTTCATGATCGGCGCTTACGTCGGCGCCTTCACGATCGCGGCCACCGAGAGCTGGCTGCTCGCGATCGCTCTCGGGATGGCAGTGACGTTCGTTCTCGGGGTGGGAACCGAGGCATTCCTCATCCGGCCGCTCCGTGGCCGTACTGAGTTCGACATCGCGGCGATCATCGCGACCCTCGGGCTGTGGTTCGTACTCGAACATTCGATGCGACTCGTCTTCTCCTCCCGACAGCGATCCGTCGATCCGATCACCCGCGAGATCTGGATCGTCCAGGACATCGTCATCAACGTCAATCGGATGATCATCTTCTTCATCTCGATTCTGGCCATCGGACTGCTGTTCGCGCTGATCAAGTACACGAAGTTCGGACTGGCGGTGCGTGCAGCAGCCGAGGACGATCAGACGACGAAGCTCATGGGCGTCAACCTGCCGCGGACGTACGCGATCACGTTCGGGATCAGCACCGCGCTGGCCGGACTGGCCGGCGTGCTGTTGGGCCCGATCTTCTCGGTGTATCCGTCGGTCGGTGACCGACCGTTCCTGCTGGCGTTCATCGTCGTCATGATCGGCGGGCTCGGAAGCGTTCGTGGAACGCTGATCGCCGCGATCAGCCTGGCGATCATCCGAGCTGTCGCGCTCATCTGGACCTCGGCCGAGGGTGCGATGATCCTGCTCTTCGCCTGCATGGCGGCCGTCCTTATCGTGAGCCCCGAAGGGATCGGGGGGTGGATCGAATCATGAACAGCGAATCGCTCGGCATCCTCGTCGACCGGGTGCGGAAGGACGTGAGGGAGAACTTGGAGACGACGAGCGGGAAAGCGATCGCCGTCGGATTCCTCGTGGCGTTCGTCGTTCCGTTCTTCGCGGGCGGGTACTCGCTCGACGTGGCCACGCAGGCGCTCATCTTCATCCTGGTCGTCACGAGCTGGAACTTCATCGCCGGCTACTTCGGCATCCTGACGTTCGCTCACGCGGCGCTGTTCGGCGTCGGCGGCTACGCGGCTGCGATACTGGCCGCCGAACTGGGCATCCCGGTGATCCTCGCGATCTTCCTCGCGGGGATCATCACGGCGGCGTTCAGCCTCCCGATGGCAGTCTCGCTTCTCCACCTTCACGGCGCCTACGTCGCGATGTTGACGATCGCCTACGCGGAGATCATCTTCTTCGTGTCGGTGATGTGGCGCGACGTCACGGGCGGGCCGACGGGGTACACGGGCTTTCCGGCGCTGTTCGGCGGCGATCGGGTCCTGCTGTACTACTTCGTGTTGATCGTCGTCGCGCTACTCGTAGCGGTGCAGTATCTCTTCACAATCAACAGGTTCGGACTCGTCGCTCGCGCGATCCGCGAATCGGAAGACGCAGCCCAGATGCTCGGCAACAACACGCGCCGATACAAGCTGCTCGGCTTCGTCTTCGGTTCGACGCTCGCGGGGATCGCGGGCGCACTTCAGGCGTACAACATCCGGATCATCTCCCCGCCGGTGTTGGAGCTCGAGCGGATGATCGAGTTCATGGCGATGGGGATCGTCGGCGGGATCCGATCGCTCAGCGGCGGCATCCTCGGCACGATCGTCGTCTACGGACTGATGGAGGTCCTCCGCCCGATCGGCGGCGCTCGCCTGCTCGTGTGGGGAATCCTGCTGATCGTCGCGATCCTCTACTTCCCGAACGGTCTCATCGGCTCGAAGGACCAGCTCGGATCGATCCAGGACCGGGTCGTCAACGCGATCCGAGAGCGGCTCGGCCGCTAGACGAGCCGTCGTTTCTACCGACATAGCGAGACGTTCGAAGAAGCGGGCCGATCGCCGACGTCAGTGTTTTCCGAAGTACATGTCCATCAGTTCGTCGCTGTCCATGAATCCCTCCGTGGGACCCTCGTAGGCGACTTCGCCCTGATCGAAGACGTGGACGAACTCGGCGATCTCGAGCACCTTCCGGACGTTCTGTTCGACGATGACCATGTCGATCCCGGCGTCCTTCAGTCGCTGGATCTGCTGGAACACGTCGTCGGTGAGATTCGGCGCCAGCCCCGCGCTCGGCTCGTCGAGGAGCAGGATCTCCGGGTCGGCCATGAGGGCCCGACTGATGGCGACCATCATCTGCTGGCCGCCGCTGAGATCGCCGGTCCG
This sequence comes from Haloarculaceae archaeon, assembly GCA_007122455.1. GTDB lineage: Archaea > Halobacteriota > Halobacteria > Halobacteriales > Haloarculaceae > Natronomonas. The sequence goes on along the minus strand of SKTU01000057.1, from coordinate 2,648 downwards.
CTCTCCCTTCCGTTCCTCGAGGATCGGGAAGATGTCGTAGACGCGTTCGTACCGGCTCCGGAGCTCCTCCTCGTCGTCGGTCAAATACGCACCCATTCGGAGGTTCTCCTTGATCGTCATCTCCGTGAACACCTGACCACCCTGCGGGAGCATCACGACGCCGCGCTCGACGATCTCCTCCGTGTCGGCGTCGGTGATCGACTCGCCGTTGACGTATATGTCGCCGCTCCAGACGGGGATCAGTCCGGAGATCGCCTTTAAGCACGTCGATTTTCCGGATCCGTTCGGTCCGATGATCGCGCTAACGTGATCCGACGCGATCGACATCGAGAGGCTGTGGAGGATCTCGTTGTTGCCGTAGCCGGTGGTCACCTCGTCGAGTTCGACCGCCGCCGGAATCTGTGAAAGGTCCTGCTGGCTCATCCCAGATACGCCTCCTTGACGCCGGTGTCCCGACGAATCTCCTCGAACGTCCCGCTGGCGATCTTCCGCCCGCTGTCCATCACGACGATCCGTTCGCAGAGCTCCTCGATCACGGACATGTCGTGTTCGACCACCAGAAACGTCGTTCCACGGTCGTTGAGAGCCCGAATTTGCTCGATGATCTCGTCCATCAGCGCCGGGTTGACACCGGCGGCCGGTTCGTCGAGCAGGATCAGCTTCGGATCGAGCATCAGCACCCGCGCGAGTTCCAGGAGTTTCTGCTGGCCGCCGCTGAGCTCGTTGGCGTCGTGATCGGCGACGTGGTCGATGTCGAGCTCTTCGAGGATCTGCCAGATCCGTTCCTCCTGCTCGCGGGAGTACGTCCGCGTCGAGGTGTTCGGGACCAGCATATTCTCGAAGACCGTGAGCCGACCGAACGGCCGGGTGATCTGGAACGTGCGTCCGAGGCCTCGGCGAGCGACGTCGTACGGGCTCAAGTCGGTGATGTCCTCCCCGTCGAACGTCACCGTCCCGCCGTCGGCGTCCAAGAATCCGGTCACGAGATTGAACGTCGTGGTCTTTCCGCTTCCGTTCGGACCGATGAGTGCAACTATCTCTCCCTGCTCTACGGTGAATTCGAGCCCGTCGACGGCGACGAGTCCACCGAACGCCTTTCGTAACCCATTCACATCGAGGAGTACCATCTCAGTCGTATGCGGAGTATGGGGGATGGTGCTCTATAACTTTACGCCGTACGTCTCCGTGTTCGTCCTGAAAGAAGCCGTTTCGTCGGCTAACCCGCAGAGCTGTTTCGACGGATCTCCCCGATAGTTTTTACGCACGCGACTGAATCGGATCCCATGACTGACGCCCCATACCGGCTCTCGGAGATGACGTGGCAGGAGGTCGAGGAGGCCGTCGAACGGACGGGAACGCTCCTCCTCCCGGTCGGGAGCACCGAGCAGCACGGTCACCACCTCCCGCTCGGCGTCGACGTTCAGATGCCGATGGCGATCGGCGAACGGATCGCCCAGCGGTGCGATGCGCTGCTCGCGCCACCGATCTGGTACGGCGTGACGCCACACCACACGTTCAAACCGGGGACGTTCACGGTGTCGACGGAGACGTTCCAGCGGTACGTCACCGAACTGTGCGCCTCGGCCGGCGAGTGGGGGATCGACAGCGTCCTCCTGTTGAACGGCCACTACCTGGCGCAGGATCCCGAACTCGAGGTCGTCGTTCGGACGCTCCGAACCGAACACGGGATGGAAGCGTTCCACGTTCCGCTCGTGAATCTCTTCGCCGACGTCGCCGAGGAGCTCCGCGAGTCCGACGTCTCGTTTCACGCCTCGGAGTTCGAGACCAGCATCATGCTCGAACTGTTTCCGGAGCTCGTCAAACTCGACCGGGCCGAAGCCGTCGATCCGCCCGCGGAGTCGTTACCGCTGACCGACTACGACGCGCTCGGCGAGAACAAAGTCGGCTGGGCGCTGTCGGCGTCGGACATGGACTCGCTCACCCCGACGGGGAACATCGGCGATCCGACGGTCGCGACCGCTGAAAAGGGGCGAGCGCTGGTCGAGGCTGCGGTCTCCGACGTCGTCACGCTGGTCGAGGCGCTGCAGTGATCACACCCCGTCCGTGAATCCAGCGTCGGGGGGAATGAGACGGGAAGTGACTGGGATTTCGAGCTGATTCAGTGCTGCGTCGGCGGACCGACGGCGGTCTCGATGTCGAGCTCGGCGGCGACCACGTCGAGTACGTCACCCTTCACGTCCGACGCGCGCCACTCGATCTCGGCGACGAGCGGCGGATCGAACTCCTCGCGGACGCGTTCGAGACGCCGGCGCTCGTTGGCGACGCGCTCGCGGAGATACCGGCCGCCGCGGCCAGTCTCGTCGGGATCCGGCGACGGCGTGAGCTTGTTGGCGACCAGCCCTCGCACGTCGAGATCCCGTTCGACGAACGCCTCGATCGCCCGCTCGGTCTCGTTCAACGAGAGCTCGTCAGGGTTCAACACGAGGAAGAACGCGGCGTCGTTTCGGAGTGTGCTGCCGGCGAACTCGAAGAACTCCTTTCGCGACTCGAGCCGCGCGAGGACCGGATCAGCCGCTCCAGGTCGCTTAAAACGGCTACTCCGGACCGGAAGCTCGTCACACTCGCTGAGTACTGATAGGAATCGGAGAGAACTGCGGATACTGCACCGAGACCCTTGGCGTCAGTAC
>SKTU01000084.1 GCA_007122455.1 Haloarculaceae archaeon | reverse complement strand
CGTTGATGCAGAGTTTTTCGGGTTTGGCGAGTTTGGCGCCCATCGCTAACCCGAGTCCGTAGCCCAACTGCGTGGATTTCCCCCAGCCGATGTACGTGAGCGGCTCTGTCGATTTCCAGAAGGGTGAGAGCTGGTCGCGGGGGCTGCCGGAGTCGTGAGTGATGATGGTTTCTTCGACGTCGACCGTCTCCATGAGATCGTTGATCACGCGGTAGGGCGTCATCGGTACTTCCTCCGACGTGAGCTTCGGCTCCCACTCCGCTAGCCACTCCGACTCTATCCGTTCGATCTCGGCAACCACTTCGTTTCTCCGTCCCCGCGAATCCTCGTCCAGACGCTCGCCGATCTCCTCGAGCAGAGCGTCTAGCGTCAACTGTGCGTCGCCGATCAGGCTGTGGTCCGCGGACACGTCCTTGTTTACGTCGGCAGGGTCGAGTGTCGCGTGAACGATCTCCGGAGCCGCCGGAATCGAGATCGTGTAGGCCGTGTCCGTGAAGCTACAGCCGATCCCGAAGATCAAATCAGACTCCTCGACGAACTGTTTTGCCGCCGTCGGCATCGAGCGCCCGGCGGTGCCGACGGATAGCGGATGATCTTCCGGAAACGCGCTTTTCCCCTCGAGCGTGGTCGCAACCGGGACTTCCAGCAGCTCGGCCAGTTCGCGTAGCTCTTCCCACGCTTTCGCGTAGTGTACGCCCTGGCCCGCAAGGACGACCGGTCGTTCCGCCGCTAACAACGCGTCCGCGACTGGCGGGATCGAACTGGGGTCCGGACCGAACCGTTCAGTCGTCGTCGGCGTGTGGTTCAGCGTCTCGGAGATCTCCGCGGTCATGACGTCCCTGGGTAACTCGACGAGAGCCGGACGTGGTCGGCCGTTTCGTGCCTGGGTGAACGCGCGACGGATCGCATCGGGTGCCGCGTCGGGATCCGTCACCTGCTCACACGATTTGGTGATGGTTTCGTAGTTGTGGGAGGAGTTGAAGTTGGGATCCACGTCGGTTTGAGAGCGCGCGTATCCCATCGGTAACACGACGATCGGGACCGAGTCCGCATACGCCTGGGCGACTCCCGGGAACGCGTTCTCCGATCCCGGACCGAACTGCATACAGAAGACGCCGATCTCGTCACCGGACGTTATCCGGCTAAACGCGTCGGCCATGTGGATTCCGACCCGCTCCTGGCGGACGATCACGGGACGGATATCAACTTCGGCGGCCGCCTCGGTGAGCGGGTTCACCGGATAAGTGAACAGGTATTCGACGCCCTCCTCTTTCAGTATGTTCGCGACAGCATCAATGACTTTCATTGGTCTCTTTCTCCGTGCGAGAGAGCACACACAGGAGTCGTATAAACGTGTGGGTACCTTTACCAACCCCGTCACGGGCATACGAACGTTCGCCCGCTATCGACGCCGTTTCGTGACGTTACGGGTTGGCGCGTTCACCCAACGTTTCCGCGGTTTTGCAGCCGGCACCGGTGTTGATCACGACGACGGTTTCGTCCCCGTCGTACGCCCCTTCGTCGGCGCGAGCTACTGCTCCCGCCATCGCGATCGAACTGGTGACACACATCTCCACGCCGTCGGCGCGTGCCATCTCGATGGCGGCGTCGATGGCGGCTTCGTCCGAGACCGCGACGCCGGTGCCGTCGGATCCGGTGACTGCCTCGAGAATCCACGGCGAGGCGCCCGGGTCGGGAATTTCGACCCCTCGCGCAATCGAATCCGGCGATTCCCACGGTTCGTGTACCGCCCGCTGCTCGTTAATCGCTTCGACGATCGGCGCGGCCCCGTCACTCTGGGCGACGGTTAGACGCGGGATCTCGCCGTCGAGCCAGCCGAGCTCGAGTAGTTCGTGGTACGCCTTCCAGATCCCGATCAATCCGACACCCCCACCCGTGGGGTAGACGATCTCGTCCGGCGTCGACCAGTCGAGCGCTTCGAACAGTTCGTACCCCATCGTTTTCTTCCCTTCGTGACGAAACGGCGTCTGGAACGTCGCGACCGAGTACCAGTCGTTCTCCTCGCAGGCGTTGCTGAACGCCGATGCGGCATCAGTGATCTTTCCATCTACGAGATGGAGATGACCTCCGTGCGCGCGAACGAGATCCCGCTTTACACGCCCGGATTGGTGGTTGAGGAAGACGTGACAGTCGATTCCGGCACGAGCAGCGTAGGCACTCGCGGATTGGCCCGCGTTCCCGGCGGACGGCAGCGCGATCGTCTCCGCACCGTGCTCGACTGCTGCCGATACTGCCGTGGCCTGCCCCCGATCCTTGAACGTATTCGTCGGATTCTGCCCCTCGTCTTTGACGAGGAGACGGTTCACTCCGAGGCGATCGGCTACCCTCGGGCATTCGACGAGGGGTGTGTTTCCCTCTCCCAACGAAACGACAGCGTCGGCGTCACGGATGGGTAACAGCTCCCGGTAACGCCACATCGATCCCGATCGATTCGCGACTTCCGCGCGGTCGACATTTACCGCCGCGAGATCGTACTGTGGATCGAGGATACCGCCACACTCTTGGCACGGATACGTCGTCAGATCGAGCTCGTACGACTCTCCACAGGCTCTACACTCGATATGGGTGACGGCGCTGTTCGTCGTCATGGGCCCTGATGGCACGGGTATCGTAAATAGGTTATCGGGGAGATCTACCACCGGCGGTGGTGTTGGTTTCCCCGGCGAGGATGTCTCGACTCACGAGCGACCGAGGGTGCTAGCGGTGACGATCAGCCGACCTCAAGGTGTGACACAAAGATTAATGTCTCGGTCCCGTCAGTGACGACCATGCCAGACCCACTCAGAGTATGGGTTCATTCGATGTTCGAGTCAGAGGCGCTGGTCGACGCCCCGGAGTTGGACGTGCGATTCCTCTCCGAAGCGGAGTACGAGGATCTCACTCCGTCCGATCTTCAGGGTATCGATGGGTACGTCGGGTACGAGCCCGAACTTCCCGCGGAGGCGTTCGAAGCGGTCGGTGCCGATCTCAAATACGTCATGCGACCGAGTGCTGGATTCGATAACCTCGCGCTACAGGCCGCTACCGAACGTGGAATCGTCGTCTCCCACGCCCCCCAGGGCCCTCGAGATTCCGTGGTGGAGGGCGTTATCGGTATGATGGTCTCGTGCGCACGCGGTCTCCACGCCCACAACAAACGGATACGCGAACAGGGTTTCGAGGGACGCGACGGCCCGCCGGCGTTCGAAGTGGCGAACAGTACTGTCGGGATCGTCGGACTGGGTCACATTGGACGCAAACTCGCGGACTCCCTCTCGGTGTTCGGACCGGAACTCCTCGCGTTCGATCCATACGCCGACGAAGAAACGGCAGCAGAACTCGGCGTCGAACTCGTCCCCCTCGAGCAGTTACTCGCGGCGTCGGATTTCGTGACGATCCACACTCCGCTGACGGACGAGACACACCACATGCTGGGCGAAGCGGAGTTTCGAGCGATGAAGGAGTCCGCGTTCGTCATAAACGCCGCTCGAGGTGGTATATATCCGGACGAGGAACTGGCGCGGGCCGTCCGCAACGGGTCGATCGCGGGCGCTGCCGTCGACGTCTTCGAGGACGAACCGGACGTCGCCGACAACCCACTTTTGAAACTTCCGCAGGAAGACGCACTACTGTCGCCTCATATCCTCGGGAATACAGCTGTCGATGCTCAAAAGAGAGTTCGAGAACTCGTCACCGAAACCGTCCTGAAGTGGGCGAGAGACGAGTATCCGCCGAACGTCCTCAACCCGGAAGTGTACAAGACATCAGTCCCGGAGGATCGGATCTCGAAGGCCTACAGGGAGCGCTCTACGCCGGACGACCGACAGAGTTCTTGATCGCCGAGCGGTATTTTCTTCAATTACTACCGTACCGGTGCCGTAGATCGGTTGCCACCCCAATCCTTATCGTACACCGTGGTAATCTGTGTCTATGTCGTTAGACGTTCTTCTGACCGGTGCATACGGTCGCGTTGGAACCGCCATCATCGACAACCTCGTCGGAACGGAGGAGTACAGCTTCACCCTGTTGGATCGAACTGATCACGAGTCTCACGACACCTTCCAGGCGGACGTTGCCGATCTGGAGGCGATCCGTCCCGCCTTCGAAAACCAGGACGCGGTGTATCACCTCGCAGGGTATCCTGAGACGGATGGCACCTACCAAGAGGTGCTCGAAAACAACATCATTGGAACGTACAACGCACTCGAGGCCGCGAGGGAGGGCGAGGTAGAGACGTTCGTCTTCGCTTCGACGAACCACGTGGTCGGTATGTACGAAGTCGAAAACGCCCCCGAGATCTACTACCCGGATTTCGGGCTGCTCGTGGATCACACCTCCACTCGTCGCCCCGATTCCTACTACGGAACGTCCAAATCCTTCGGCGAAGACCTCGGCCGATACTACGTCGAAAACTTCGACTATCCGAAACAGTTCTACGCGCTCCGTATAGCGAGCGTTCGCCATTCGGAGTACGACCACCCGTACGGTGATGCGGAACACGGCGTCGACCGTGGCGACTGGGAGCGGGGAAGCGAGCAGTACGAGACGATGGTCGCGCGCATGAAGGCGATGTGGCAATCGAGGCGCGACCACGCACACATGGTCGAACAGTGTATCAAAGACGACGACGTCGAATTCGACGTCTTCTACGGCGTGAGCGACAACGACCGGCGGTGGTTCGATATCGATCACGCAAGGGAGGTCATCGATTACGAACCTCGAGACAACGGCGAAGAGTGGGATTCGCCCCCGGAGTAGCTTTCAGTTTCACGGGTCGCTCTACCCGTTACTCAGCTGACGAGTCGGTCCGCTCTGTGCTACGTTCGAGCCGTCCACCTGCTCGAACGCTCCGAAGCGTTCGACTCGGACCGGAGTCTCGATTAGCGATCCCAGGGCGGGACGTACTCCGAATCGGGTCCTTCCAGGCAGTCGAAATCGTCAGGGCTCGGAAGATCTCCCTCCGGCCACCGGGGAGTCAGATCCTTGTCGGGTGGGTAGTGGAGTTCCCCGTCGTCGTCCCATCCCCAGCCTTCCGCCTCTAGCTTCTCACGCGCCGCCTCGGCGTCTCCGGTGACGTCGTCCGTGACGAAATGTAGCTCCTCTTCCGCGTTCTCCGGGTAGTTCGGGTGAACCGGTGGGAGGATGGACGTCGCGAGCGTCGCCTCGGGGACGGAGTTGCCGAAGAGTCCCACTTCGTTTAGTAGCGCACGGTCCATCACCGTCGCAAGTGCTTCGCGGAACTCCTGGAACTGACACGGTGGGAACGAGTTCTGGGGGTAGAGTGGTATCGGCGTGAAAGCGGCCACCGCAAACGTTTCAGCCACCTCCATCTCGTCTTCGATCCGATCCAGGGAACCAACGGAGGCCTCGGTAAGCACGTCGATTTCGCCGCCTAAGAACGCCTCGACTGCCGTCGTTTCGTCGTCGTAGATCTGCATCGTGAATCCCGACTCCGGGCTGAAGACGGCGTGATCGTCGAACGGCCTGAATTCGATGAATTCGCCTAGCTCGTACGATCCGACTTCGAACGGTCCGGAGCCGACGATCGGGTCCGGCATGTACCCCTCTGGGTCGTCGATACCGCCCTGGTCCTGAACGACGTCTTCGCTCATTATTCCCCACTTCGAGAGGTCACGCGTGAGGAACGGTGGGCTCGGGTTCTCCAGATTGAAGACGACCGTCTGGTCGTCCGGCGTTTCGGTCGACTCGATCGGGAAGGGTGCGACGTTCGAGAATACGGCTTGATTCTCGGAGATCCACTCGAACGTGAATACGATGTCGCTTGCAACGATCGGATCCCCGTTGTGGAACGTTATGTCGTCTCGTAGCGTGATCGTTAATTGTGTACCTTCCTCGGCGTATTCGAAGTCCTCTGCGAGGATCGGTCCCCACTCCAGGTCTGCATCGTATCCGAACAGCGTGGAGTACGGGATGTGGTTCCAGATCGTCTGTGCCTCCGTTCCGGTCAGTACCATGTGGTTTAGCGTCTGCAGAGTCCCGGTAATCGCACTTGCAGTGTAGCTATCCCCTTCGGTTGCTGAGGTCTCCATGAACACTGGCGGGTTCGTTCTGGCGATTCCCCCATTACCGATACCTCCCGGATTGACGTTGTCGGTATTCATGGCCCCGCCGATAACCAACGGCAGGATCGGGATCATCAGCGTCTCCTCCGTCATGATCCTGAGCGCGTTCGTGATGTGTTCCTGGCGCGTGTCCGGGTCTGGCGCTGTCTGCTGGTAGAAGACCTCGTCGGTGTATTCACAGTTGGCGATGTTTCCGAGATTGTCCCCCGTTCGGTTACCGGCCCATTCGATCGAATTCCGTCGGAGAAGCCCCTGGGGGTCCAGACGATCGGGTGCTGCTCCGTGACTAATGAAGTTGAGATGCATCGTCCTCGCATCGCTGTATACGTCTCCAGTCAGCGAAGCGCCGTCTGCGGGGGTGATGTCGTGTTCGAGAAGTCCTAGCTCCTCGAAATTCTCGGTGAAAATCGGCATCGTGGCCTCGTAAAACGGGGTTTCTGCACTCCCCGTGATGTACCTGCTCTCGAGTGGTCCGACGCGCTCACCGAGATCGTCCGGACCATTGCCGTTGCCGTTCCCATTACCGTTTCCGTTCCCGTTGCCGTTGTCACCGGCTCCGCAACCCGCCAGTCCTCCAATACCGGCTACGCCGACTGCCTGAAGCACCTTCCGTCGGGCAATTCGGTTGCTACCTGATGTACTGTTATCTGTTGCCATGGAACATGGTGGGAAGCATACTATTTAGATCTTTTGTAACTTCACGGTCATATCGGGGTCTCCCAGCCCACCCGGTAGTCGTCCCTCATTTCGTTCCAAAACGTGATATGGTTCGACCTGCCAAGGGAACGTATGGGTTCAGAAGCTCCCTACGACTCCGAGCGGTTAGTTGATGCGTTAATCGAGGCGAACGTACTGACGTCCGACGACCGTAGCGGTGGCGTTCGCTTTACTACTGAATTCTCCGATGTGCTGGACGAACGCACGTCGTTCGTTGATAATTCGACGGAGTCGGCGATCTCCGAGGAAATAAATTCGATATCCGGAAACGAAAATGAAACCTCGGCGCTACTGGAACTCGGCGAGGACGATAGCCGAATTATCGCCGAATATTTAGCACTAGACGCGTTCGACTGTCTCTCACACGTCGACCGACTTCGAGCACTCACTACCTTCGACTCGTTTTACTCCCCACCGCCTCGGTCCGAAGGGTCACCGCAGTCGTTCCTTCCAGTCTGCGGCGACAGACTCCCGTTCTTGTTCGAAATGTACGACCGAGCAATCGTGTATATCTGGCGCGAGGACTGTCCACCGTGCGATATCGTGAAAACGGACCTTGAGGAGATTTTCCCGGAGCCTCCCGACGATATCGCGTTACTCTCCGTATACGGTCCCGAATCGGGAGAGCTCCTGGCGGAGAAATACTCCGTCACGGGTGGGCCGACGACGCTTTTCATCCGGGACGGACGGATCGACTTTCGCCTTTACAGCGCCCCCTCGCGCGATCTGCTGGAGCGGGAATGCCAAAGACACCGTGAGCTGGCAACCGAGTAGCGTTTCGAGAGCGCGTTCGGAGTTCTCGTTACGAAAAGATTCATTTGTCCGTTCCGTCTTGGTCGGCTATGCCAGAAGAGATACCACAGCTCGGTCTCGGAACGTCCTCGGAATCGAACCAGGAGCAGTGGGCCGACCGCGTGCAGTTAGCGATCGATGTCGGCTACCGGCATTTCGACACCGCACAGGCATACGGGAACGAACGATACGTCGGTGACGGGATCCGTCGTTCCGGCGTCGACCGGGCGGACGTCTTCGTGGCGACGAAGACCGTTCATCCCGACGAGCCAGTTGCCACCGAACAGGAGATCCTCGATGCGGTCGAGGGGTGTCTATCGCGGCTGGACACGGACTACATCGATCTTTTGTACGTCCACTGGCCCGGACCGGAGTACGACCCGGAGACAACGCTCAACGCTTTCGACGAACTCTACGATCGGGATACGATCCGCCACGTCGGCGTTTCGAACTTCGAACCCGACGATCTAGATCGAGCGTACGATACGCTTGACGCTCCGCTGTTTGCCAATCAAGTCGAATGTCATCCACTCCTACAGCAGGACGAACTCCGAGAGTACGCCGTCGAACACGATCACTGGCTCGTCGCGTACTCCCCACTTGCCCGTGGGGACATCACTGAGATACCGGAGATCGTATCGATCGCGGAAAAGCACGACGTGACTGCTGCACAGGTGTCGCTCGCCTGGCTCCTGTCGAAGGAAAACGTCGTCGCTATTCCGAAAGCGTCTACGGAGGCACATATGGTCGACAATTTAGCTGCACGAGAGCTGAAGCTGGATCGAGAGGACATCGAGTTGATCGAAGGGATTAGCGAAGAGCGCCGGTACATCACTCGAGAGTACGCTTCCTGGGCGTGAGACTTCGTCTCTGGTGACCGGCGGACTCGGAGGGTGCGACTACCCGTCTAGCTGTTCTCTGAGGTCGCTCCCGTTGTCGCTCCACCACTGATAGAGGATCCGGATATCGAGGTTGAGGTTGAAGTCGGAGACGCCTCGCTCTACGTACCAGTCGGCTTCCTCCGGGTGGCTGATCTCCGCACGTGGCCGCACTCCCATGTCCAGGGCGGTTTCGATCGTTTTCTCTTCCGCCTCGACGACTTCGGAACTGTCCCTCCCGCTCGGTTTATCGATGCTGACGGAGTAGTCTGCAGGCCCGAACTGGACCATGTCGATCTCGTCGATGCTGAGTATCTCCTCTAGATCGTCGACGCAGGACTCCTTTTCGACCATGATCGCGATGACGGCATCGTTGCAGATATCGACGACTTCCTCTGGGGAGTTGTAGCCACCGACGTAGCCGTTTCGACGGTCCATTCGGATCCCGTTTTCGCCGTTCGGCTCCGGTCGCACCGCGTTGACACACTCCCGCGCATCGTCGACGTCGCGAACGTCGGCGAAGAGGAGGTTCTGGAAGCCGGCGGCCATCGCCCGCTGAGCAATGAAGCTACGGTTGTGTCCGTCGATCTTGATCATCGAGGACAGATCGACTAGCTCTGCCGCCCGGACGATGTTCTCCAGATCGTGCAGATCCCACGGGGCGTATTCGGCCGAGAACTCGACGTAGTCGTACTCCTCCGTCTGTCCCAGTACCTCGAAGACCCCGGGCCAGTAGTTGAGTACGCGAGTCCCGACTGACGTGGCTCCATCTTCGACTAGTTCTCTAAGTTTGTTTTCTGCCATGGCTAAACCGGGCTTCAAAATACTCGACGAATACATATGCTTTTTTGATAATATATTTATGTTTATTTCGGAGAGTGTCGAGGATGAGAACGAACGTTGCAAGAGCGCACTGTCGCGTAACTCGGGGTAGTCGTTCGAGCGAAACGTCTACCCGGTGATCGTACTTCATCGATAGGCGTAACCGATCGCGCTAGCTATTCGATACTCTCTTCGACGGCTGTACTCCCACGTTCCTGCATCATCCTCGCTCCGCGGTTTAGCCACGTCTGCCGGTAGAAGGCGGTACAAACGACGAGACATCGACACACGTAGTCGGCGAAAATAGCGACGTAAACCGCCACGACACCGTACTCGAGACGCAGTCCGAAGAGGTAGGACCCTCCGAGTAGAAATATCGACATTCCTGACAATCTCGCGATAAACGGCACGCGTGTCTCGCTTCCGCCGCGGAGGGCACCCTTCATCACACCGAACAGCGCTATCAGCGGGATCGTAACCGAGTAGACACGTGCGAAGTTAACTGCGCTGTCGACCGTCGAAGGATCGCGCGTGAACACGTGGACGAACCACTCGGCACTGGTGAATATCGCGATACCGATTCCACTGACTGTCAGTACGGAGAGTACGGCTATCGCCCAACCGTTGTCGTACGCTTCGGCAAGCTCTCCCCGACCGAGCGCTTGACCGACCAGGATACTCGTCCCCGTCCCGTATCCACGGGTAATCGGAATCGCGACCTGTTGGTACATCCGCTGCCCGATGTGGTACGCCGCGTTGATCTCGGTTCCAAATACGAGTAAAATTCCGTTGAACGGGAACTGTACCAGAAGATCACCCACCCCTTCGGTAAACCGCGGCGTACTGATAACTACGAGTTGCTTCGTGATAACCCAGCGAGTCGGCACGACTAGATCGAGACCCGTTTCGTTCCAGGAGGTGTAGATCAGCCCGAGGAAAACGATCGCCGTAATTCCGTCGGCTACTGCAGTCGCAACCGCGATACCGATCACCGAAAGCTCCGGCAGTGGACCGAGACCGAACGCGAGCGAAACCGTCGCTACGATGTTGAAGACGTTTGCGCCCCCGTTCACAAACATGGGTGTTCGCGTGTCACCGGTCCCCTGTATCGCTTTTGCTGCGATGTAGTTGGTGTGGCGAGCAGGACTGCTCACGAGGATGATCGCGAGATAGGCTGCACCGAACTGGACTACATCGGACTCGGCACCCAGTACTGCGATTGCCCATTCGCTAGCGAGGACGCCGAAAACGATGAACGGAAATCCAGCGAGAATCCCGAGCAAAATCGCCTGCGTAACGGTCTCGTTTCGGTTCGAAACCGCACCGCTGCCGGTATCCTGACTAGAGAGCGCAATGGCCCCGTCACCCAGACCCGCTCCGACGAAGATCGAAAGCCGCGCGTACAGATCGGCCAGTCCGATGGCTGCAACTGCAACCGGCGAAAAAAAGCCGGCAACGACGATGTCCGTCGTCCGGAGAAGCATACGCAAGGACTGCTCCGTCATCACGGGCCACGACAGTCCGAGCGCCTTCTTCCATATCGGCCAGAGCTTCGTTGCGAACCAGCCGTCGTTCTCAGCCACGAGCATTTTTACGTATAATTATTACAAAAAATAGCGGGTTCGAACGGCACGCCGGATCTACACGCGTTGTCGGCTGCAATCCGATGTCCGCTCTTTCGAAATTACGAATTCACGGCGAATCGGTGACGTGAACCCATTCTCGATCCGCAAAAACCGATATAATTAAGTAGATACGGAAGTGTGGATTACTGACATGGGTGTCTCTGCCATACGGGATCGAATATCGTCATCTAGGGACCATTACATCTGGGAGGATCTGAAAGAAGGCGTGCTGACGATGGTCGAGACGAGGTCGGCAAAGATCTATCTGGGATTTCTGCTCTTCGTGCTACTACTCGGCCTGTTTGGACCATATATCGCACCGTACGATGCCGAAGAGCGGCTTCGCGGTGAGGGAGGAGAGCTGTTACGCTCGGAGCCGCCATCGCTAGATCACCCCCTTGGCACGACCAATAACGGCTACGACGTGATGTCTCGATTGCTCGTGGGAGCTCAACCGACTGCCGCTGCCGGTCTATTAGGGGGCGCGATCATCATCACGATCGGTGCCACGATCGGTATCACTGCGGGATACGTCGGAGGATGGGTGGACAACGTTCTCATGCGGTTTACCGACCTGGTATACGGTATTCCGATCCTGATTCTCGCGATGGTCCTGCTGACGTTCTTCGGGATGGGGTTCTGGTCGTCGGTAGTGGTTATCGGTTTAATACTGTGGAGGGGTAGTGCCCGTGCCATACGCTCGCAAGTGCTTCAGATCAAGGAACGATCGTTCGTCAAGGCTGCAAGAGCTACTGGCGCGAGTACGCCCCGAATCATGGTAAAGAACATTCTGCCGAACGTCGCTCCGATGGCAGTTCTGTTCCTCGCCCTGGGAATCGGTGGTACGATCCTCATTCAAGCGGGATTGGCCTTCATCGGCGTCGTCGATCCGTTCGTTCCCGGGTGGGGGATCATGATCCGAAACGCCCACCAGGCGGGCTTGGTGGGCTCTAACTGGTGGTGGTCACTCCCGCCGAGTATCATGCTCTCGCTTACGGTCGTTTGCACGTTCATGTTCGGTAGAGAGTATGAAAAGATCGCTAGCGGTGAACAAACGTTCGCGGAGACGAAGTGATAGCATGAGCCAACCGATACTCGAAGTAGACGACCTGACGATCGAGTTCCAAACGGGGGAGAGTAGCATAACTGCCGTTTCAGACGCTTCGTTCTCCATCGAGCAGGGAGAGTACATGGGACTCGTCGGTGAATCGGGATGCGGAAAGAGCACTATCGCGAAGGCGTTACTGGGAGCGCTAGATAAAAACGGACGAATCGTCTCGGGTAAAATTCTCTACGAAGGTGAGGAGATACAGGATTTCACCGAGGAAGAATTTAACGAGAAGATCAGGTGGAAGGAGATAGCGATGATCCCGCAGGCGTCCATGAACAGTCTCGATCCGATTCAGCCGATCAGTCGGAAGGCACTCGAAATTGCGGACGCCCATACGGACCTATCCAAGTCCGAGGCGCTCGACCGATTTAAAGAAGCGTTCGAGATCGTTGGGTTACAACCGAGTCGAATTAGCGAGTACTCCTTCCAGTTTTCGGGCGGAATGCGGCAGCGAGCGATTATCGCCCTCACTCTGTTCTTACGCCCGACGATAGTGATCGCGGACGAGCCCACGACTGCTCTGGACGTAATCATGCAGGATCAGGTTCTGAACTATATAAAAAAGATCCGGGAGGAAACGAACTCGAGTATGATGATGATCACGCACGACATCAGCGTCGTGTTCGAGACGTGCGATACGATGACTGTCATGCACAGTGGTCAGGTTGCCGAGACGGGTCCCGTCACTGATCTATACGACTCCCCCACTCATCCGTATCTCATGTTACTCCAGGACGCGTTCCCGGACATTCGGTACCCCAATCGGGATCTCGAGGTCATCGACGGTTATCCGCCGGAGCTCACCGACAAAGCGGACTTTTGTACGTTCGTCGATCGGTGTCCGTGGGCGGTCGACGAATGCTCCCAGACTGCTCCACGGTTGGAGTCAGTCACTGACCGGAGCGTGTCCGGAGATGGTTCGGACAGTACGCACAAGGTGGCCTGTATTCGAAAAGATGAAGTACCACAACTCAACGAAGAACGAAAGCGTCAGGGCCGAACAACAGCTGACGGTGGGTCTGACGAGGGTGATCTACCATGACTGACGAACTACTTCTACAGGTAGAGAACCTCGAAAAGTACTACGCACAGAAACGGAGCCTGAAAGAGATCGCTCTTCGAAAGGAGAAAGACCCCGTTCAAGCTGTCGACGACGTGTCGATGGAGGTCCACTCGAACCAATCTATTGGCGTCATCGGCGAGAGTGGATGTGGGAAAACCACCCTATTGGAAGTTTTGATGGGCCTGGAGCCGCTAACGGGGGGTGACGTAATCTACCGGGGGACGCGAATGTCCGAGTTCGATAGAGAGGACTGGTTGAAATACCGACGAAACGTCCAGATTATCTTTCAGGATCCGTTCGACTCCCTCGACCCGAAGCAACGGGTCCGAACGGTCCTGTACGAGCCGTTGCGAGTACACGGAATCGAAGACAAGGAGCAACGAGCCCGTGAAATGCTTGAGCGAGTGAATCTCGGGCCGCCG
The DNA here is from genome assembly GCA_007122455.1 of Haloarculaceae archaeon. Taxonomy (GTDB): domain Archaea; phylum Halobacteriota; class Halobacteria; order Halobacteriales; family Haloarculaceae; genus Natronomonas. The sequence continues at coordinate 8,490 of SKTU01000084.1, read as the reverse complement.
GAGCAGTTTCTGTCGAAGTATCCGCCTCAGCTTAGCGGCGGGGAAAAGCAACGCGTCGCCATCGCCAGAGCACTGATCTTGCAACCGGACGTCGTCTTGGCTGACGAGCCAGTGTCGATGCTGGACGTCTCGACCCAGGCGGCTGTACTGAAACTGCTGTCGCATCTCACTGACGAGATGGGCGTGTCGCTAATATACATCTCCCACGACCTCTCGACGGTTTCGTACGTCTGTGATTCGGTCAACGTCATGTATCTGGGTCGGTTAGTCGAAGGAGCGCCTACGGAGCGGCTAATCAACGAACCGCAACATCCGTACACTCAAGCGCTTATCAATTCGATTCCGATCCCGGATCCGTACCACGAGCGGGAAACGATCGAACTGGAAGGAGCTCCACGGGAGCCGATCGGTCTGGGTGAAGGGTGTCGGTTTAGGGATCGCTGTCCGGAGCGGATGGATATCTGCGAGAAAACGCCGCTCGACACCGAAATCAGTGAACACCACCAGACGGCGTGTCATCTCTACTACGACCACGAGGACGAATCGACGCAGGTGAGCACAGGAGGGGAATCCCAGCCCCGTGAGTCCGTGCCCGCGGACGGAGACGACCAATGAGCCGAGCCCGATTCTTCGTCGTTCGATCGATTCAGACCGTTTTCCTGCTGTGGGTAGCGTTCACTGGACTGTTCTTCTTCTTCCGCTTCATGCCGGGTGATTTCACGAACCTGATGTTAGCGGAGGGTGCGAATCCGGACGCAGTCGCGGAGTTCGAAGAACGATGGGGGCTCAACGACCCGCTGTACATTCAGTACTGGCGATACTTCATGAACATTCTCTCCGGTGATGCGGGGATGTCGATTCAGTACCGGAGACCGGTTTGGGATATGGTCAATACCCGGATCTTCAATTCGTTCATACTGATCGCCCCCGGGATCACGTTCGCGTACCTGCTGGGAAGTATCTACGGGAGTATCGTCGGAACGAAGCGCGGTTCGAAATTGGAGGAATTCGGTATCCTTCCGCTGATCTTCGTCGGATCGTTCCCCGCTTTCGTCACGTCGATCATCCTGGTGATCATCTTCAGCAGTTGGCTCAATCTCTTCCCAACGTCGGGAATGATCAGTCCGGGACGTCAAGCCGAATTCGCTCAATTGGAGTGGTATCAACGGTATCTGAGCCTCGAGTTCGTTTGGCATTTCATCCTCCCGTTCACTGCCGTGATGTTCAGATACCTCTATCTTCCGACCATGATCATGCGTACCAGCATCGTCGAAGTGATGGGCCAGGGGTTCGCGTTTTTCCACAGAATCACCGGCATCTCCAAGCGGCGACAGCTCGCTCACCTGGCGCGACACGCTAGCCTCCCGGTCATCACGGTCTACCCGATCTCCATGACACGCGCGCTCGGCGGTCTCGTGTTGATCGAGGTGGTGTTCAACTGGCCCGGAATCGGGAATACGCTCGTGAACGCGGTCATGGTTCGGGACCTCCCAATCATCCAGTTCGTCTTCTTCCTCGTCGCGGCATACATCATCCTGGCGAACTTCCTCGTCGACATCGTCTACGGCATAATTGACCCGCGCGTCAGTGTCGGAGCCGAGGACGCCTGATAGCGGCGTCTCGTTTTCACCGGGCATATCCGCTGGTGATGCGATCGTACCTCTGTATTAGTGACCGAAACCACGCACGCGACGTACTGGTGAGTACGGTCAAGACTTATCCCACTCCCCTGTGAGAGGAATTCACATGCAATCGATCGGTGTCGTCGGTGTCGGCCACATCGGCAAGGGATTCGTGAACGAACTGCTAGACGAACGCTACGACGTTGCAGTCTACGATATCGACGAGGATTCCGTCGACTGGGCACGGGAACGAGGCGCGAGCGCGGCTGACTCCCTCGCTGAGTTGGCCCAGCAGGTCGACTGTGTCGTCATGGCGCTCCCCGGCACGCCGGAAGTGGAGACGACGATGAGCGGCGAGAACGGTATCCTGGCTGCATCGGAGGACGTGGAACTCGTCGTCGACGTGACGACGACGCTTCCGGAGACCTCTGTCGAGTGCGAGATGCTGTGTGAGGCGGCAGACATTCGGTTCATCGAGGCTCCGATCACCGGCGGATCGCCACGCGAAGGGATGCACATGATGATTGGTGGTACGGAGGAAAGCTACGACGCGTCGACGGAGTTGCTCGACACTCTCTGTACCGATCACGTTCGTATCGGGGCAACCGGCGACGCGACGATCTTCAAGCTCGGGTTACAGCTCCGGTACGCCGGGCACCACGCGATCGACGCCGAAGTGATCGAATTTCTCCGGGACAACGGAGTCGACCCCGAGCCGCTAAACGACTTCTTGGAGTTCGGGATCTGGGAGAACTACTTCACTCACGACTTCTCTCAGGACATCGAAGGGCTGGGTGGGCTGGCGATCTGGCACAAGGACATCGGCTATGCCCGCCAGGTTGCCCGCGAGCACGACACCGCACTGCCACTGGCGGCCGTCCTTCACGAGGCCTACAAGGCCACCATTCGTCGCGTAGACGAAACTGAAGGTCATGCGTCGGCGCTCGTGACGTACTGGATGGGCCTCAACGATGCCGAATCCCGATCCGGGAAGCCGTAATCGACGTCAATCCAGCCCGTCGGGTGGGTGCACGGTCCCGTTACGCGTCGTGCCGCTCCGAACGGAGACGGCAGACGGCGCTCTGGCTCGGCGACGCCCCGTCCGAAGCGGTTTCTTGATACGCCGGCTTTCGATCGGCGACATTCGGTGCCGATCTCCGGTCGAGAGCGCCGGTTTCGGAGACATTGTTCAGATCCGGACCGAGTGGTGTTCCGAGAGCGGGCGACAGTCGAGCCGTCGTCCGAACTGGCGATCGTTTCCGGCAGCGGATTCGACATTGTCGAATTAAGATCCGGTGCGTGGTTCCGGTTCGGACGGATGTCGTAATACGAAACCGAGGGGTGGGTGGAGCTTTTAATACGTGATTGTGGAGCACGATCGTTTCGTCTGCTTCGATATAGGTGGTAGTAGATTATTTTGGATATCTCCTTTTATACAAAATATACTTGGAAATATAATTTCTTTACTGGTATTAATTCCATACCTACTGTTTTATAGGATGTAACATGGAGAACAGACGAAACATTTCGATATTATCGTTCGACATCGTTGAATATCCGTGATCGGATCGATAGCACGGAACGTACTGCCGTTCGTGTTGAGCCCCGTCTTCAGGGCCATAACAGATTTACCGCTGTTATTTTCTCGACGAGATCTCGTCTTCAACGATCGTCACGCTCTCCGTATCAGTGCCGGGTGGACGTCGAAGAGATGTTTGCTAATCGTAAACAGTTAGTCGGGCATCGCGGCGTTGATCTGAATAACGTTCGCTGCGTCCAACACCAACTCGGGAAGCTCCTCTCGGAAGCGGTCGCCCTTGAATCTGCTTATCGGTCCCGAGACGCTGACCGCACCCTGGACTTCTCCCGTCGAATCCACGACCGGCGCGGCCACGCACCGGAGTCCCGAGCGGATCTCCTCGTCGTCGTACGCGTAGCCCCGCTCTCGAGTTCTCTCTAAGTCGTCGAAGAGTTCGTCCCTCTCGGTAATCGTCGCATCCGTTTGTTTCGGCAACCCCCTGGAATCGATAATCTCTTCCACGCGCTCTTTTGAGAACTGACTGAGAACTGCCTTTCCCAGCGCCGTACAGTGGAGCGGTTTTCGGTCGCCTTCGTAGGAGGCCGTCCGAACGGCGTCGTCTCCCCGCTCCTTGATGAGGTAGACGCTCACGCCGTGTTCTTCGACCATGAAATTTGCGACTTCTCCGCTTTCCTCTGCCAGATCTCGGACGACTTCCTTCGCACTCCTGTACCCCGAAACGCGACGCTTTGCGTAGGTTCCGTAATCCAGAAATTTGAGTCCGATCTTGTACTCGTCGTTCTCCTTTACGACGAGTTCATTCCGATGGAGTGTCGACAGATGGTTGTGGACGGCCCCCTTCGACCGACCGACGTGGTTCGCGATTTCGGTAACTCCGGCCCCGTCGAGTTCTCGGAGCGCCCGCAGGATGCTACACGTCAGGTCAACCGACTTCACTGATCGACCTCCGTTCTGATTCATACGTCGGTATGGTCGTTCGTGCTACTTTATTGTTTGCTCACCGTGAACTCCACTCGAGATCCGTATACTGGGATTACTTTACCCGGCCTCGAAGATTCGGGTACACTGCGAGGATAGCCACTTTCGAGCTCATGGGTCACTCCATTTGTGTTTGTCGATCACAAACATCTTTCTGACGTACGTGTCTTTGTCCAGCGACTTCGATGGTCCGCAGCATCTGTTTTTGGATCGTTAGCGAAGCATCCTCATTTGAGAGCAGCAACCTATATCTACCCGTGACGAAACAAACCATTCATGGACATCCACGGTTCGGCCGTTCCGATGGCAACCCCGTCCGAGCGAAGCGGCGAAATCAGGACCGACGAGCTCGCCGAGTTCACCGACTATTTGATCAGTGAGGGGAGCGACGCGCTCATGCCGCTGGGAACGACCGGTGAGTTCCCGAACTACAGCCGCGAGCAGCGTGCAACTGCGATCCGCGTCGTCGCGGACACCGCTTCCGTTCCCGTCCTCGCCGGCTGTGGCGGAACGAACGTTCCCGACGTCGTTCAGTACGTCGACGACGCGGTCGACGCCGGCGCCGACGTCGCGGCCGTCGTCACCCCCTACTACCACCGCGCCCCCTCGTCGGGGCTTCGGGAGTTCTTCGAAGCCGTTGCGGACGAGGCGTCGATCCCGATCCTGCTCTACCACATCCCCCAGGTCACCGGCCAGGATCTCCCACCGGAGACCGTTGCGACACTCGCCGACCACGAGAACATCGTCGGCATCAAGGACTCCTCCGGCGACTTCGCCTACCACTATCAACTCATCGAGCAGACGCCGGACTCCTTCGACGTCATCCAGGGGTGTACCGATCACAATCCCCTCTCGCTCGGTGCGGGGGGCGCGGGGATGATCTCCGCAACGTCGAACGTCTTTCCCGGCGTGATGCGGGAAATATACGCGGCCCACGAGGCCGGCGACGCGGATCGCGTACTGGAACTCACTCTCGGTGTCGTCACGCCGTTCCGGCTCTGCTTCAGCGAGGTGTCGGTACCCGCGGCGATCAAATACTGCGTCGGCCTCCGCGGCATTGACGTCGGACAGCCGGTCGCCCCGCTCGAAACGCTCTCCTCGTCCGAGGAGCGAATGCTCGAGGAGACGTTCGAAGCGGTCAACGCGAACGCGGAACGGCTACTGGACTGATCCCACTCCGAGTTCGGGACCGTCGGTGGGCGTCGAGCCGGATTATCGACGTGTTAGCTACGGACACGACACGTTTTAGTGACGCTTCTCGAATTACGGACCATGTCCAAGCAGGCTTCCGGTCGAAACGTCATCACGTTCGATTCGTTCACGACGCTCGTCGATGCACTGGGTGCGATGGAGCGGGCGCTCGAGCCCTACACCGACGATCCTGATCCGGTGGTGGCGTGCTGGCGCTCCCGCGCCGTCGCCTACCGAATGATGTGCAACTTCACCGAGGAGTACGGTACGTACCTGGAGACGACGCGAGACGCCCTCACGTACGCGCTCGAGTTGCACGACGTCGAACTCTCTCGGTCGGATGTCGACAACGCCATCGCCGAGTTCCACGAACTGCGAATCTTCGACGACGTGACGCCGTGTATGGCTCAACTGTACAGTGACGGCTACGAACTGTACATCGCCTCTAACGGGACGTCGGACCTGCTGGAGTCGATCGTTTCGCGTGCAGACGTCGACGAATACGTCACGGACACCATCAGCGCAAACGAGATTCGGACGTACAAACCGTCCGTTGCGTTTTACGAACACGTCTCCGAACGGACTGGAGCGCCGCTAGATCACATTACCCACGTTGCCACGCCGTGGTACGATGTTTCGGGCGCCATGAACGCCGGGATGGACGGCGTGTGGGTGAATCGGCGCGGGAACCCGTGGGAGACGTTCGGGAGCGCCCCGGACAGCACTGTTTCCGACCTCGCGGAACTCGTCTCGGAGCTGTCCGTACCGTAACTACCGCCGTCCGACGGAGCTCGGCAACTCGGGTCACGGAACGAACCTGAGAAGCTGCGAGCATCTGACGAGAGCGCTGACGATTGAGTATCTCGAATCGAGCGCTGCCGTCACTCCGAGTGGTGTAATGTACATATCTCGAATATTCCCGATATTTAACATACGAAAATTTCTTAATATCTTGAGTTTGCTTTAGGCGTATGGATGTCGATCAATCCCTCGATCTCAGTGAGTCGAATATCGTTGATCGGGCAGTCGTCCATATCTCCACGATCTTTATGCTACTTATAATTGTGTTGGCCACGCATCAAACAGTTGCCCGAAACGTCCGGACGTATTTCGGCTTCGACTTCGTCGTTCACTGGACGGAACCTGCAGCCAGACATCTGTTTATCATCGCGACGTTCTGGGGGGTCGCCGTCGCATCACGTAATTCGGAACACATTACTATCGATTTGATTCCACGAATGATCGAAGATCGGTGGCCGCAAGCGTACGCCGCTCAGCGGTCGATAGTTACGGTGTTTAATATCGTTTTTCTCGCGTTCGCTTTCGTCGGGATGGCCTACTGGACCGTGAACAACTGGGACACCCATATCGGTGGATTGGGATTCCTTCCGGGAGGTGGTGTGATCTACCTCACAATCACGATCGGCATCGCTATCGCGATCTTATACGAGATAATAAACCTGTATCGCTATTCGGGGATCGGGACGAAAGTGGAGGAGAAATGGTCGATCGCGGCCAAATACGGTAGCACGGAGCGATCCGAATAATGCTCGAAGATCCGAGTATCTTGCTGATCCTGACGGTGTTTCTCGGGTTACTGTTTCTCCTGATACTGCTTGGCGTTCCCATCGCAGTGGCGATGGGTGTCACTTCACTCTTCATCATGTTCTTTACACCGTGGGTCGATTTCAGCCTTCGAGTCGTCACGAACAACATGTTCTTTTCGCTCAACAGCTTCACTCTCCTCGCATTCCCGTTCTATCTCATGCTCGGACGCCTGATGAACGCCTTCGGACTCACCGAGGAAGTTTTCGACTTCGCGATGTCCCTCGTCGGGCACATCCGCGGCGGACTGGGACAGGTGAACGTCGTGGCGAGCCTGGTGTTCTCGGGCATGTCCGGGCTTGCGGTCGCGGACGTCGCCGGGCTGGGGCGAATCGAGTACACGGCGATGCGGGAGTACGGCTACGACAAGGATCTCTCCCTCGGTATCACGTCCACGTCGTCGATCATCGGTCCGATCATGCCACCGAGCGTCCCCATCATCGTGTACGCGGTTCTCGCCGAGGTGTCTATCGGTGCGATGTTCCTTGCAGGCATCATTCCCGCCTTCTTACTCGCCGGTGTGTTGATGCTGTTCGTCTATTTCATCGCTTACAGACGTGGATACGAAGTTGCTGAAGGATTCGACGTAAGCGAAATCTGGCACACGTTCTGGGAGGCGCTACCGGCGCTGTTCATCCCCGTCTTCATAATCGTCGGTATTCTTGGAGGGTGGTTCACGGCAACGGAGGCGGGAGCAATCGCGCTGCTGTACGTTGTCATCGTCGGGATCAAACGCGGAAAACTGTCCCTCTCCGACATCTACAACGAAATGAAGTTCGGAACGGTGGAAACGTTCGCTATCGTTTTCATCATCGCTGCGGCCGGAATATACAGCTTCGTGGCCATTCAGCTCCGGCTTCCATTGCTGATCGCGGATGCGCTGTTAGGTTTGACCGAAAACACGGTTCTGATCATGATCATCCTCGCCGGTTCCTTTATCATACTCGGAACCTTCATGGAGAAACTATCGGCTATTGCGCTACTCGTTCCCATCTTGCTACCGACGCTCGGACCGCTCGGCATCGACCCGATCTACTTCGGCATCGTGATGGTTCTCTCGCTCATGTTCGGCTTGATCACGCCTCCCGTCGGTGGTGGGATCTTCGTCCTCGAGAAAGTGACTGACGCGACGCTCGAAGAAGTTATCCTGGCCGTGATTCCGTTTTATATCCCGGTACTCTTCACACTCCTGCTCGTGATTCTCTTCCCGAGCCTCTCGACATTCTTGGTCGGATTTATGTAAGGAAACCGTCCTGGTTGTTCTTTCGAACGCTACCGACATACTGCAACAACGAATGACGACATTTTAGTTTTAAACCGATAGTACATGACAGGGATAAAACTTAATAGAACCGACCACCCAGCGGTAGTGTGACAGCTTGTCACACGGAAAAATATGAAACGAAGCAAACGTAATCGGCGATGGTACTTGAAGTCGATCGGCTCCATCGGAGCGCTGGGTGCACTGGCCGGCTGTACTGGGGACGATCCGGACGACGGTAACGGCAATGGCAACGGCAATGGCAACGGCAACGGCAATGGCAACGGCAACGG
>SKTU01000078.1 GCA_007122455.1 Haloarculaceae archaeon | reverse complement strand
TTAAAACGCGGCCACACGACCTGTGCGGTAGTGAGTCGCCGACGGCCGCCGAGGCGGGAGCGCGGAGCACGGCCGTCGGTCGTCCGGACGTGCTCCGTCTGTTCGCCACGATCGCAACCGTCGTGTAGGGGTAGGTCGTACGCCGGATATGCGCGCAGTTCTACTCGGTCGGTCACCACGTTTAACCGGATATCTATGCGGTCTCTCGATCGGGCTCTCTCTGCTGGTCATCGGTCTCGAGGCTGGTCGGGTGAGTCTCACTGATCTCTCTACAACGCAGTACCGACTCTACGTCGCGATCGGCGTGTTCACCGGCGTACTCTTCTCGTTCGTTGTTGGATATCTCAACGGTGGACTCCTCGCCAGTTGGACGATGGGTTCGATACCTGCCGCCGGTCGTCTCGCCGATCTGTTCGTCTCCGGATCGCTCTCTACACTCCCGACGACGCTGTGTAGCTCCCTCGGAATCGGCGTCTTCCTCGGAACGCTCGGATACGTGATCGCGATCGAAAAGCATCGCTCCGACGCCCGATCGGCTACCCTTCCGCCCGTGATCTCGAGAGGGGACCTCCTTCGTGCTGTCGGCCTCTCGACCGTCGTTGCTGGTGTACTGTTCGGACTCGGTCTCCTCCTGTAGTATCCTGCCGATACCACCGCCATTATATCGGTCGAACGTGGGATTTGTGTATGCAGATCATACACACCTGTCTGAACGTTACGGACGTCGAGACGTCGGTCGAGTGGTACACGGAGAATCTCGGCTTCGAGGAGTCGTGGGGATTCGAAGCCGACGGGACGACGAACCGCTACGTCGCAGACGAGAACGGCGTCGAGATCCAGCTCTCGGAAACGGATGGCGTCGAACCGAACGAGAAAGGCGACCTGTGGGATCATCTCGCGGTCGGGGTCGACGACGTCGACGAAGCCTTCGAGGCGATCGACAACTTCGGTGTCGTCAAGGCTCCCGGTGATCAGCCGGAGGCCGGTGCCAGAACGGCGTTTCTCGAAGATCCCGACGGCCACGTGATTGAGCTCGTCGCGCCACTCGATTAGTCGTCACCGACGCTAACGAGGTTTCGAAGCGGTTCTCCCGAATCGAGTCGCTCGACGTTATCCGCCACGATGTCGGCCAGTCGCTCGTAATACCGTGGCGTTGCTCCGGCGTTATGGGGAGTGATGATGACTTCGTCGAGATCCCAGAGCGGGTGGTCCGACGGTAACGGCTCGGGATCGGTGACGTCGAGCGCAGCCCCACCGATCTCACCTTCCTGCAGCGCTTTGAGTAACGCCGTCGTGTCGACGACGGGCCCCCTGGCGATATTTACGACGACGGCGTCCGGAGGGAGCGTCACCAGTTCCTCCTCGCTGATCAGTCCGTGGGTGGCGTCGGTCAGCGGGCAAGCCAATACGAGAAAGTCCGTTTCGGCTAACGCGTCGTGGAGCTCGTCCGCTCCGATCACTTCGTCGGCTGGTCCCCCATCTTCCGGTCGTCGACGGACGCCGATCGTCCTCGCGTCGAACGGCTCTAGGCGACGTGCGATTCCTCCACCGATCGCACCGAGTCCGACGATCGTCACCGTCGAGTCGGCGAGTTCGCTCGGCGAGATCGGCTGCCAGCTGTCGGATCTGACCGCCTCGTGGAACCGGCGTGCGAACGTCAGGATCGCACCGATCGCGTGTTCGGCAGCGTTCGACGTGTGGACGCCTGCCGCACTGGTTATCACCGCACCCTGTTCGCTGAGCGCCTCACGCGGCAGGTGTCCCGTTCCCGCGTAGACGCAGGCGAACAGCTCCAACTGTTCGGCCCGTTCGACCACCGTCTCGTCGATGGTTATACCAGTGATGACGTCCGCGGATTCGGCGAACGTCCGTTCCCGCTCGGGCGTGTCCGCGAACCGAACCGTGTGCTCTGGAAGCCGCGTCTGTAGCTCCGAGACGTACTCCGTCGTCGGAATACCGTGAGCGCTCTTTCGAAGGACGACTATCTCCATGATCGGCTTTCAACGTCCCCTGTCTTAAGTGTCAGTCGGTCGTTGGCGGGACGACCACGACCGGGGCGTCGGCGCTCTCAATTATTCGCTTCGCCGTACTCCCGAACGTGGGCTCGATGACGATCGCGTCCACCTCTCGTCACTCGCGGTTTCGAAACCGCGTGTCGACGCTTTCGGCGTGAGCTTCGAGGCCTTCGGTACGGGCGAGCGTCGCCACGGTCTCGTGGAGATCCGAGAGGGCGTCGCGGTCGAGCTTCTGAATCGTCGTCGAGCGGAGGAACTCCTCGACGGAGAGTCCGCCGGCGACTTTCGCCAGCCCGCCCGTCGGAAGAACGTGATTCGGACCGGTCGCGTAGTCACCCGCCGCGACTGGGGAGTACGGCCCGAGGAAGACGCTCCCGGCCGAATCGATCCGGTCGAGCAGCGCCTCGTCGTCCGCCGTCTGTATCGAGAGGTGTTCGGCCGCGTACTCTTCGGCGAAGAGCACGGCCTCCGAGAGCGAACGGGCGAGGAGAACTCCGGAGGCGTCGCTGCCGAGTGCAGCCTCGATCACTGCCTGTCGCTCGCGCAGTTGGATCTGTCGCTCGATCTCGGCTGCAACTGCCGCAGCCATCTCCTCGTCGTCCGTCACGCAGACGGCCGACGCGTTCTCGTCGTGTTCGGCCTGTGCAACCAGATCGGCGGCGACGAGTTCGGGGTCGGCGCTCCCGTCGCAGATGACGAGTATCTCCGAGGGACCGGCGAGAAATTCTATCTCGCAATCGCCTCGGACGGCAGCTTTCGCTGCGGTAACGAACCGGTTTCCCGGTCCGACGATCTTCTGTGTCGGAGAGACGGTTTCGGTGCCGTAGGCGAGCGCCGCGATCGCCTGTGCGCCGCCAATCTGATACACTGCATCGGCACTGGCAACGGAAGCTGCGGCCAGCGTCGCCGGCGGGAGTTCGTCCGCTGGTGGGGTCGCAACCGCGACGTGCTCGACGCCGGCGACTTTTGCAGGGATTACGCCCATCAACACGCTGGAGGGGTACGCCGCAGTGCCGCCGGGTGCGTAGACGCCGACGCGTTCGATGGGTCGGTATCGGCGGCCGAGCTCTCTGCCACCGAAGCTGTCGCGCCAGTCCGCCGGAAGCTGCCGCTCGTGGAACGCTTCGATGTTCTCCGCGGCGTGTTCTATCGCGGCGAGAATATCTCCGTCGATCGTTTCGGTGGTGCGCTCGAGCTGGTCTGTGACCTCGATCGCACCGATCTCTACCCCGTCGAACTTGCTGGCGTACGATCGCAAGGCTGCGTCGCCTTCCGATCTGACGCGGTCGATGATCTCTTCGACCGTTTCCCGAACCTCCCCGACGCCGGCGTCCCGATCGAAGAGTGAGGCCCGTTCGGTCGCTGTGAGATCCGCTATGGATCGGACGTTCATGCAGTGACTTACGCGAACGCAGGGAAATCGGTTGTCATCCGACCCGGTTCGTCGGGGGATCCCTCCCACATTGCTAGCGGCTGGATTCGATCTCGTCTATCTCCTGAACCACAATTCTACTACTTCTACGTATCCCAACGATGTATTGCGGTTTGACTAGAGAAAGACTTATATATCTATACGACTAACCTCGTGTTAGTATGAATGGAAGACATCAGCTCCAGCACGATATCGGGGACGGTATCGTCCGCCAGTACGAGTACGACGACGAACTCGTTCTGGTCGCGGATTTCGGTGCGACCGATGGTGCAGTCGACGTGGTCGACGGAACGGTGATCGTCGTTATCGGTGATCGACAGTACGAGATCGAGCTGCCGTCGGGAGAGTCCCATGTTACTATGAACAACGGCGTCGTAACTGCCGAGGTGAGCTCATGAGATTAACTGTTAAGCCACTGAAGCAGAAGGACGCCGGTCGCGGACTCGCGGCCATCGACCGAGCGGCGATGTCGGAACTCGATCTCGAGAACGGCGATTACATCGTGATCGAGGACGGCGATGGCGCCCGTGCCGTCGCGCGCGTCTGGCCCGGCTACCCCGAAGACGAGGGACGCGGCGTCATCCGTATCGACGGTCGGCTTCGAAGCGAGATCGGTGCCGGTATCGACGATCGAGTCACCGTCGAGGCTGCGGACGTAAACCCCGCCAAGAGCGTCACCGTCGCCCTCCCGCAGAACCTCCGCATTCGGGGGAACATCGGTCCTCACATCCGGGATAAACTGAGCGGACAGGCGGTGACGCAGGGACAGAACGTCCCGTTCTCGCTCGGACTCGGCCCGCTTTCCTCGCGCTCCGGCCAGCGGATCCCGCTGAAGATCGCCGGCACGGAGCCCGACGGAACGGTCGTCGTTACCGACTCCACCGAGATCGACATCAGCGAGAAACCGGCCGAGCAGATCGTCGACTCCGCCGGAGGTGCTGCCGCCGGCGCGAGCAGCACTCCCTCGGTCACCTACGAGGACATCGGTGGTCTCGACGACGAACTCGAGCAGGTCCGCGAGATGATCGAACTGCCCATGCGGCATCCCGAGCTGTTCCAACAGCTCGGTATCGAACCGCCGAAGGGGGTCCTGCTCCACGGTCCGCCCGGAACCGGGAAGACGCTGATGGCGAAGGCCGTCGCCACCGAGATCGACGCCCACTTTACCGACATCTCCGGGCCGGAGATCATGTCGAAATATTACGGCGAGAGCGAGGAGCAACTCCGTGAGGTGTTCGAGGAGGCCGAGGAGAACGCGCCGGCGGTCGTCTTCATCGACGAACTGGACTCGATCGCCCCGAAGCGCGGCGAGACCAGCGGTGACGTCGAGCGCCGCGTCGTCGCTCAGCTGCTCTCGTTGATGGACGGCTTGGAGGAGCGGGGTGACGTCATCGTCATCGGTGCGACGAACCGCGTCGATTCGCTGGACCCGGCGCTGCGCCGCGGTGGCCGATTCGATCGGGAGATCGAGATCGGCGTTCCGGACAAGGACGGCCGAAAGGAGATTCTGCAGGTCCACACCCGTGGGATGCCGCTCGTCGACGGGATCGATCTCGATCAGTACGCCGAGAACACCCACGGCTTCGTGGGGGCCGATCTCGAGTCGTTGACGAAGGAAGCCGCGATGAACGCGCTCCGACGAGTACGCCCGGAGATCGACCTCGAGTCCGACGAGATCGACGCGGAGATCCTCGACTCGATGAAGGTCACCGAGACGGACTTCAAGGAGGCGTTGAAGGACGTCACGCCCTCGGCGATGCGGGAGGTGTTCGTCGAAGTCCCCGACGTCACGTGGGACAGCGTCGGTGGACTCGACGACACCAAAGATCGGCTCCGCGAGACGATCCAGTGGCCCCTCGAATACCCCGACGTCTTCGAGACGATGGATCTGACGGCGGCGAAGGGGGCGCTCCTCTACGGACCACCCGGGACCGGGAAGACGCTCATCGCCAAGGCGATCGCCAACGAAGCCCAGTCGAACTTCATCTCGATCAAGGGCCCGGAGCTACTCAACAAATACGTCGGCGAATCCGAGAAGGGCGTCCGGGAGGTGTTCGAGAAGGCACGCTCGAACGCACCGACGGTCGTCTTCTTCGACGAGATCGACTCGATCGCCGGCGAGCGCGGCCGACGGATGGGCGACTCCGGCGTCGGCGAGCGGGTCGTCTCCCAGCTCTTGACCGAACTCGACGGGCTCGAGGAGCTGGAGGACGTCGTCGTCCTCGCGACGACGAACCGACCGGATCTCATCGACTCGGCGCTGCTCCGCCCCGGTCGCCTCGACCGTCACATCCACGTTCCCGTCCCCGACGAGGCAGCTCGGCGCGCGGTCTTCGAGGTCCACACTCGGAACAAGCCGCTGGCCGACGACGTCGACCTCGACGAACTGGCGGCACGGACGGACGGCTACGTCGGTGCGGACATCGAGGCCGTCTGTCGCGAGGCCTCGATGGCGGCGACGCGGGAGTTCATCCACAGCGTCGATCCGGAGGACGCTGCGACGAGCGTCGGAAACGTTCGCATTACCACCGATCACTTCGATCAGGCGATCGACGAAGTCGGACCGAGCGTCGACGATCAGACTCGCGAGCGCTACGAGCAGCTCGAGGAGAAGCTCACTGTCAGCAACGAGCCCGACGAGCCGGAGATCAGCCGGACGTTCCAGTGAGCTGACTCGACCGATCACGATTTATAAGCCTCACGGGATCTATCGAAGATGATAAAACATTATCTTCAGACGGTTTGAAGCCAGTATTCCCGCGTTTTACCGGTTCTCGCCCAGCAGCCTTTTAACTTTCCAGTACTTACCACCAATCGATGACAACAACGACGCCCGGTGGGACGCCGAGTCGCAAGGCGGTGTTGTTCTGTCCGGAGTGCGATCACCAGTCGCCGCCCGGCGGCGACTGGGCCGTCTCACGGCAGGACGGTGACCGCACGACGCTCGAATGTCCCGACTGTGGGTACACCCTCGTTAGTCAGCCGCGATTCTGCCTGCTGGCTTAAACCGTCTCGATTCCGTTATCGGTGACGACGCTATCCAGCAGATGCGTCGGTGTCGCGTCGTACGCCGGATTCTCGACCTCGAATCCGACCGGCGGCTCGAGTATCACTTCGCTGATCGGTCGGTGGTCGTTCTCGAAGGCGAATCCGTCCTCGATGAGCTTCGCGCTCGATCCGACCACCGACACCGGGACGGCTAGTTCGGTTGCGGTGGCCGATATCGGGAACGTCCCGACTCGATTGTAGAGCGTGTCGTCGACGATACAGTCCATTCCGACGAGAACGCGATCGCATTCGCCGAGGAAGTGGCCGGCGGCGCTGTCGACGATCAAGTGCGTTTCCACGCGGTCGACCCGTGCGAGCGTGCGTGCGGTCTTCCGACCCAGAAATCGGGGTCTCGCCTCGGTCACGTAGACGGTCAGGTGTCGGCCCTCCTGGGCCGCCATCTCGATCGCCTCCAGCACCGTCGACGAGTAGTCGTGGGTGAGAACGACCGTGCCGTCCGGGAGCAACTCGACAGCGTTCGCGGCAGCGTCCCGCTTTGCGCGCTTTACCTCCTCGACGACCGCATCGATGGCGTCCTCGGTCGCGCGCTTGGCTCCTTCGACCGTCTCGGGAGCGGCGTCCTGAACTCGCTGGACGATCTCCCGCTGTGTCGTGTGCAGCGAGGCGTGTGACGGCTGAGCCCGTCGGAGGGCGCGGCTGTTTCGATCGAGCGACCGTTCGTACTCCTCGATGCTCGCGAACTCCCGGTTCGAGAGCTCCCGGAGCGCCTCGGCGGCCTTCACCGCGACGACCGACGACGAATGGGTCTGCATCTCGCGAATCTCCTCGACAGTCTCGTCGATCATGCACCGACTTCTCGCGGTAAGCGTTTATGGTCTTCGGCCACCCGACGGAGCTTTGTTCCGCGAACACCGATACGTCGGTATGGTTACGGTCTCCTATTACTGTCCTCGCTGCGGTGCGCTCGCCAAACTCGAGCGCGACGCCTATCTCGCGGACAAATGCGTTACGCCTGAGCCGCTCGAGGGATGGACGTACGCCGACGCGTACGATCCGTACGGCGACGCCAACCGGCAACTACAGCGACCCTACGAGCACGCCGACGGTGTCGTCATCGTCTGCGGTGCCGCGGAGACGGACGGGGAGGGGTGCGGCGAACCGTACTATCTGAGCTTCGTGCGATTCGAGGACGGCGACGAGCTCGACCCGGCGGTGTCCGCCTCGAACGTCCGGTTCGATTTCAACCGCTAACTTCCGACTGTCAGACGTCGAAGACGACGCGTGCGCGCCAGCCGTCGGCGGTTTCCTCGATCTCCATCTCCGAGTAGGTCACGGCTTTGATCTCCCGTGCCTCGAGCGCGTCGAGCGGGATTCCCCGAAACGTCCCTGTGAGGCTCCACTCGTCGTCGATCGTCACGTCGTGATCCGCGGGCAGCACCTCCTCGACGTCACGCCGGTAGATCAACTCGTCGAGGTAGTCGAAGAGGAGCGCTTCGCGGCTTTCGGCGGTCACAGTCAGCTCGAACGTCTCGCCGCCGTCGACGAGCGACTCGCAGTGTGCCGCCGTGAGGCCGCTGGCGACGGCGGCGAAAAGCTCCGAGAGCGTCGAGGCGGTCGCCTCCACGGCGATGTCCGCTGTGTGGGCCTGTAGCTCGAACGTCATCTCTCCTCCTTGCCTTGGTCGGGACCGGCGTCGAAGCCGTCCTCGGGCGGTCCGGACGAATCTGCCGGTTGAACGTGGCTCAACCCCCGCATCTGCGCCTCCGATAGCCCGTCGACGTCCGTGTCGCCGACGGCGACGCCGGAGGTGACGATCGAGCGAACCCCCTGCTCGACCGTGAGATCGACGTCGACGACGCGCTCCGTCGAGACGTGGATGACAAACCCGCCCATTACTGGATTCGGTGCCATCGGCATGAACAGCGTCACCATATCGTCGTTTCCGGTCGCGTCGGTGATAGCGTCCGCCGTCTCTGCGGTTTTGAACGCGACCACGTAGGAGTCGGCTCCCGGGTACTCGACGAGTTTGACCTCCTGGAAGCTGTCCGTGTCTGAGTCGAGGAGCAGTTCACTCATTCGGTTGAAACTCGTGTAGACCGAGCCGACTCCCGGGATCGATTCCATGAACTCGTCGAACTGGCGGCTGAGCTTTCCGCTCTCGGTACCGAACTCGGCGACGATCCCGATGAGGACGACGATACAGACGAACGAGAAAATCGAGAGCGCGAGAATGATCCCGTCGCTTCCTGGCCCGAAGTACGGGGTCTCCTGGAGGACTGCGACGAGTGGATCGAGGGTGTTGGCGAGGAACCCGACGACGAACGAGATGACGAACAGCGTGACGACGAGCGGGAGCAGTACGGCGAGCCCCGAGATGAACGATCGCCGAAGGATCTCCTTCGGTCCCGGGCGTTCGGCCACTAGCTCCTCAGCAGCCTCGAGGTCTGCCGGCGCGGACGGCATGGAATCAACCTCTCACCGCGATTGAGGAAAGCCTTGCGGGCCACTGCGGTGGAGTTATATTCGATCACCTACAACTACGTGTCAGTGAGTGTCACCATCGACCTCAGGGTCATCAGCCCGGGTGACGACAGCCTCGTCGAGGTCGCGTGGGCGCTGAAGGAGCGCATCCGACGCGAGGAGGGCGTCCTCAAGCAGCGACGCGGCTTCTTCACCGAGGCCTACCGTCGCTCGTCCGTCTACGCCCTCGTCGAACCCGGTGTCGACGAGCGGCTGCTCGGCTTCGCGGCGACCCGTCGGGACGGCTACCTCCTCTTTCTCGCCGTCGACCCCGACTACCGCGGAGAGGGGCTCGGGCGGCGACTCGTCGGTGCCGTCGCCGAGGATCACAGCTCGGTCACGTGTCATGCGCGGACGACGAACGACCGCGCGCTCGGCTTTTACGAGCACCTCGGCTTCGAGATCCAGCGCCGGGTCGAAAGCTACTACGAGGACCGCGGCGACGCCTACTATCTCCGTCTCGGCGATGGCGGGTTGGCGAGCAAACTCTCCCGCATCGTTCGGGGCGGGTAGCAAACCTTTTTCGGCGGACCGTCGAACGGCGCCCATGGACGGCCGCACACGGGAGTATCTGAAGGGTCGGTTCGGCGATCACTACCGTCGAACGACCATCTCGCCGCCGCCGGCCGCGAACGAACGCGAGTGGGGGTATATCACCTGGAGTTCGGGCGGAACGACGATGGTTCGCCACAACGCCCACATCGACCTGGTCGGCGGCGGTGATCTCGGTGATTTCCTCGCCGGAGAACGCCCCCGGCACGTTTACTTCTCGGCCGGCCGGTACGACGATCCGAACGCGAACAGCATGGGCGCGAAGGGGTGGCGCGGCTCCGACCTCGTCTTCGATCTGGACGCTGACCACCTTCCGAACGTCGACCCGGAGGCGGACAGCTACGCGGAGATGCTCGAGGTCTGCAAGGACGCCCTCCTTCGGCTTCTCGACCTCCTCGAGAGCGACTTCGGTTTCGTCGACCCGACAGTCGTCTTCTCCGGCGGCCGCGGCTACCACGTCCACGTCCGTCGGGACGACGTCCTCGGATTGAACCGATCGGCCCGTCGGGAGATCGTCGACTACGTTCTGGGGGAGGGAATCGAGTTCGACGACGTGCTCCGTCACGAGTCGGTCGCGGGTACCGCCGGGAGATCGTCGCCGGCACAGAAGCGAACGCTCCCGGACGGTGGCTGGGCCGGGCGTACCAACCGCCGGCTCGAGGCGTTCGTCACCGAACTGCTCGAGCTCGAGGAGTCGGCGGCCATGGAGCGGCTCCAGACGTTCGACCGCGTCGGGGAGGGGAAGGCGAGCGCGGTGCTTCGCGCCGCACGGGAGAACCGCGAGGCGATCCGGGAGGGGAACGTCGACGTTCACTCGGCGGTGTACAGCATCTCGAAGGCGCTGTTCGAGCGGACGATCGCAGAGGAGTCCGCGCCGATAGACGAACCGGTGACGACCGACGTCAACCGGCTCATCCGTCTCCCCGGAAGCCTCCACGGGGGGAGCGGGTTGGCCGTCCAGCGGATCGACCGCGGGGAGTTAGCGTCGTTCGATCCACTCGTCGACGCAGTCCCCGAAACGTTTCTCGACAACGACATCGCGATCTTCGTCCAGGAGCCGACAACTGTCGAACTCGGTGGGGAAAGCTTTAGGCTCACGGAGGGTGTTCAGTCGGTGCCGGAACACGTTGGCGTGTTCGCGATGGCCCGCGGACACGCGACGAAAGCAGGAGAATGAATCTCGACGAACTCCAGTCCGTACAGGCGCGGGAGCGACAATCGAGCGACCTCCAGCACCTGCGCTCTTCGTTCTACGCCGACGTCGGGGAGTTCATCGCGGAGTTACAGAACGAACGGGCTCGCGCCGTCGAGCGCGCGGACGATCCGTTCTCCTCGTCGGAGGTTCGCCACCTCACCGACGACATCGAAACGGCCGAGTCGACTGTCGAGGCGATCTACGAGCGGCGGGTCGGGAAGGTGGTGAAGAAAGCCTCGATCGCCGCTGCAGGGATGCCCGTCGAGGACGACGGGTTGACTGCCGAGGAGGAGCAGCTCTTCGAGAGCCTCGTCTCGCTGATCGAGGAGAACCGCGAGGCAGTCCTCTCGGTGCTCGACGGGGACGCTCCGAACGTTTCCTGTACGATCACCGACGAGACGGAGGAACTTGCCCCGACGTCGGCGTCCCGATCGACGCCCGAGCCATCGACCGAGTCGCCGCCGGATCTCGACGCGGCGGAGCTGATGGGTGGTGCGTCCGATACGGCGGAGTCGACGGAACCTACAGCCGAGGACGAGCCCGACGCGGCACCTGTCGAGGTGCCGCCGGAGCGCCCTCCGCCGGACGCGGCGTCTCCATCCCCGGAGACGACCGAGGAGAGTTCGGAGACCGACCGCGAGAAGCCGGAAACGGACGGCGATTCCGATAGCGGCGACGTCCCCGGCGTTCCGCGCACGGTCGTCCGGATCACCCGAGAGATCGGGGAGATGGTCGGTGCCGACAACCGGGATTACGAGCTCGGCACCGAGGACGTCGTGACGCTGCCGGAGCCGAACGCGAACGTCCTGATCGAGAAAAACGCCGCCGAACGGATCGACTGATCCGGATCGAGCGCCGGAAACCGATATCTTTGCCGCCGTCGAAGGGGTAAACACCGCTGGTACTGCCGTTGGTGTATGGCACCTGATCTACTCGTCCTGCGGGAAGGGACGGAGGGTATCTCGACGGAACCGTACGCCGAGGCGCTTCGAGAGCGGCTTCGAGAGTACGACGTACGGCGCGCACGAACGCCCGGTGAGGAACGGGAGCTGATAGCCTCGGCGCCCGTCGCGACGGGCGTCCGGATCGACGAGGAATTGCTCGAGGAGGCCGAGGCGCTGGAGCTGTTCTGCTGTGCGTTCTCGGGAGTCGGACATCTTCCCATCGAGGCGCTCGAAGCCCGCGGCGTCACGGTGACGAACGCCGGCGGCATTCACGCGCCAGGACTCGCCGAGCAGGCGATCGGCTGGATGCTCGCGTTCGCCCGCGATCTTCACGAGGGGTATCGCCGCCAGCGTCGACGCGAGTGGCGACATTTCCAGTCCCGCGAACTGGGCGATTCGACGGTGACGATCGTCGGAATGGGATCGATCGGCCACGCCGTGACCGAGCGCCTGCAGGGGTTCGGCGTCGAGACGATCGCCGTCAGACACTCCCCGGAGAAGGAGACGCCGACCGACGAGGTGGTCGGCTACGAACCCGAGGCGGTTCACGGCGCGCTCGCACGGAGCGACTACGTCGTAATTGCCTGTCCGCTGACCGAGACCACTCGCGGGTTGATCGACGCCGAGGCGTTCGCGACGATGGAGCCCCACTCCGTTCTGGTCAACATGGCCCGCGGCCCGATCGTCGACACCGACGCACTCGTCACCGCCCTCCAGAAGAACGCGATACGTGGTGCGGCGCTCGACGTCACCGATCCGGAGCCGCTTCCCGAGGATCACCCCCTCTGGACGCTCGGGAACGTCCTCATCACTCCACACACCGGTGGACACACCCCACAGCACTGGCCGAGACTCGCGGATATCGTCGCCCACAACGTCCGTGCCCACGAGGAAGGCAGCGAGCTCCGGAACGTCGTCGGCGGCGGCTTATAACTCCGCGTCGAGGGTTCGTTTTATGGCGGTTGGCTCAGTGGAGTCGGTATGACCGAACGGACCCCCCCGCAACTATCCGAGCGGACCCGTAAGATCGAGCCGACGGCGATTCGATACATGTACTCCCTCGCAGAGGCGCAGGGCGGTGACCTCGTCCGGCTGGAGATCGGCGAACCGGACTTCGACACGCCCGGTCACATCATCGACCACGCCGCGGAGGCGGCTCACGGCGGCGCGACCCACTACACGTCGAACGCTGGCGCGATCGAGTTCCGCGAAGCCGTCGCCGAGAAATCCGCGCGGGATCACGGTCTCGACGTCGATCCGGAGAACGTCGTCGCGGTCGCCGGCGCGTCGGAGGCGATCCTTCTCGTCTTCCTCGCGACGACTGATTTCGGTGACGAGATCGTGTTACCGACGCCGGCCTGGCCACAGTACGACATGCAGATCGGCTTCGCCGGCGCCGAGACGGTCGAAGTGCCGCTCTCGCCCGAGGACGACTTCGCACTCGACGCCGACGCCGTCATCGAAGCTATCAACGACGACACGGGCTGCGTCGTGGTCAACTCCCCGTCCAATCCGACCGGGCGGATCTACGAGCCCGAACCGGTTCGAGCGGTCGCCGAAGCGGCCGCCGACCACGGGACCTACGTCCTTCTCGACGAGGTGTACTCCGGGCTGGATTTCGAGGAACGGGGACGGAGCCTCGCGTCCGAACTCGACACCGGAAACGTCGGACTCATCAACGCCTGCTCGAAGGAACACGCCATGACCGGCTGGCGGCTCGGTTGGCTCGTCGGTCCCGACCCGTTGATCGACGCCGCGATCAAGCTCCATCCCGGCACGACAGCCTCACCCTCGAGCGTCTCACAGCACGCCGGCGTCGCTGCCCTCACCGGCACCCAGGAGCCGATCGAGGAGATGTACGAGGCGTTCCGCGAACGGCGGGATTACGTCCACGACCGGATCGAGTCGATGCCGGTGGTGTCGGCACCGTACACCCAGGGGAGCTTCTACGCCTTCCTCGACGTCCGCGAGCTCGAAGGCACGTGTGGCGAAATCGCCGAACGACTCCTCGCCGACTACGAGGTCGTCACAGTGCCCGGAGGCGGGCTCGGCAGCGGCGGCGAGGGGTTCCTCCGGCTGAGCTTCGCCAACAGCCTTGATCGGCTCGAACTCGGTCTCGATCGGATCGAACGGATGGTCCGCGACGAGCAGGCGTAGCGCGATCGGCAGGGCGTTTATCTACTTCGAGCGAAACCGTGAGATATGTCGACGGAACTCACGTACACCCCGGCGACGGAGCTGGTGGCCCGGATCCGCCGCGGGACGCTCTCACCGGTGACGCTTCTCGAAGCCTGCCTCGAGCGAATCGACGCGCTCGACGACGAGATCAACGCGTTCGTGACGGTTCGGGACGATGACGCGCTGGCGGAGGCCGAACGGGCCGAAGCCGCCGTGGAGTCGGGCGAACCGATCGGACCGCTGCACGGGATCCCGGTGGCGATCAAGGATCTCACGCAGGTCGCCGGCGTCCGGACGACGTACGGCTCGACGCTTTTTTCCGAGAACGTCTCCGAAACGGACGATCCGCTCGTCGAGCGGCTGCGAGCGGCCGGCGCCATCGTCATCGGAAAGACGAACACTCCGGAGTTCGGTCGGAAGCCGATGACGGTGAACGAGGTGGCGGGCGCGACGGCCAATCCGTGGAACACGACTCGGACGGCCGGCGGCTCCTCCGGCGGTAGCGCCGCCGCCCTCGCTGCCGGAATGGTCCCCATCGCGCAGGGATCGGACGCGGCCGGTTCGATCCGGATCCCGGCGTCGGCCTGCGGCGTCTACGGGCTGATGCCGGACTTCGGTCGCGTCCCGCTCGGCTCTCGACCGGACGCGTTCGTCAACACGCACCCCTACACGTTCGTCGGTCCGATGACGAGATCCGTCGAGGACGCCGCGCTCGTACTCGACGTGATAGCCGGTCCACATCCCGACGAGCCGTTTTCGCTTCCGGAGCGCTCCGGACAGTACGTCGAGTCGGTCCGGGCCGGAGTCGACGATCTGGAGATCGCTTACAGCCCCGACCTCGGCGTTTGCGCCGTCGATTCGGCGGTTCAGGACGTCGTCGCCGACGCCGCTGACGGGTTCCGGGAGGCGGGAGCGACTGTCGACCGGATCGGCTCGGGGTTCGACGACTGGGAGACGCCACACGACGCCATCGAGACGCTCCTCCAGGACCGGTATCTCGGACTCTACGACAATCTCCGTCGAGACGAGGGGATCGACCTCCTCGACCGGCGCGAGGAGGTGACGGCGGAAGTGATCTCTCGAATCGAGAAGGCACTCGAACTCACGCCGCTCGACGTCCGGCGGGCCGAGCGGGACCGGACGGTCGCCTTCGACGCGATCAACGACATCTTCGAGGAGTACGACGTGCTCGTGACGCCGACGCTGGGGATGGCGCCGTTCGAGAAGGAAACGAAGCCGACGTCGATCGCGGGTGAATCGATCGATCCGCTGCACGGATGGGCGCTCACGTGGCCGTTGAACCTGACGGGTCACCCCGCGGCGTCGGTGCCGGCCGGATTCGTCGACGGGTTACCGGTCGGCCTCCAGATCGTCGCGCCGCGCGGACGGGACGATCGAGTGCTCGCAGCGAGTGCGGCGTTCGAGCGGGTTCGACCGTGGTCGTATCCCCCCAACGAGCTCTGAGGCTACGCGTTGTTCATTCGAAGGGTGCTCTCGGTACCGCAGATTCGGCACGTCGACACCCGGTAGGGCTCTCGGGAGAACTCGGCGTTCTGCTCCTTTTTGCTCTCCGTGAGAAGCCGGATGTTGACGTCGTGGGGCGTCTCCCGGCCACATTCCTCACAGAGTTCGACCATGCCGCCGTCGTCAATGCTGGTGGCCATGCCAACCGGTCGTACTTCGGATAGTCGCATAAAAACGGCAATCGGTTCTTCCGAATTTCAACCGTTCAGTCGGGATGGAGTGACTCCCGTCCGAATCCACGAAAACGGTTTAAACAGTTCAAAACGGGATCGTAGCGGCCCTCTCGAATCGAGCACCGACTGAACGGCCAACAGTTTTAAATAGACGATTCGGGACACCGTTATTGACCTGCCGTCCTCACGACACCAGTATGGAGCAGTTGTTCGCGCCGTGGCGGATCGAGTGGGTCAAGCGGGACGACAAAAACGCCGACATCGAGGGCTGTCCGTTCTGTGCACTTCCGGAACAGCCCGACGCCCGTGACGCGCTCGTCGTCGCCGAGACCGATCGGTCGTTTGTACTGCTAAATAACTACCCGTACAACCCCGGTCACGTCATGGTGATCCCGCGGTCGCACACGGGCGATCTCCGGGAACTCGACGACGAGGCGCTGCTGGATCACGCCCGCCTGAAACAACGTGCGGTCGACGCGCTCTACGAGGGTCTCGGCGCGGAGGGAATCAACGCCGGTCTCAACCTCGGACGGGCGGCCGGTGGCTCCATCGGTGACCACGTCCACACCCACCTCGTTCCCCGCTGGCACGGCGACACGAACTTCATGCCGGTCTGTGCGGAGACGAAGGTGATCGTCGAGGCCGTCTCCGCGACGTACGACCGCCTACAGGCGACGTTCGCCGAACAGGAGGGGGCGACGATCGACGACCGCGGATCCGGATCCGTGACGATCTCCCTCGATTAGTCTCGAAACATCCGTCCCTTCGGGACAGCTAATCCGATCACTTATCCGATTCGTTCCGAATTGGTGCGGTATGAGCCAGCGCGTGCAGGGCGAGCGCGGCGCCGATCAAAACCGGGCTCGTCGCGGGTTCACCCGTGCGAGCGCGGTCAACGCGATCGGAAACGCGCTCAAGATCGTCGTCGAAGGGGCCGTGGGGCTGGCCTTCGGCTCCGTCGCCCTGCTCGCGGACGCCGCTCACTCCGTCGCCGATCTCGTCGCCAGCGTCGTCGTTCTCGTCTGGGGACGGAGCGTCTACACGGGACCCGATCCGGACCACCCGCACGGCCACCAGCGCATCGAACCGCTCGCGGCGCTTTTCGTCGGCACCGTCATCGTCCTTCTCGGGTTGAACTTGCTGTACGAGTCCGTCACAGGATTGATCGAGGGCGTCGACGTCGTGTTCAGTCCGATCCTGATCGGTGCGTTGCTCTTCGCGATGGCCGACATGTACGTGCTCTACTGGTACACGACGAAAGTCAACCGGTCCGTCGACTCCGCCGCACTCGAGGCGCTGGCGATCGACTGTCGGAACGACATTTACACGTCGATCGCCGCGCTCGTCGGCGTTCTCGGCGTCTTCGTCGGCTATCCGCTCTTCGACGCGGTCGCCGGGGGGATCGTCAGCCTGCTCGTCGTCTATCAGGGGGTCGAGATCGGTCGGGAGAACGTGACGTATCTCGTCGGCGCCGCGCCCTCCGACGCCGAGCGCGAGCGGATCGTCGAGACGCTCCGCGCCCACCCGGCCGTCAAAGGGGTTCACGACCTGGCGATCTTCTACGACGGGACGAGCCTGGAGGTCGAAGCCCACGTCGAAGTCGACGGCGGGCTCACGCTCGTCGAGGCCCACGACATCGAAACCGAGCTCGTGGATTCGCTCCAGGGGTTGACCTCGGTCGGCGACGTCCATCTTCACCTCGATCCGGAGGGGATCGGCGAGTGGAAGGACGCCGACGATACGGTCTGAACGCGGCGTCCTGGCATCGACCTCTCGTGGGGCGACCTCGAGCGATGTTGCGCGACTCCTTCGACCGCTGGCGGGTGTAGTGGCCGCCGGCGTCGGTGGCGAGCGGCCGGCTAAACCGGCTCCCCGTAACAGTACACCGTCTCCGCGGCCGTGATCTCGACGTCGAGGAACTCGCCGACTTCGATCCCTCGGTCGGTCGCGTTCGTCACGATCACCTGTCGATAGGCCGGATCGCGACATTTCACCGAGTCGGCCGTCCCCTCCTCGACGACGAGCACTTCCCGCCGGTCGCCGACCATCGAGGCGTACGCCTCGCCGACGATCTCCATCTTCAGCTCGGTCATCGCCTTCGAGCGCTCCTTTTTGATCGTCCCGCCGAGGCCCTTCATCTCGGCAGCGTCCGTTCCCGGCCGCTTGGAGAACCGCGTGATGTTGACCTTCTCGGGGCGGCACTCCTCGAGCAGTTCCATCGACAACTCGTGGTCGGATCGGCTCTCGGTGGGGAACCCAACGATGAAATCCGTCGAGAGCGTCCAGTGGTCGAGCCGTTCGTCGAACGTCGCGACGATCTCCCGGAACTTCTCGACGTGATGTTGCCGACGCATCGCCTCGAGTACGTCGTCGGAGCCGGACTGCACCGGCGCATGAATGAAGTCGTAGAGCTTCTCGTTCTCGGCGAACAGCTCGGCGAGTTCATCGTGGATGCCGTGAATCCCGCCGGGGTTCGCCATGCCGAGCCGGACGCGGAACGACCCGTCGATATCGCAGATCCGATCGAGCAGTTCGGGGAGCTTCCGTTCGCCCGTGTCCCAACCGTAGACGCCAGTGTCCTGTCCTGTGACGCGAATTTCCTTGGCACCGGCGTGGACGAGGGCCCGGGCCTTTTCGACGTTCTCCTCGACCGTCGGCGAGTCGACCCGACCAGTCGCGAACTTCGTGATACAGTACGAGCAGTTCGACATACAGCCGCGAGCTATCGGGAGGATACCGACGACGCCGTCGAGAACGGGTTCGACGTCCGGCGTCGTCGTCGGGCACTCGCCGTTCGTGACGGCGACCGGGACGTCGTCCCAGTGGAGAACCTGTGCGTCGACGTCGGCGCTCTCGAACGCCTCTCCCTGGGCCAGTGCCATACAGCCCGTGACGATGAGGTCGGCGGTCTCCTCGTCGAGCGCTTCTGCTCGGCGGAGCATGTTCCGCTCGGTCTTCTCGACGACCGTACACGTGTTGAGGATGGCCACGTCGGCGTCCTCGGGACCGTCGACCCGGTAGTGACCGGCGTCGCGGAGCGCGCGCTCGATCTGTCGGCTCTCGCCCCGATTGGACGTACAGCCGTACGTCTCGATGTGGTACGTGGCCATCGGCTACCGGGCGTATGCAGTGACCGACAAAAACGCCTGCGCTTTCGATCATCGATGAGCGAGGCGAACGCTCAGTCGAAGGCCGACGGATCGAACCCCTCGACGATCGCGACGCCGGCGCTGGCGCCGATCCGGTCGGCCCCGGCGTCGAGCATCTCGACCGCGGCCTCGAAGCTACCGATCCCGCCGCTGGCCTTGACCGGCGCGTACTCGCTCATGACGCGGACGTCCTCGACGGTGGCGCCGCCAACCGAGAAACCGGTGGCGGTTTTGACGTACGCGACGCCCGAATCCGCCGCGAGTTCACAGACGGTCCGCAGCTCGGACTCCGCCAGCAGCGGTGCCTCGACGATGAGCTTCACCGGGATCGGGACGGAGGCGACGACGCGCTCTATCTCCTCGCGCACAGCGTCGACCTCGCCCGCCCGTAGCCGCCCGACGTTGCAGACCACGTCGATCTCGTCGGCGCCGTCCTTCCAGGCCCGCTCGGCCTCGAACTCCTTGGCCTCGGTCGACACCTGTCCGTGCGGGAAGCCACAGACCGAGACGAGCCGGACGTTCGGTGCGTACGCCGACGCTTCGGCGACGTAACAGGAGGGGATACAGGCGTTCATCCCACTGCCGAGCGCCTCGTCGAGCGTTCGCTCGACGTCGGTCCGAGTCGTCTCCATCCCGAGAACGGTGTGATCGATCACGGCAGCGAACTCCTCGCGGTTCATACTCGTACGTAGACCGCCGGCAGTTAAACGATACCGCCGTCGTCCTTTTCCCATTGCCTCGCCAACTCTCGGCATGAACGAGACGTCGCTCTGTCCGGAGGTTCGAGAGACCGCTCGCGAGATCGAATCGATGGAGATACGCGGCGCAGCGACGATCGCCGACGCTGCTGCTGGGGCGCTGTCGGCGCAGGCCGACGCGAGCGACGCCGCGGATCCAGAGGCGTTTCGCCGAGATATGCGCGCCGCGGCGCGTGAACTGTACGCCACCCGGCCAACCGCGGTGAGCCTGCCGAACGCGCTCCGGTACGTTCTCGCGGGCATGGAGGGCCCCGACATCGGCGCGCTGCGGAACTCGGTTCGGTATCGCGCGTCGAAATTCCGGGAGGATCTCACCGACGCACAGGAGCGACTCGGCCGAATCGGATCGGGACGACTGCGGGACGGCGACGTCGTGATGACGCACTGTCACTCGACTGACGCGATGGCCTGCGTCGAGGCCGCCGTCGACTCCGGGAAGGAACTCGAGGCGATAGTCAAGGAGACGCGTCCGCGGAATCAGGGTCACATCACCGCCCGTCAGCTCCGAGGGCTGGACGTGCCGGTGACGCTCATCGCCGACAACGCGGCCCACCGGTTCCTCGACGACGTCGACCACCTGCTCGTCGGCGCCGACAGCATCGCTGCCGACGGAAGCGTCGTCAACAAGATCGGGACCGCTGGACTGGCCGTCTCGGCCCGGGATCGGGGCGTCCCCGTGATGGTTGCCGCGCAGGCGATCAAGCTCCACCCGAAGACGCTCACCGGGGCCGCCATCGAGATCGAACAGCGCGACGAGGCGGAGTTGATCGACCCCGAAACGCGCGGCGAAATCGGCGAGATCGCCGTCTCGAACCCGGCCTTCGACGTCACTCCGCCGCGACACGTCGACGCGATCGTCACCGAACACGGCCAGTTCCCGCCGGAGAGTATCGTCGTCCTGATGCGGGAGCTGTTCGGCGAGAGCGTCGAAGAGCCGTGGACTGAACCTTAAAAATCCTCGAGTGCGGACTGCTCGGCGGCTTCGAGAACGTCGGTGCACGTACTCCACGACGAGCGTGCACAGTCGGGTAACTCACCGGTCGATTCGACGAACGTCGACAGGAACGACCGCGTCGTCGGATCGCTGGGATAGCCGCTGCCGACGTCGCCGTACTCGTCGGCGAGCGCCTCGACGTGGGCCTCCCTCGCGCTCTTGGCGACAATGCTCGCCGCCCCGACGAGCGGGTCGTCGGCGTCGGCCCCGTGAGCCGCGCGGACGGTGGCTGCCACCGGCAGTCGATCGGCAACTCGTCGGGCGAACCGGTCGGCGTCGACGTCCCCCGCGTCGCAGCGGCCGACGTCGCCCGGCTCGACGACGTCGGCGAGCGCCTCGGCGTGGGCGGCGACCGTGAGGTCGTTCATGTTCCCGGCGTCGATCCGTCGTGGCGGAAGTTCGACGATCCCGATCCCGATCCGTTCGTCCCCCCGAAGTGCTTCGGCCAGCCGCTCGCGTCGCCTCTCGGAGAGCCGCTTCGAGTCGTCGATCCCCTCGGGAAGCGTTTCAGGATCCGTCCGGACCGCCGCGGCGAACATCGACCCCAGCACGGGTCCCTTGCCGGCCTCGTCGACCCCGAACTTCATGAAGGGCGCTCGACCGGGGGCGACAAAACCGTACCGACCGTCGGCCAACCTGCGGATGGGTAAGGCTTTACGTCGGGGTTCGGAACGGGTGGCGATGATCGAACTACTCACCGACGGCGAGGCCATCGAGCCGACGTCGCTCCTGTCGCTGTACCGCGACCACGACTGGTGGACGGACCGGACGGCCGACGACGTCGAGCGGGCGATCGAGGAATCGGACATCGTCGTCGGGATCGAGGACGACGGACGACTCATCGCCAGCGCTCGCGTGCTCACCGACTACGTCTACTACGCGTCGATCTACGACGTGATCGTCGCGGCGGATCGTCGCGGCGAGGGGCTCGGACAGCGGCTCGTCGGCGCCGTCGTCGAACACCCGGAAATGGCCTCCGTCGAGGCCGTACATCTCGACTGTGAATCCGATCTCGTCCCGTTCTACGAATCCGCCGGCTTCACCTCTCGTGATCTCGGAAGCGACTTCGAAACGATGGTGCTCCGCGACGATCGGTGACGCGGCCGGTTCAACCGTCGAACTCCGCAGCCACCGTCGAGACGTCCCTGAAGCGGACGTCGTCCTGCTCGGTGAGTTCCTCGACGAACGCCTCGAACTCCGCCATGAACGGCGCACGTCCCGCACACTGCGGGTGAAGAAGCAGGACGACGACGCCATCGTCGCGGTGGCTCCTCGCCCACTCGAGCTCCGCGCGCCACCGGTCGAACAGCTGAGTCTCGTAGCCGTAGGAGACGAACTCGGGGCCGGACACGACGGGGAACAGCTGGAGCCAGTCGTCGCGGTGCCACAACAGCGGTATCTCGACGATTCCCGTCCGCCGCCCCGGCTCGTACGGCTCCCCTGGCGTAAGCGTCGGTTCGTCGCGGAGGTAGTACGGCTCGAGATCCCGGACCCCTTCGCTCGAATCCCACTCGAATCCGAACTCCTCGAGCAGTTCCGCGGTGTGTTCCGAAAACCCCCCAGCGGGGTTCCGGAACCCGTTCGGTTTCGTCCCCGTTAGATCGTAGATCGC
>SKTU01000056.1 GCA_007122455.1 Haloarculaceae archaeon | reverse complement strand
CCAATGGCGGAGATGTCTATAAACACCGTAACCCGTTGCAAACGGTTTCGCCGGGTTTCAGCACCGTTGCAGACCGTTTAGGTAATTATGCATATATTTTCCTGGATACGTTTCATCCCGGCAAGCGCTGCATAATGACCCCCTATTGTGTCACGTTGGCAGTTCGGTGCACTGCTGGAAACGGTGGGTTTCAGCCGTTGAACTGTCGGTTTCGGTGTTCGACGACGTGATGTGTCGGGGCGTGGGTGCAGAAACGTGTCCGAAATTCGTTCGTTTTTACCGGAGAAGTTCAAATCGTTTGAGCGATTGGTTTCGTCGCTACGCCCGGCGTAAACGTCTGTCGTCCATCCGGCGTATCTGTGACTGAGAGACGCTCAAACAGGTGAAATGATCGATTAAAACTGTTCACGATCCGGTTGAGGGTCAAAAACGCGAGCGAAACGGTCACGAGACCGATCCACGGCCGATTCACACCACGCGCGTCGCGTCGAGGGGATAGTCGTCGCGATCAGCTCGTCGACTCCTGTTCGGGATCGATTCGGTCCTCTCTGGCCTCCTCGGTTCCCACGAAGTCGACGATGTTCTCGCGTCCGATGCGTACTCGTTCGATCGTTCCGTCCTCTTCGAGCTCAGAGAGCACCCGACTCACCTTCGCCTTCGACCAGTCGGTCTCCTCGACGATCTGCTGTTGTTTCACTCGCCCGCCGTTCCCGATCAGTATCTCGCGGACGTACTCCGTGTTCGTCAGCAGCTGCTCGTCGGGCGGGCCGTTCGGGTTCTCGCCGCTCGTTGGGGAGGCTCCCGCCTGCGGACTCGCTCCCGTCTCCGCTGCGGTCGTCGGCTCCGGGGAGTCCCCGATCACCGGGCGCGGGAGGTCGACGAAGCGCCCCACCAGGAAAAGCACCAGGCCGATCGAGGCGACGATGAACGTGAGTAGACCGCCGGCGTACATGTGAAGGATGTAGGGCTCCGTCGGATCGAGCCCGAGCCTGACGAGCGTGGCGTCGTCGATCCCGTCACCGGTCGTGTCGGTGACGTGTGGATCCGTTCCGTACTGCTCGACCTCCTGCCAGTCGGTCAATCCGTTACCCGAAGTGTCCGGACTGGTGAAGTCGAGCCCCAGTTCGACCTCCCGCTCGTTTTTGAGGCCGTCTCCGGTGTAGTCACCGTCCTTCTCGATGATGACCACGTCGATCTGATAGGTATCGAGCACGCGGTTGTCGCTGCCGAGGCTCGAGTCCCGCAGTTCGAACTCGATCGTGTGCTCGCCCGTCACGTCGTCGGGCCACGAGGAGACGTTGAACGTCGTCCGCTCGTATCCCGCGCCGTGTCTGAACGTTTTGCACGTCAGAGTTCCGACCGATTCGTTCTCGTCGTCGTAGACGCGGCCGCAGAGTTCGAGACGCGACTGCTCGGACGCGGAGTGGGTGTCGACGGCGAAGGTCAGGTTCTCCGAGTGCCAGACGAACGGATCCCCGCTGTGGTTCTTGACGATTTCGAACTGCTCGTCGATGTATCCCTCACCGCTCAGAGTGACGTACTCGATGCTCGTCTCGTTTTGCTCCGCAACGGTGGTGTCGTTGCTGTATCCCGCAGCCGGTTGCGCACCGGCCGCCATCAGCAGCGCTGTGAGAAACACCACGAGGAGGACCACGAGCCAGGCTATCGTCGCTCGGCCCGTGGGAATTCCGTCCTCTAAAGCCATCGTCTCGGTAGAAACTGCGAGAGGGAATAACGCTTTTGATCAATGAAGAATTATGGTTATGATATTAATGGTATTAGAAATGAGATGAATGTCTGGATGTCCGAACTGATAATCGGTCGTAATGTATTAAAAGTCACGGCAAAGTGACGCGGTGGGTGCGTTCGACTGTCTCGATACTCCCGCTCGATCCCCGAGTCGGCGGCACCTAAACGGAGTTACGAGCCATATAAACATAACCGTCTCTCGCGTGGGCATCTACAATGGAGTGGGAGACGATCATCCTGTGTTTCGTGCTCGTTTTTGCCATCGGGGCGTTCGGCATCTCGGCTACCTCTCTCGATTCGACGATGACCACGGAGCCCGACGACGTCATCGAGTTGGACTACGACCGCATACCGATCGGACAAAGCTCAGCAGCGACGATTCGGGACGAGATCGACGGGAGTGAAGACAGCTCGGAAACGGAATCGAGCGACGAAGGAACGGACGAGGGGTCGACGACCGAACCGGACGCCGGTTCCTCCAGCGCGGACGGCGACCGCGGCAGTGCGCCCGCGGATGGCGGTACCGGTCCGAACCCGATCGAGCAGTCGCTACTGGATCGTCTGCTCGAACTACTCGTCGCGTTCATCCGACTCCTGTTCTACACCGTAGTGCCGCTCGGGCTCGCGATCGCGGCGATCCGCTATCGGGATCGGCTGTTCGCTCTCCTCTTCGGATCCAGCAACGACTCTGCCGAACGCGTGACCGTGAATGCGTTCCGGCCGTGGCCGTCCGCCCTCCCCGACGATCCGGTCGAGCGCGAGTGGGCGACGGTGATCCAACATCTCAATCTCGAGTTTCCCGAGCGGATGACGACCTCGGAGTGTCTCCGCGCGGCGGTCGATGCCGGTTACGACCCCGACGCCATCGAGACGCTCACCGACGTGTTCGAGGAGGTCCGGTACGGTGAGCGTCCCACGACCGAGGAGCGAATCGAAACGGCGCGCCGCTGCCGTCGCCGTCTCCTTCAGGGAGGTGAGCGCTGATGTCGCGGTCGAGAGTCGGAACCGCACTCCGGTGGGTGGCTGTCCTGGTCGGACTCGTCGCACTGGGTGTCGCGCTACTCACCGCAATTTCCCCATCCGTCGAGCGAACGATCCCGATCGAGGAACTCGTCGCCGCGGTCGGAAACGACTACATACTCGTTGCCATCCTGGGAATCGCGGCGATCGCGATCACCGTGGGCGTCCTCCTCGAGCGTGCCGTCACCGGAATCGACGAGAACACGCTCCCGCTCGTCGAGCGTGCCACCTCGGAAACCCCTGGAAGCGACGTCGACGCGGTGATCACAGATTCGCCGTTGGTACGAGTGACGGATCGACAGCGTCGGCTCCACACCCGGCTCCGAAAGACCGCCGTCGACACGCTCGTCGTGACTCGAGGCCACTCCCGGCGGGTCGGACGTGAGCGGGTCGACAGCGGGCGCTGGAGCGAAGACGAGAGCGTGGGGGCGTTTCTCAGCTCCGAGACGCTCGAACCGCCATCGGTCCCCCGCCGACTCCTCTCCCGGCTCTCCGGGAACCACTGGTTCCGACAGCGGGTCGAAGCGACGGTCCGGGAACTCGACGCGATGGAGCGGAGGTCGGACCGATGATCACGGAGACGAATCGATGGCGCGGTGCGGTCGCGTTCACCCTCTTCGCCGGTGCGATCGGCGTGCTCGCCCAGCGGCCGGCGGTGCTGCTCCTCGCGATCGTCGGGGTCGGCTTCGCCGCCTATCCTCGACTCCTCTCGCCGCCGAACCCGAATCTCGTCGTCGAACGGGCGATCGACCCCGAGACGCCGGAGCGGGGCGAGGACGTCGATGTGACGGTAACCGTCCGAAACGAGAGCGACGAGTGGCTTCCGGATCTCCGGATCGTCGACGGGGTTCCACCGCTTCTCCCGGTCGTGGATGGCTCCCCGCGGTGTGCGACGGCCCTCGAACCCGGGGGGGAGACGACCGTCCGATACACCGTCTCGGCGGAGCGGGGAAAACACCGGTTCGAACCGCTGATCGCGCTCGTTCGCGACGCGAGCGGCGGGCGCGAGCGCCGAATCGAGACCGACGATCGGACGGTCATCGACTGCTCCCACCCCGTCGAGAACACGATCCTCCGCGAATTGACCCAGTGGCGCACCGGGACGATCCTCACGGACGACGGTGGCGACGGCGTCGAGTTCCACAAGACTCGCGAATATCGACCTGGCGATCCCGCCAATCGGGTGGATTGGCACCGTTTCGCGAGGACCCGAGAACTGACCACCGTCGAATTTCGCCAGGAGCGGGCTGGATCGATCGTACTCTGTGTCGATCCGGTGTCGAGCGGACCGCAAGCCGGAACGGACGCGACGAGATACGCCGTCGCCTGCGGTTTCGGCGCGGCCGGGCGCCTCGCCACCGCACTCGTCGGCGACGACCATGGCGTCGGGATCGCGACGCTGGACCATTCGACGCACTGGTGCCCGCCGAAAGTCGGGTCGACACACCTCTCGGAGCTTCACGAGATGCTCGATACCCATCCGGGGCTCTCACAATCGACCGAAGCGGCGTACGTCTCGGACGGAGGAACGCCCCACCGTTCGGACGGCGTCGAATCGATCGCTAGCGGAGACGGATTCCAAGCGGGGCTTTCGGATTCGGACGGAGCCGAGGGGTCGGTGGCGGCGAACCGATACGCTGCAGAGCTCTCAGCGCGCCTCGACGAGAACACCCAGGTTCTCGTGGTCTCTCCGCTCTTCGACGACAGCGTCGTCAGAACCGCCGTCTCGCTGGAGTCGGCGGGCCATCCGGTGTCGGTCGTCAGCCCGGACACGACGGGACGCGAAACGGTCGGTCACCGGCTGGCGACCGTCGAGCGCACGAACCGGATTCGAACGCTGCGGCGGATGGGTATCCCGGTCGTCGACTGGGACGTCTCGGAGGAGCTCGGAACCACGATCGGTCGAACGGCCGAGCGAACCGGAAGCACGGCCCGCGTCGCAACACAGGTGAGGAACCAATGACTCCAACGCACCGACCAACCGTCGTCGCCGCAGTGCTGTCAGTGGCTGCGGGCATCGTCGCCGTCGCCATCGTCGGCGACGCACCGGCCCAGCGTCAGGCGCTGACGATCGAAGTCGCCGGCCTCTCTCTCCTCGCTATCGGGTACGCCACCTGGCGTCGGCGTCTGCGCACGGTCGGCGTTCTCCTCGCGATCGGTGGCGTCAGCGTGGCCGTGTTCGGACTGCTGATCGGTGCGAGCGAGCCCGCGAGGATAACGCAGACGCTCGAACTCTTGCCGGGGATGGTCGGTCTCCTCGTCCTCGTCGGCGGCTTGCTTCCGATCCGCTCCGGCTGGGAGCGGCGGCTGGTGGCGGTCGGTACGGGACTGGTGTTCCTCACGGTCGTCACAAGCGGTGTGGTCCGAGGTACGCCGACCACGCTCCTCCTCGTCGCGGCCATCGCAACAGTGCTGTCGTGGGACGCCGCCGAGCAGTCGATCTCTCTCGGCCGACAGATGGGACGGGAGGCGACGACCTACCGCTCCGAACTCGTTCACACCGGTAGTAGCGCCTTCGCCGGGGTCGTCGTGATCGTCCTCGCAATCGGTGTCCAGGCGCTGGACGTTCAGGGACTCTCCCTCTCCGGACTCGTCGCGCTCCTGATGGCGGCGGTCGCACTCAGTGTGTGGATCTACTACTGAGCTTGGGAACCGGCTGCTCGGCGATCACGTCTTCGACGACGTCCAGCTTCTGTACGCCGCTCATTCTGGCGTCAGACGTCAGAACGATTCGGTGGGTGAGCACCGGTCTCGCGACCGCCTTTACCTCGTCCGGCGTGACGAAGTCGCGTCCGGAGAGCGCGGCGTACGCTCGTGCCGCTTCGAACAGCCGCTGGGTTCCTCGCGGTGAAACGCCGATCGCGACCCGGTCGTCAGTTCGGGTCTCTCGGGCGATCGATACGACGTACTGGCGAACGGTTCGTTCGACGGTGACTCCCTCCGGAGCGTTCCGGAGCTGTTCGATCGCCAGTGAATCGCTGATTCGTTCGACGCGCTCCCGCCTCGTTCGGCGGTTCGCTCGCCGGTCGATCAGCTCGAGTTCCCCGTCGGCGTCCGGATAACCCAGCGTCGTCTTGATCATGAAGCGGTCCTTCTGTGCCTCCGGGAGTTCGAACGTCCCGCTCGACTCCGTGGGGTTTTGGGTTCCGATGACGAAAAACGGGGAGGGCAACTGGTAGGATTCGCCGCCGACGGTCACCTGTCGCTCCTCCATCGCCTCGAGCAGCGCCGCCTGCGTCTTCGGCGAGGCCCGGTTGAGTTCGTCGGCGAGAACGATGTTCGCGAACAGGGGTCCGGGGCGGAACTCGAAGGAGTTGGAGTGCTCGTCGAAGGTTTCCGTGCCAGTGATGTCCGCGGGGAGGAGATCCGGCGTGAACTGCACCCTCGAGAAGGAGAGCCCGAGTACGTCGGCCAGCGTCTGTGCCGTGAGCGTCTTTCCCGTCCCGGGAACGTCCTCAAGGAGGACGTGTCCGTCGGCCAAAAAGCCGGTCAGGATCTTCACGAGTACCTCCTCGTCGATGATGACCACGCTGGAGATCTCGTCGATGATCGACCGGCAGACGTTCGAGAACTGTGGATCGTCCATGGAAGGCTACCACGTCGACGTAGTACTTTATTAACAGCAGCTTATAAACCGAAACCGGTGAAATCAGGCCTTCGGAAACGCCGTCTGCGGGTATTGGGAACCAGCTATTCGTCACAGTTTCACGCCCCGATAACCGTCGATATCCTTATCTGAAACATAATAATGGACACGAGACGCATGGATCTCGGCAAGGATTTAGCATGCAACGTACAGAGCCGCAGTGTGCGTCGGTGGGATCCGAACTACTGCAGAGCGGACGATCGACGAGAACGGAGTCGGGATCGATATGACGGACGTCTCGATCGCCGACCCCGAGATCACGGTCGCCGAGCGCGACGCCGTGGTCGACGTTCTCGACTCCGGACAGCTCGCGGCGGGCGACGTCGTTCGCGCGTTCGAAGCGGAGTTCGCCGACTACTGTGAGGCGGATCACGGGATAGCGACTGTCAACGGAACTGCTGCGCTGCACGCAGCGCTCGAAGCTATCGGCATCGAGGCTGGGTCGGGTGTCGTGACGACCCCGTTTTCGTTCGTCGCGACGGCCAACGCCATCCGGTTCGCCGGTGGCTATCCGGTCTTCGCCGACATCGATCCGGAGACGTTCAATCTCGATCCGTCCGCCGTCGAGGAGATCCTCCGCGAGTACGGTGACGACATCGACGCGATCGTCGTCGTCCACCTGTACGGGCTGCCCGCGGAGATGGACCGATTCCTCGAGATCGCCGAAGCGTACGACGTGGCGCTGATCGAAGACGCCGCACAGGCCCACGGTGCGGCCTATCGGGGCGACCCCGTCGGATCGATCGGGGACGTCGGATGCTTCTCGTTTTACCCCACGAAGAACATGACGAGCGGCGAGGGCGGGATGATAACCACCGACCGCGACGACATCGCGGAGCGCGCGGCCCAGT
>SKTU01000134.1 GCA_007122455.1 Haloarculaceae archaeon | reverse complement strand
GTCCGTTCCGGCGTGAGTGATTCCGTGGACGTGAAACTCGTGGCCGTCGACGACGACGCAGGTGCCGGGGAGGCCGGCCGGAGCCGACGCGTCGATCTGCGAGCGGCGAACGGCGTCCGTCCAGCGATCCTTCGCGTCGAAGTACGCCTCGTGTATCGACTCCGTTCCGAGTACCGTCGCGAGCTCGGCGAGCCCTTCGGCGTTCCGGATCGCGTCCACCTGCTGTTCGACACTGTCGTCGGTCATCGGTCCATTGAAAGGGGGCGTGAAGTGAAAATCAAGACGTTCCGAACGTGCAAAACTGTTACACAATCACCTCGGTTCGACTGGGTGCGCTCGATCTCACCGTCCCGAACGTATTCAGTCGTCGACGTACTGGGAATGATGTCCACGAATTCGATCAACGACGACCGCTCGGAGGGACTCGCCCCGCCCGAGCTCACGGCCGAACAGGTTCTTCGCGTCGACGACGACCGATTCACGACCGACAACGTCGCCGTCGTCACCGGTGCTGCCTCCGGTATCGGACAGGCGACGGCGGTCGCTTTGGCGGCCAACGGATTGACCGTGGCCGGTCTCGATATCGACGAGATGGGACTCGAGGAGACGATAGAGATCGCCGACTCGATCGGTGTCGACGGGAGAACCGTCGCCGCGTCGTGTGACCTCACCGACGACGCCGCGGCGGAGGGCGCGATCGAAGCCGCCGTCGAGGAGGGTTCGATCCGGTACCTCGCCAACATCGCCGGAATGTAGCACATCTCTCCGATTGACGAGTTCCCGCTCGACCGGTACGATTTCATGCAGGAACTAATGTTGCGGGCGCCGTTTTATCTCTCACAGCTGGTCATCCCCCACATCGAGGCGACCGACGACGGTGTCGGTGCCATCGGCAACATGTCGTCGGTCCACGGCCGCTTCGCGACGCGGGACAAATCGGCGTACATCATCGCAAAGCACGGGCTCGCCGGCCTGACGCGCTCGATCGCTGCCGAGGGCGAGGGGACGCTTCGGGGGTTCTCGGTCAGCACCGGTTACGTGCTGACCTCGCTGATGGTCGATCAGATCCGCGATACGGCCGAGCGGCGCGGCATCTCCGAGGCGGAGGTTATCGAGGACGTCATGCTCGGGCAGGGTCGAACGAAGGAGATGATGACGCCCATCGAGGTGGCGAACCTCTTCGTCTTCGGCTTATCCTCCCACGCCAGCCATCTCAACGGTGGCGATCTGGTGTTCGACGGTGGCTACACGACGACGTACGAGTGAGATCCCCCGACGAAACTGACCCACTCGATCGTCGTGGGTGAGGGCGCGATCTCGTGGACGGTGGTCCCGTCCCGATGCGCGTTTCTCTTCGAAACTGGTCGAAAATAGGACGTTCACAGGATCGTGTACGTCTCCGTACAACTTTTCCCCGTCACACGCCAATAGGGAGACAGTAATCGCAGCGTCGCGATACACACCACTATGTCCGAGAACACGAGCGGGCTATCCGATACTCAGGAGCGGATAGCGGACACCCACGAGAAGGTCGACGACACCCAGGCCGGGGCGTTCCTCGGCGAAAGCACGCCGACCCGCCTCGATCTCCCGCTGACCGCACTGGCGATTCTCTACTGGGCGTTCATCCTCTCGTACGCGCTGTGGCTGTGGATGCCCAGAGCGAGATACGCCGTGGTGTTCGTCGGCGGAAGTATGCTCGTGTTCATCACGAACGAGGCCTCGAAAGCCCTGGCGCGGGACGAGCGCACCGACCTCGCGATCCTCTCGATCGCCGCGATTCTCACCGTCGCCACCGTCGGCTACGTCGCGGTCTACTTCTGGCAGCTGTTTTACATCCGGCCGGGAGTGGGATACCCCCACGAGTACGCGCTCGCAGTCGCCCTGATCCTGACCGTGATGTATCTCTCGTATCGGTCGTTCGGTCTCGCGTTCGTCTTCGTCGCCGTGCTCGCGCTACTGTACGGGCTCGGCGGCGGGTACATCCCTGGACTGTTCGGCCACAGTGGACTCCGCCCGATCCGAATGCTCAACATTATGGTACTGAACGTCGGCGGATTTTTCGGTTCGATCTCGCGGATCATCGCGGCGTGGGTGGCGCTCTTTCTGCTCTACACGGGGCTCGTTCAGGCCTACGGGGCGTTCGAGCTGATCCTCCGGGGGGTCGTGATCGCGGCGGTTCGGTTCCGGTCGGGCGTCGCCCAGTTCGCCGTCCTCGCCAGCATGGTCATCGGCTCGATCAACGGCTCGCCGTCGGCGAACGCGGCGATGACCGGCTCCTTCACGATCCCCATGATGAAGGACAGCGGCCTCCCCAGCGAAATCGCCGCCGGCGTCGAGGCGTCGGCCTCCTCGGGCGGGCAGGTGATGCCGCCGGTGATGGGTGCAGCCGCGTTCGTGATGGCGTCGCTGCTCGGCATCACCTACTTCGACGTGCTGATTGCAGGGTTGATCCCCGCGTTCATTTTCGTCATCACCGTCGCGGTCGGCGTTCACTACGCGACGCTCAGAAACACGCCGGAGGGACTCTCTCCGAAAATCGACTGGGAGGCCGAGGAGTTCCGCTCTGGCGGGGAGCTCGCCTGGGACGCGCTGAAGTTTCTGCTCCCCTTCTGCGTCCTCGTCTACACGCTGGGCGTACTGCAGTGGACGGTGGTGACGTCGGCGATGATGACGGTGTTCGCCCAGCTTCTCACCGGCTTTTCGTTCCCGATCGTCGAGAGCCTCTACGACGAACACAGCGGCGAGGATCTCACGGCAGTACTCCGGGAGACGCTCGCCGAGACGATCGACGGGGCTCGATTCGGGGCGATCATTCTGGCGCCGATCGGGATCATCATCGCGCTGATCAACGGGATCGTCGACATCATCCGGGCCAGCGGGCTGCCGGGATCGCTCACGCTCGCGATGATGAACCTCACCGGCGGCTCCCTGCTCTTCGCCGCGATCGTCGCGATGGTGATCTGTATCTTGCTAGGGATGGGGATGCCCTCGGTCGCCGCTTACACGGTCGTGGCGATCCTCGTCGCGCCGACGTTCATCCAGGCGTTCCTCGTTCCCGGGTTAGCGGCGCACTATTTCGTGTTCTACTCGGCGATCCTCTCGTTCATCACCCCGCCGATCGCGACCGCCGCCGTCGTCGCGAGCGGCGTCGCGGGTGCGAACTTCTGGCGCACCTGTCTGGCGGCGATCCGGATCTCGATCGTGCTCTTCGTCCTGCCGATCGTCTTCCTCTTCAACCCCATCCTGCTCGTCGGCGGGTTCACGCTCCAGACCTTCCTCGTCACCGGCGTCGTGCTGTTGGGCGGCGTCAGTATCACCCACGGCGTCAACTACGCGGGGGTCTGGGCACCGAACCGCGCGCTCGACGTTGCGATTCGCCTCGTCTACGTCGGGCTCGGCCTCGTCATCATGATCTATCCGGATCTCGTCGTCTCGGTGGGTGCCGTCACAGTCGTTCTCGTAATGTTCTTCGTCCAGTACGGGGCGCTCCTCCGGGGCGGTATCACGCGGCTGGCGCGCCGGGTGACGTCGTAGCTGTTCTCCTCGAACCGGACGGCGAAACGGAACGACGCGTCGCCGTCGTTCGACATCCAGTGGACCGAAC
Source organism: Haloarculaceae archaeon (assembly GCA_007122455.1). GTDB lineage: Archaea > Halobacteriota > Halobacteria > Halobacteriales > Haloarculaceae > Natronomonas. Next base: position 3,684 of record SKTU01000134.1, on the reverse strand, counting down.
GGCAATGTGCGGCGGCCGTCTACCGGTTCCGTATGGACGTTCTCGACGTGAAAACGTTTCGTCGATAGCAGACCTGCGACGAATCTGATAGATTGCTCGATTATCGACACCCCGAGGTCGGTCTACTCGCAGCGTCGGCGGATCGGCACGACGTACGCGTCGAACGGGTTCGTATACGGGATCTCGAGCGTGTCGTACACCGCCGACGGGACGGCGATATCCCCGAGAAGTAGTCGTCCGGCGTTCGGTCCGAGCCCCGTTTTCGGGAGTGCAAGCGTGAGCGTCACGTCGGCGTCGACCGCCGTCCCCGGACGCTCGCCGGTCGTCGCGTCGATCCCCGACGGCAGGTCCAAAGAGACGACCGTGGCAGCGCTGTCGGTTGCTTTCGCGAGCCTCTCAGCACCACCGCGGAGCGGATCGGAGAGTCCGTAGCCGACGAGCGCATCGACGGCGATCACATCGTCGGTCACTGTCGTCGTCGATAGCTCCCGAACCGGAACCCCCATTGCCTCGAGAACGTGGTACTGCTGCTCGACAATCCCTGATAGCTCCTCCGGTGAGCGATCAAGCGAGACGGCGACCTGACAGCCGCGGTTCGCGAGATGGCGGGCGCAGACGAGTCCGCCACCGCCGTTGCCGCCCGCGCCAGCGAGGACGACCACTGGATGAGCGTCCCGTCGTCGGCGGACGACCTTGGCGAGATTTCGACCGGCGTTCTCCATCATCGAGAAAAGCGCGAGCTGAACGGACTCCGTTGCGGTCCGATCGACTGCCTCCATCTCCGTGGCTGTCACCGCAGTCACCGGTGTTCCGTTCGGTGTCTCGAACGCGTTCGGTTCCACGGCCGTAGTTGTCCCCGACCGCTCGTAAATAGCTTCAGTCTGCACGGACGTGCGCCACGACCGTCGATCGGGACTGGGGTTAAGCCGGTGTGGCGATACCGTACCGTATGCAGACTCCGAGAGTTGCGGGCGTCGGCTTGACCCGTTTCGGCGTCCATCCCGAGCGAACCGGACGAGATCTCTTCGCCGAGGCGGCCCTCGCAGCGATCGATGACGCCGGGGTCGACCGATCGTCCATCGAAGCGCTTCACTACGGCAACTTCATGGGAGAGTTCGCCGAGAACCAGGGTCATCAGGGTCCGCTGATGGCCGAGGCAGTCGGGCTGTCCGATCGACCCGCGACGCGACACGAGAGCGCGTGCGCCTCGAGCGGCGTCGCGTTGCGGGAGGCCGTCCGAGCGATTCGCTGTGGCGAGGCCGACGTCGTACTGGTCGGTGGCGCCGAGCGGATGAACAACCTCGGTACCGCCGGCGCGACGGAGGCGCTCGCGATCGCCGCTGACGACCTTTTCGAGGTACGTGCCGGAGTCACCTTCCCCGGCGCCTACGCGTTGATGGCGAGGGCGTACTTCGACGCCTACGGTGGCCGTCGTGAGGATCTCGCCCATATCGCGGTCAAAAACCACGACCACGCCCTCGAGAACGAGTACGCGCAGTTCCAGCGGGCGATCTCCGTCGAAACGGCGCTCGAGGCGCCGATGATCGCCGAACCGCTCGGAATTTACGACTCCTGTCCGATCACTGACGGTGCGAGCGCGCTGGTTCTCGTCAGCGACGATTACGCGGTTCGGAACGACGTCGACGCATCTGTCGCGGTTACCGGATCCGCACAGGGGGGCGACACTCTCGCGCTGCAAGACCGTCGGGAGATCGCTCGAACGCCGGCGACGGAGCGGGCCGCGGACGCCGCCTACGGTGACGCCGGGATCGAAGCCGACGACGTCGATTTCGCGGAAGTTCACGACTGTTTCACGATCGCGGAGGTGCTGGCGATCGAGGCCCTCGGCTTCTACGAGGTCGGCGAGGGGATAGCGGCAGCCCGCCGCGGTGAGACGGACCGGAACGGCGAGCGACCGATCAACCTCTCCGGCGGACTGAAAGCGAAGGGCCACCCCGTCGGCGCGACTGGGACCAGCCAGGTCGTGGAGGTGACTCGGCTGCTCCGGGGGGACCACCCCAACAGCGATTCAGTTTCGGACGCCACGACGGGAGTAGCACACAACGCCGGCGGTACCGTCGCCAGCGTAACCGTACACGTACTAGAGCACACGCGGCGTGGGGAGGTGGGCGAATGAGCGATCCGACCGACTACGACGAAGGATACGACGACCTGCTGGACGCCATCGACGACAGCGAGGGTTACTACCTCTCGTGTCCGTCGGGACACGGATCGCTCCCTCCGCGGCGCGTCTGTCCGGTCTGTGGCGACCCGCAACTGCGCGAGACGCCGATTCCGGACGTCGGGAGGGTTGTGACCTACACCGTCGTTCACGTTCCGACGCCGCAGTTCGACGGAGCGGCACCCTACGTGACGGCGATCGCCGAGTTCGGGGACGTTCGGCTGACCGGCCTCGTCGCCGCCGACCCGGATGCAGTTTCGGTCGGTGCGGACGTCTCGGTCGGGGTGGAGACGTTCGACTCAGAGCGACGAATCGTCTTCGAGACGCTGTAGAGGCCGTTCACACCGACTCTACCCACTCACAGCTCGAACATATCCGGATACCGTGGCAGTTCGCGACGCGATCCTCGCAGTTCGGACACGTCCAGCCGCGTTCCGTGTCGATCATATGTGTGTATTGTTACCGTACATCATATAGCTGTGTTTCACCGACTGACGGGACCGTGTGAGCGTCGAGCACAACCACGAGAGGTTGATGAGTCGCACTCACGAATTCTCGCCATGCAGGAGCGGACGTCCCGTCGAAGCGCTCTCACCGCCATCGGTACCCTTCTCGTGGCTGGTTGTACCGGTCGAGACGCGTCCGTGCTCGACGACGAGGAGTCGGAACCGAATTCGGACGGCGATTCGACGACGCCCGACTCGCGTGTCGAGGCGACCACCCTCCGGAACGATTTCGAGACCGTCTTGGTCGGTGCGTCGCCCCCGTCGGACGAACCGGGAAACGCCCCTCCGTTCGGGGAACGGGTGCTCCCGGTACCGATGTCACCGGCGGCGTTGCGCGAGCACGCAGTGGACGGCGGTCCGCCGAAGGACGGGATCCCCTCGATCGACGATCCGTCGTTCCGTCCGGCCGACGGCGACGAGTTCCTCAGCCCCGAATCACCCGTCGTCGGGGTCGTCGGTCCCGAGACGACGAAAGCCTACCCTCGCCGAATCCTCCTTCACCACGAAATCGTCAACGACGTCGTTGACGGCGTTCCGGTCAGCGTGACCTACTGTCCGCTCACCGGCACCGCAGTCGGATTCGAGCGCGGCGAGACGACGTTCGGCGTCTCGGGTGTACTCATCAACAACAATCTCGTCATGTACGACCGCACGCTCGAGCGATGGTGGCCGCAGATCCCGGCCGTCTCGATTCCCGGGCCGTGGCACGACACGCGCGGTGGGGCGACGCTGCGGGAGTTCAGCCTCGTCCGAACGACGTGGGAACGGTGGCGGGAGAGATATCCCGAAACGGTGCTCATGTCCGACGACACCGGCTACGTTCGAAGTTACGTTACGGATCCGTACGGAAACCGCGGCTACTACCGGAGCGACGACACGATCTTCGAGAACATCTATACGAACGACCGCCACCACGCTAAGGCGTGGGTTTACGGTGCGCGAACCAGCGACGGTGCGGTCGCCTTCCTGAAGGAGAGTCTCCGCGACGCCGGTATC
>SKTU01000094.1 GCA_007122455.1 Haloarculaceae archaeon | reverse complement strand
CGCCGAGCGCTGGGAAGAGCTCCTCGAGGACGCCGAGGCGACCGCCGCGGAGTACGCCGAGAACGGCTGGCGAACGGTGCTCGTCGACGTCGGCGACGTGACGCCGCTCTCGGACGACCCGTTCGGCCTCGACGTGCTCGCTCCCGGGGACGTCGTCGAGACGCTCGAGGCGCTCCTCGAGGAGGTCACGTTCGACACCTCGCAGGTCTACCGCGCCGAGGACGGCGGCGCTCGCTTCTACATCATCGTCACCGAGGCGTCCGAGGACGGCGTCGCGGTCGTCGTCCCGGCCTACCTCTCGATCGACGAGGCCGACCCGCTCGCAGCGCGCGCCGAACGCGAGGGCGTGATGTACACCCACGTTCGACCGCTATCCGGCGACAGACGAGTGACGTTCTCCCACGACGACCCTGGCCTCTTTTTTTAAATACCCCGCCGGCCGGATCGCACGGGGAGCAGCCGTCCCGCCAGAACGATCGCCATCGGGAGCGCCGCCACCGCGAGCAGTCCTGCGGCGACGTGGCGTTCGGATGGCACCTGCGGGATGCCGTACCAGAGGATGACAGCGACCGCGACGGCGCTCGCCCAGACGAGTACCCGTTCGACGCTCATTCCAGGATCCCCGGGAGGTCGTTTACGCTGTCGAGCACCGCGTCGGCGCCGACCCGTTCGTACTTTCGGCGACCCTCCTCGCCGTTCAATCCGCCGGTGAGAACGCCGATGCCGTAGTAGGTTCGGTCGTCGATCTCGCGGGCGTTCAGCGCCGTCCGGACGTCGTCGAGCGTGTCGCCCACGAAGGCGATCCGATCGGCACCGAACCGCTCGGCGAGGGTCACGAGCGCGTCGGGGTCCGGCTTTCCGCCCTCCCAGTCGTCCATCGTGAACCGGTGTTCGGGGTCGATCTCGAGGCCGATTCGATCGAGCGCGAGTTCGGCCTCCGCTCGCGGACGCCCCGTCAGCACGCCGACGTCGAACGCCGACAGCGCCGCGACGGTCTCCGATTTCAGCAACACCGGTTCGTCACGTATGAACCCTTCCGCCTCGATGTCGGGTTCGGCGTGTTCGAGTTCGCGGTACAGATCGGCACCGAGGTAGAGCTGCTGGAAGACGTCCCGCAACCGCTCTCGGTCCCACTCGTTGAGAACCTGCTCCCGCTCCGCCGGATCGAGCTCGTCCGCGATCGCGGTCTGGGCCGCTTCCAGTCCGCCGCCGGAAGCCGCGATAAGCCCAGTGTACGTCTCGAGACTCAGTGCCGGTCGTTCGCGTCGCGCCAGAACGTACAGCGCGGCCGCGTACGTCAGCTCCCAGTCGTTGTTGAAGCCGCCGGCGTCCTTGAACCGCTGGACGTCGTCTCGTTCGATCGTCTCTCCGTACACCCGTTCGATCGACTCGACGATCGCGCGCCGGTAGGAATCGGCCACGTCGACGAGCACGCCGTCGATGTCCAGTACGACCGCGTCGACGTTCATGGTTTCACGTGAAACAGCGTCTCTCCGGGCAGCTGTTCGGGAGTTGCTTCGACGACGGCCGGATCGCCACCCAGCGTCGTGAACAGACACTCCGCCCCCACTCCGCTCGCGACCGTCCGTAGCGGCCGCTGAAGCTCCGGCGGACAGTTCAGCGCGTAGACGACGTCGGCGTCGGCGTAGACGTCGAACTCCGGGTCGGTGACGTCGTCGCGTACGAACCGGACGCCATCGGGAACGTCGAAGCGGTGGATGTCGGTCGTCGTCACCGACGCGCCGCCGTCCGCGAGCGCCGCGGCGACGTCGGGACGACGACCGACGCCGATCTCGACCGGCTTCCCGTACTCCGACAGTCGGTCCGCGAGCGCGCGTCGTGTGGTGTGCACGTCGGGATGTTTATGAACAGCGGTATCTAACCCTTTCCCATGCACGTCGACATCGTGCCGGTGGGCGATGTTCCGGCCGTCGTCAAGCGGGAAGCCTCCGCCGGGCTGCGCTCGGTCTACGACTGTGAGGTGACGATTCAGGACGGTCGGGAGATCCCCGATGGCGCGTATGACTCCTCGAGGGAACAGTACCGCGCCGAGGAGTTCATCGAACTCGCCGGTCGGGTCGGCACGGGCGAGAAGAACATCGCCATCACGCCGGAGGATCTCTACTACCGCCGCCGGAACTACGTCTTCGGACTCGCGTATCTTTCGGGTAACGGCTCTGTGGTCTCGACGTACCGACTGCAGACCTCCTCGGACGGCGGAATCTCGACGAAGCCCGCGAGCGAGGTCTTCGCCGACCGGGTTCGCAAGGAGGTCGTCCACGAGATCGGCCACACGCTCGGACTGGAACACTGCGACAACTCCCGCTGTGTCATGTGCTTTTCGCCGACCGTTCGCGAGGTCGACGTCAAGGAGCAGAACCTCTGCGGGAGCTGTCAGCGAACGGTTCTCTGAGACCGCCGGCTCGCTCGGACAACGATTATACGGCGGCCGGCCGGCCACTACGACATGAACGAATCCGAGGGCACCGTTCGGATCGGTATCGACGTCGGCGGCACGTTCACCGACGTCGTGACGGTTCGGGACGGGACTCTCCACGTCGACAAGACGCCGTCGACGCCGGACGCCCCCGAGGAGGGCGTCCTCGACGGACTGACACTGAGTCGCGACGGCGTCGGTTACGACGCGTTCGACGTCTCGTTTCTCGCCCACGGAACGACGGTCGCGACGAACGCCGTGCTCGAGCGGGAGTACGCCGAGACGGCGCTCGTGACGACCGAGGGGTTTCGGGACGCCCTGGAGATCGGCCGACAGGCCCGCCCCGACATCTACGACTTCGACGCGACGAAGCCGACACCGGTGATCGAGCGGGACCGTCGCTACGAGGTGACAGAGCGCCTCGACGAACGCGGTGCGGTGGCGACGCCGCTCGAGGACGCCGACGTTCGGGCCGTTGCCGACGAGATCGACCGGACCGACGTCGACAGCGTCGCGGTCGCGCTGCTGTTCTCGTTCGAGAACGACGCCCACGAGCGTCGAATTGCGGAGATACTCGAGAAACGGCTCGACGTCTCGGTGTCGCTCTCCAGCGACGTGCTCCCCGAGATCCGGGAGTACGAGCGCACGCTCGCGACGTCACTCAACGCGGCGCTGAAGCCGGTGATGGATCGCTACCTCGGACGACTCGAGAACGCCGTCCGCGATCGGTCGATCCCGGCACCGCTGGCGATCATGCAGTCCAACGGCGGGACGATCGACGCGGACCGAGCCCGGCGCCGACCGGTGAACACTCTGCTCTCGGGACCGGCTGCCGGGGTTCAGGGGGCGGCTCACGTCGCCGCCCTTGCCGGTGCCGAGGACGTCATCACGATGGACATGGGCGGGACTTCCTGCGACGTCTCGCTCGTCCAGGGCGGTGAGCCGGTCGTCTCGACGGAGTTGACGGTCGGCGACTATCCGGTTCGGATACCGATGGTCGCGGTGCACACGATCGGTGCCGGCGGCGGATCGATCGCGTGGATCGACGCCGGTGACGCGCTCCGCGTCGGCCCCCGATCGGCTGGCGCGGTTCCCGGACCGATCTGCTACGGTCGCGGCGGCGAGGCGCCGACCGTCACCGACGCGCATCTGCTCTGCGGCCGGCTCGACCCCGATCGGTTCCTCTCGGAGGAGCTCGACGCCGACGCCGACCGCGTCGAGGCTGCAGTCCGCGAGCGGATCGCCGAGCCGCTCGATCTCTCGATGCGAGCGGCTGCCGAGGGGATCCTCGACGTCGCGAACGCCAACATGGAGCGAGCGCTCCGGCTCGTCTCCGTCGAACGGGGCCACGACCCTCGCGAGTTCGGGCTGGTCGCCTTCGGTGGCGCGGGACCGCTGCACGCGACGGCGCTGGCGCGCGAACTCGAGGTGCCTCGCGTGATCGTTCCCCGGACTGCGGGCGTGCTCTCGGCGCTCGGGCTGCTCGTCACGGACCGGATTCACGACTTCAGTAGCTCGATGATCCGTCGGCTCGCCGACGCCGACCCCGACGAAATCGAGTCGACGCTCGCGAGCTTCGACGAGGAGGGTCGCTCGCGGTTGGACGGAGTGGCTGACGACCGGATCGCGATCGAGCGGTCGCTCGACTGTCGGTACGTCGGCCAGTCGTTCGAGCTAACGGTGCCGGTCCCGGACGGACCGATCACCGACGAAACCCTCGACGGGATCGCCGAGCGGTTCCACGCCGCCCACGAACGCCGCTACGGCCACGCCTCTCCCGACGAGCCAGTCGAACTGGTCACCGTCCGGCTGCGGGCACGCGGGCTCGTCTATCCGCCCGAGCTGTCGGCGAGTGCGGCGACCGGCAATCCGGACGATGCGATCGATCACAGCCGCGACGTCGTCTTCGACGGTGAACTGCACGAGACGCGGATCTACGACCGTGATCAGCTTCCCATCGAGAGCGACATCGAGGGTCCGGCGATCGTCGAGGGCGGCGAGAGCACGCTCGTCGTTCGGCCGGCACAGCGCGCCCGCGTCGACGACTACGGTACGATCCTCGTGGAGGTAGCGCCGTGAGCGGCGTCGATCCGGTGACGCTGGAGGTGATCCGAAACGCCGCGACGGCGATCAGCGAGGAGATGAACGCCAACCTGATACGGACCGGTTACTCGCCGAACATCAAGGAACGACGGGACTGCTCGTGTGCGGTGTTCGACGCCGACGGAGAGATGATAAGTCAGGCCGAGAACATGCCGGTACATCTCGGCGCGATGCCGTTCTCGGTGGCAGCGGCGCTGGAGCGGTATCCGCCCGAGACGCTCGCCCCCGGCGACGCCGTTTTGCTCAACGACCCGTTCCGCGGCGGCGCCCACCTCCCGGATCTAACGCTCGTAACGCCGGTGTACGCCGACGGCGAGCTGCTCGCGTTCGCGGCGAACCGAGCCCACCACGCCGACGTCGGCGGCTCGCGAGCCGGGAGCGTCGCCGCCGACTCGACGGAGATATATCAGGAGGGAATCCGAATTCCGCCGATCAAACTCTACGACGGCGGCGATCTCGTCGAGGACGCGATGGAGCTGTTGCTCGCGAACGTCCGAACGCCCGACGAGCGCCGCGGTGACCTCCGCGCCCAGCAGGCGGCCAACGAGACCGCTCGCGAGCGACTCCACGATCTGGCCGACGACTACGGAACCGAAACGCTCCTCGAGGCGATCGCCGAGATCCAGGACTACTCCGAGCGGCGGATGCGAACCGAAATCGAATCCCTCCCGGACGGCAGCTACCGCTTCGAGGACGTCCTCGACGACGACGGCCGCGGCACCGAAGATATCCGCATCGAAGTGACGGTCACCGTCGACGGCGACTCGATCTCGGTCGACTACACCGGTTCCGATACCCAGACCGAGGGCCCGATAAACGCGGTTTTCGCGGTGACCGCCTCGGCGACCTACTACGCGGTTCGCTGTGTCACCGATCCGGAGATCCCGCCGAACGCCGGCTGTTACCGCCCGATCGAGATCGAGGCGCCGGAGGGAACGGTGGTCAACGCCTCCCCGCCGGCCGCGGTCGTCGGCGGCAACCTCGAGACGTCCCAGCGGGTCACTGACGTCGTGTTGGGCGCGCTGGCCGCCGCGGTTCCCGAACGGGCGATCGGCGCCGGACAGGGAACGATGAACAACGTCACCTTCGGCGGGACCGACCCACGCACCGACTCGCCGTACGCCTTCTACGAAACCGGCGGCGGCGGATTCGGCGGTCGGAAGGACGGCGACGGGATGGACGGCGTTCACGTCCACATGTCCAACACGATGAACACGCCCGCAGAGGTGCTGGAGACGGCGTATCCACTCGCGGTCGAGCGCTACGAATACCGTCCGGATACCGGCGGTGCCGGCCAGCACCGCGGTGGACTCGGCCTCCGGCGCGACATCCGAGTCCGGGACCACGTCGCGGCGTTCAGTCTCCTCGCGGATCGCCGAACTCACGCGCCCTATGGCGTCGCGGGCGGCCAACCGGGCGGTCGCGGCGACGACAAACTGCTCGTCGACGGCGAGGAGATCGACCTGCCCGCCAAATGCACTCGCGAACTCTCCCCCGGCGACGTCGTGAGCATTCGGACGCCCGGCGCCGGCGGCTACGGGGTGCCGTCGGATCGCGATTCCGAGGCGGTCAGACGCGACGTCGAACTCGGGAAATGCTCCGCCGACGCCGCTCGTGAACTGTACGACGTCGACGTCGACACCGGGGAGTGAGCGGTTACGATTCGTCGGGCGAGCCGCGGAACCGCGTTTCCTCGACGCTCTCGCCGAACAGCTCCGCCTCCACGGTGTCGTCCGGTCGATAGCCATGCCCCTCGTAAAACGACGTCCCGACGTCGTTGTCCGCGAGCACGCGGAACTGGACGGCGTCGTACCCCTGACGCCGACACCACGCCTCGAACGTTCCCAGTAGCTCGGAGCCGATCCCCTCGCCCCACCGATCCGGGGCGACGTATATCGCACTCAGCGTTGCGGTTCGGTCGTCCGCCCCGTGGCCGCTCACGTAGCCGATGACGGTCCCATCTCGCGTCGCCACGTAGTAGGCGACGTCTTCCCGGCCGATGGCCGATCGGGTCGATTCGAGATCGTACCACTCCGCTATCGCGGCGTCGATCGTTTTTCGGTCGACGATCTCGCCGTAGGCGGCGCTCCAGCTCCGTTCGGCGACGCGGCGGATATCCGGTGCATCTCCGGGAACCGCTTCGCGGACGACGAAACGGGTCATTCGCCTACGTTGGGGCGGCGACAAGTAAATCCTCTCTCCGACTACTCAGACGTCGAGTTCGACGGGGTCGATCCCGTGCGTGAGTGCGAACTTCTCCAGGGCGTCGACGCGGTTGCGAACCTCGTCGGGCGTGTGGCTGTCCGTTCCGAGCACGAACTCGACGCCGTACTCCCCGAGGATCTCGAGGAACCGCGGCGTCGGGTGGAACTCGCCGTATTCGCCGAGCGCCCGGCCGGCGTTTATTTCGACGACCGTTCGCGATTCGGCGGCGGCCGCCGCGACGGCGTGGTACTGTTCGTCGGTCGCGAATCCGCGAAGAGCGGGATTCCGCTCGATCAGATCGACGTGGGCGGCGATCTCGAACAGCTCCGACTCGAGGAGCGCGACGGCTTCCTCGAAGAACTGCTCGACGAGCGCCTCGCGCTCGGAATCCGATTTCGACGCGAAGTACGGCTCGATGTGAATGTTGACGTCCTCGAGGTGGTGGACGCTGCCGATCGCGTATTCGAACGCCGCGTCGGCGAGGAACTCGGCGATCGCGTCGGCGTCGCGGCTGTCGAAGTCCATCTCGACGGCGTCGTAGACGCGGACGTCGAACCGGTCGTTCATCGTTTCGATCGCGTCGCGCCGCCGCTCGTAGGTGGCGTCGAGATTGAAGCCGAGCGCCTTCTTCGCCGCGACCTGCTTCTCGCGCGAGGAGACGTTGCAGTGGTCGGCGATTCCGATCGCCTCAAGCTCTGCCGACTCCGCGGCTCGACACATCGACCAGAGGAATCGGCCGTCGGAGTACGTCGAGTGCGTGTGGTAGTCGACGTTCACACCGATCCGACGCGACCGACCGCCTTGAAACGTTCGAGGTGTCCCTCGAGGGACGGAACGCCGCCGTCGACCGACCGAGCGACACCCAACAGATTGATTCGTTTCGTCGCCCTCTGTCGAGCCGACCGAGATGGACGACTCAACCGATCCGCGCGTCGTCTCGCTGCTCCCGTCAGCGACCGAAATCGTCTACGCGCTGGGCGTCGAACCGGTTGCGACCTCCCACGAGTGCGATCATCCGCCGGCGGCGACCGAGCTACCGAGCGTCGTTTCCTCGCGGATCGACACCGACGCGTCGAGCGCCGAAATCGACGCGCAGGTACTCGAAGCGGGCGACGTCTACGAGATCGACCGCGAGAGGCTGGCCGCTGTCGATCCGGAGTTCGTCATCTCCCAGGGGATCTGTGAGGTCTGTGCCGTCGACACCGTCGTCGTCAGGGAGGCGATCGACGAGCTGGGGCTGGACTGTGAGCTCCTGACGACAGACCCTCACAGCGTCGACGACGTTCTCGGTGACGTCGAGCGCATCGGAGACGCCCTCGGGCGTCGAACGCGAGCCGAGAGCGTCGTCTCCGAGCTCGAAGCGCGGATCGCGGCCGTCGAATCCCGGACCGAGCGGATCGAACGACGTCCGACTGTCGTGGTACTCGACTGGCTCGACCCGGTCATGGTGGCCGGTCACTGGGTCCCCGAACTCGTCGAGAGCGCTGGCGGTCGGTATCCGCTCGCGGCGCCGGGGGACGCCTCGACGCCCCGCGAGTGGGCGGAGATCCGTCGCGCCGACCCGGACGTTCTCGTCGCGGCCCCCTGCGGTTTCGACCTCGAACAGACGTTCGAGAACGTCGTCGACGTGGCCGATCGTCCGGGGTTCGAGTCGCTCCGCGCGGTTCGAAACGGCCGCGTCCACGCCGTCGACGGCCACCACCTGATGAACCGACCGGGACCGCGTGTCGTCGACACGCTGGAGACGCTGGCTTCGATCGTCCACCCCGATCTGTTCGACCCGACCGAGGAGTGGACGACTGCGCCGCTTTTCGCCCCCGCATGACGCTCGTCCTTCCGGACTCCGTCCGGGCGGCGATCCTCGAACACGCTCGTCGCGGCCGGCCGCGGGAAGTCGTCGGCGTGCTGGCTGGCGACCGCGGCGAGGACGTCTCTGTCGTCGAGCGGCGCTACGAGGCGAACAACGCCGCCGAACGCCCCCGAGTGCGATACGAGATCGCCCCCGAGGCCGAGATCGAGATCCTCGAGCGGATCGACCGGGACGGGCTCGACGTCGTCGGCTTCTACCACTCCCACCCTCGCGGTCCGCTCGAACCGAGCGACGTCGACGCCGAACGGGCCGCGTGGCCGGGCTACTCCTACGTGATCGCCGTGCCGCCGGATCGGCTCGGAAGCTGGCGGTGGGACGGCGAACGGTTCGAGCGAGAACCGACCCGGCCGTCCGACTAGATCGAGCAGGTCTCGGTGTACTCGACGTCGTGGATCGAGTCGATACCGCCCTCGCCGCAGACCGGGCAGTCCGGTCGCTTCTCGATGCGGATCTCCTCGAAGGTCATGTCGGCGGCGTCGTAGAAGAGCATCCGTCCGTCCAGCGTCTCGCCGTAGTCGAGAAGCAGCTTGACCGTCTCCGTCGCCTGTACGCAGCCGACGGTTCCGGGGAGAACGCCCAACACGCCGGCGGTCGCACAGTCCGGCACGGAGCCTGCGGGCGGTGCCTCGGGGAAGAGACACCGGTAACACGGTCCGTCACCCGACGTAAACGTCGTCATCTGTCCCTCGAACCGGAGGATCGCCCCGTGGGAGAAGGGGACGCCGGCGAGGGTACAGGCGTCGTTGACCAGATACCGCGTCGCGAAGTTGTCCGATCCGTCGACGACGACGTCGTACTCCTCGAGGAACCCCTCGATGTTGCTCGCGTCGAGACGTAGTTCGTGGCGCTCGACCTCGATGTCGGGGTTCAGTTGGGCGACGTATTCGGCGGCCGAGTCGACCTTCGGGCGACCGACGTCGTCGTCGCCGTGGATGATCTGTCGCTGGAGGTTCGAGCGCTCGACGACGTCGTCGTCGACGATCCCGAGGGTTCCGACGCCCGCCGCCGCGAGATACTGGATGATCGGCGAGCCGAGGCCGCCCGCCCCGATACAGAGGACGCGGCCGTCGAGCAGCCGTTTTTGTCCCTCAGCACCGACGTCGTCCATGATGATGTGTCGCGAGTACCGATCGAGCTGTTCGGCGTTCAGCGAGAGCCCGGACATGTTCGTCGGTACCACGCGGACGACCAAAACACCGTGGGTCGCTCAGAACGACAGCGCTACTCCTCGGGGTCGAACGCCAGACAGACGGAGTTGATGCAGTACCGCTTGCCGGTCGGCTCGGGCCCGTCGTCGAAGACGTGGCCGAGGTGACCGCCGCAGCGCGCACAGACGACTTCGGTGCGGACCATCCCGTGGCTCCTGTCCTCTCTGAATTCGACGGCGTCGGGATCGGCGTCGTAAAAGGAGGGCCATCCCGAGTTCGTGTCGAACTTCGTCTCCGAATCGAACAGCTCGGCGCCACAGCCCGAACAGCGATAGACGCCGTCGTCGTCCTTGCCGAGGTACTCCCCGGAGAACTTCGGTTCGGTTCCCTGCTCTCGGAGCACGCGGTACTCTTCGTCGGTGAGAATCTCGCGCCACTCCGCGTCGGTGCTCGGGAGTTCGTCGCTCTCGACCGGATCGTTGGACATGCGTTCCCTTCGAGCGCCAGCGGCTTTTCGGTTCCGCTCTCAGGGGTACTCCGGGAGGAGCCGGTCCCGGTAGAGCCGCAGCTGTCGATCCAACTCGTCGGCGTCGGCGACGATCGGGTGGAGGATCACCTCGTCGAAACCGAGCCGCTCGTAGCTTCGGAGATCCTCGAGGATCTCCGAGACCGTCCCCGTCAGCCAGTTGTTCGCGGCGGTTTCGACCGTCCTGTCTGCTCCGACGATGCCGTCGATCGCCCGGTGTTGGGCGCGTCGGATCGCGTCGCGATCGTCGCCGGGTTCGAGGTGGAGATACTGGAGGGCCACCTTCGCTACGGAGTCAGGATTGCGCCCTCTCGAGTCGAGATACTCCGCGAACTGCTCCCAGTCGTTGGCGACCGTTTCTGTCGGCCGCGGTGCGGCGATCCACCCGTCGGCGTGATCCAGCCGACGCTTGACGCTTCCGGCGACGATCCGTCCGTCGTCGGTGTCGACGCCGCCGCCGCCGGCGAGGATCCGCGGCGGACGACCGAGATTCGGCTCCAGCGAGACGCCGTCGACCTCGTAGAACTCGCCCTCGAAGCTGACCTCGTCCTCGGTGAACAGCCGGTGGAGCAGCTCGATCGCCTCCAGGTAACGGGGCGACCGTTCCTCGTAGGGAACGTTCGCGGCGTCGAACTCCGCCTCGACGTAGCCCGTACCGAGCCCGAGCGTCACCCGGCGACTCGAGAGCCGCTGGATCGTCGCCGCACGCTTCGCGACCATCACCGGGTTCCGGAGCGGTAGCAGCAGGACGCTCGTCCCGACGGGAAGCGTTTCGGTCTCTCCGGCAGTGTACGACAGCGTCGAGAGCGGATCGTACAGCGACGTCGCGTAGGTGGGTGGCTCCATCAGATGTTCGATGACCCACGCGCCGGCGAAGCCGGCGTCGTCGGCCCGGCGGGCGTATCGCCGGAACCGGTCCGGCGGGATCGCGTGCGTTTCGCTCGAAAACGACGGGAGTCCGATACCGAGTCGCATACCCCCGTCTCGATCCCCGCAGTAATGAACGTGAGGTCTACTCGTCGGTCTCCTCGGGGAGCGAGAGCACGTTCTCCCGCCCGAGACGGAACCCTTCGAGTTTCCCCTCCTCGCGGAGTCCCTTCGTCACCTGGCTCGTTTTCGCGTCGGTCCACCCGAGCGTCTCCGTGAGTTCCTTCTGTTTCATTCGCCCGCCACGCTCCTCGACGAGTCGGAGAACGCGCTCCTCGTTGCTCAACAGCTCCTCGTCGACGCTCTCGTCCGGTCGCTCGCTCTCGCCGCCGCTCGTCCGTCGGCGATAGAGCAGGAGTGCGACGCCACCGACGACGGCGAGGAGGCCGACCCCGACGGCGCCGATCGCGAGAAGCGACCAGCCCGCCGAATCGACCGCCACCCGTGGTTCACCGTCGCCGAAGTCGATCGGTCCGTTCCAGAGAACTGCACGGTCCCGCGTCTCGGACGGCGTCGGCGACGCCTCGAGCAGCTCGTACTCCGCCGGCCACGCGATCCGCAGCGTCGTCTCGTCGTCGAGGAACAGCCCCTCGATCGCGTCCCCGATGACCAACCGATCGTCGTCGACTGCCGCGAAGTTGCTCCACCGGAAGCTGTAGGTGACGACTCCGTACTCCCTGGGGAGCTCCCGTCGCTCGGCGCTGACCGACACGTCGCCGATCGTCATCTCGCGACCGGTGGCGTCGCTCGCTGCGTCCGCCGTCGTCACCATCCGGTCGTGGAACCGGCTCTCGTACTCCTCCGGATCGGCTTCGAGATCCTCGCGGAACGATTCGAACGCCTGTTCGTCCTCGTCCGTGGCGAGCCGAACGCGGTACTCGATCGTCCACGTAGCGTCGCCGTTCGCCTCGACGTCGATCGAGAGCAGTACGTCGTCGGGATCGATATCCTCCTGTGCGAGCGGCTCGTCGGCGCCAGGTGCTGCGGCGACACCGCCCGCGAGACAGCAGAGAAGCAGTACCACTACGAGAATCCGATGCACGACTGAGCGCTCGTCCGGATCGAATAAAGCGCTTATTATCGACTCACCTACCGACGCCCGCGACGATCACCGCCGCAGTGACACCATCGCAGCGGCGAGGATGGCGCCGAGAGCAACCGCGATCCCGAGCCCCGGCTGGTCGTCGGGATCCGCTTCGGGCGTCGACTCTCCTTCGAGGAACGTCACGCTGAGGCCGTCGAAGCTCGTGCCGGCGTCCCACGTTGCCCGTTCGCCGTCCCGCTCGTCGGGCTCGGGCGCGGCGTTCTCGATGACGTAGCCGTCGGGGCCGACGATCTCGAACCGGTATTCGGAGACGAAGCCGCTGGCGAACGGCTCTTCGACGGTCACGGTTCCGTCTTCGACGGCGGCGATGGCCTCCCAGTGAACGGAAATGCGGACGATCCCGTGATCGCCGTCGGCGTCGACGTCGACAGCTGCGCCGGTGATCGTCATCTCGCGGCCGGTTCGCTCGCTCGTCTCGTCGGCGATCGACGCCATGCGCTCGGCGAAGCGGTCCTGCAGTTCCTCCCGCATCTCCGTGTCGTCCCGAAGCTCCTCGAACGCGTCGCGCTCGTCGGCGTCCGACAGATCGTAGCCGAGCGTCAGGGACACGTCGGCGTCACCCTCCTCGTTCACGTCGACGACGACTCCCGAACCGTCGGTAGTGGCGCTCGCCGGCGCGGCGCCGGCGAGAAGACCGATCGCGAGTACGGCGGCAAGCCCCCCTGAAACAACGGCCCGACGCCAATCGGGGTTACTGACCACGATTCTCTCTGTCACTGTCGCCGCGATCCTGCGGGCGATCGTCGTCCGTCTGCTCTTCGATGCGCTCGATCGCTTCCTCAGCGTCGTCTACGGCGTCGCTCGCGTGCTCGTCGACGCGCTGGGTAAGCTCGACCGCGCGCTGATCGTCACCCGCTTCGAGCGCTGCTCGTGCGTCCGCGAGTGTGCTCTCGGCGTTCTCAACGTTGGACTGTGCGCGCTCCAGTGCCGCTTC
Source organism: Haloarculaceae archaeon (assembly GCA_007122455.1). GTDB lineage: Archaea > Halobacteriota > Halobacteria > Halobacteriales > Haloarculaceae > Natronomonas. The sequence goes on along the minus strand of SKTU01000094.1, from coordinate 8,939 downwards.
GGCTCTCTCATCACCGTCCGTCTCGCTCACGCGCTCTTCGGCGTCGGCGACGATCGCGTCGGCCTCGGCGAGGCGATCTTCGGCGGCTTCGAGGGCGGCGCTGGCGTTGTCAGCGTCGGCCGGTCGCTGGTCGCGGTCCGGACGGTCGGGGCCCGCCCGATCGGCTCGGTCCGGCCCCATCGGTGCGCCGACGCGTTCGCCGGCGATGCCGCGGGCGATCTCGGCGACTTCGGGGCCGCTCAACTCGTTGGCCCGTTCCTGCAGTGTCCGAATCTTCTCGGCGTCGACACCGCGCTCCTCGAGCATTTCAGCCGGCAACTCGGCCGAGACGTTCGCGCTCGCGTTGGTCGTTCGCTTCACGTTCTCGGTTTCCGCGACCGTCTTGGCCATCTTCGCGCGGTACGTGCCGTTCGTTATCTCGCCGGCGTCGCGCTGCTCGCGAAGCTCCTGCTGTCGCTGCTGGAGCTCCGTCAGGCGCTGTTCGTTACGCTCGAGCTGTTCGGCGACGGCGTCGGATCTGGCGTCATCAGTCCGATCCTGGGCCGTCTTGATGCCGAACGATCGCGATTCGATCTCACCGTCGATCTCGGCTTCCTGCACGCCGACGACGCCGCCGAGTCGCTCACCCGGACGGATGTCGTCGCCGTCGTCTGCCTCCTCGTCCTGCTCCGGGAGTGCCGCACCGAGCGGCACCGCGGCGATCATGCTCACTGCGAGCATCGTCGCAACCAGTATCGTTACTGCTCGTTTCATCACTTTTCGCTTCTACTCGGATTGGTATATAATCGGACAATACTCAATCCGAATTACGTCGAACAATCCGAATAAATCCGGGTTAATTCGGGTTAAATGGGGTTGATGGCCGTTCACGGGCGGAAAATCGAATCGACCATCGCACCGGCTTAAGTGCTTCTCGACGTAACACGAAACTGCGATGAACGCACGAACACTACTCACGATCGCGATAACGGCGACGTTGCTCGTTGGCGGTGTCGCCGCCGTCGGGGCTGCCGCACCCACGGACGCATCGACGAACGCTGGCGCTGCCGACGCGGCCGACGACCCCGGTCCCAGTGATGGACTCCCGAGTGTCGTTCCGGAGTTCGTGAGCGACATCCTCGACCGGATCGGATCGTTCACGAGCGGTAGCGTCGACCACCTCGGCACGTCGCTGAGCGAACTCCTCTCCGGCGGTGACGCCGCCGACCGAGCTACGTAACGCGGCTCTCCTCCTCAGGGAACGACGCCAACCGTGAGCAGTGTCCCGTACTCGCGGTAGCGTTCGACCATCTCCTCGCGACGCTCCCAGTTCTCGGTCGGGAACTCCTCCTCCGGGGGGATCTCAGTCTTCCGGTCGGGGATGTTGTCCTGCTCGGCAACGTGAAAGCCAGCCTCGCGGAACGCTCGGCGGTATCGCTCGGCGTCCCACCGCGTCAACTCGAGCTCCATGTCGCTTCCCCAGCTGTGTGAGTGGACGTTCTCCTCGTAGTAGTTGACCCCACAGTAGAACGTTCCACCGGAGCGTATCACCCGATCGAGCTCCTGAAGCGTCGCTTCGGGGCTTCGAGCGTAGTAGAACGCCTCCATCGAAAAGCAGTGGTCGACGCTGTCGGCGGCGAACGGAAGGTGTTCGAAGTCCCCGACCAGATACCCGATCCGATCGTCGTTCGTGTAGCTGCTGGCGTTTTCGACCATCGCCGGCGAACCGTCTACCCCGTAGGCGCGACCGGCACCGCCCGCTTCTCGGAGCGCTCGAGCGGCGTAGCCGCTGCCACAGCCCAGATCGAGCACGGTGTCACCGTTCTCGAGGGGCATCCGCGACAGGATCTCCTTCGCGGTGTGCCAGTGTCGCCGTTCCATCCCTCGATCGCGGCCCGCCGCCGCCCACGCGTCGAACTCCTCGCGAACGCTCATGGCAGTGGAAGGTTCGGGAAGGTCAAAACCGCCACGGCTTCTCGCGACGTGGGACACTCTCTCCCGCGTGGATTTAAGGCGCCGCAGCCCCCCGTTCCGGCATGGAATACGACCTCGCCATCGACGGCGCTCCCGAGACGATTCCCGGTGGGACTGGAATCCTCCTCGTTCACCCGAGCACCGGCGAGACCGATCGGATCGACACCGACTTCCTGAAAACCGACACCGACCGACTGCTCGTCATCTCGACGCGAACCACCGCTCGCGAGGTCCAGCAGAAGCTGGAGTATTACGGCGTCGACGAGCGGAAGGCGGACATCCTCGACTCGCTCTCGGTCGAGCGTGGTTACTCGCGGCGCTCGGCCGAACACGTCCACTACGTGTCGGCGCCTGACGATCTGGACGGTATCGTCTCCATCGTCCGGGAGTTCCTCGCGAACAACGAGGGGAAGCGACGGATCAGCCTCGACTCGATAACGGAGATGGCCTACTACGCCGACGAGGAACGAACCCGGGCGGCGGTCGAGGAGCTACTCGAACTGCTGGAGCGACACGACGCGGTCGGACTCTTTCACATCGCCGAGGAGGTTCACGACCCCGACGTTCTCGAGGGGTATCGTGAGCTGTTCGACGCGGTCGTCACCCTCGCGTCCGACGACTCGATCGAGACCGAGTTCGAGTAAATCGATCGCACTCAAAAGGAGACGTCGGCTTCGTCCCCGGGGCCCGTTTCGGTGTCGATGGGATTGCTCCCCCGGTCGTCGTAAAACTTGCGTCCGATGTACTCGTCGCTCACGTTGCCGATGATCGTCTCGAACAGTTCGTCGGCCGAACGGTACGTCTCCAGACCGACGCCGTCGATGATGACGGAGACGGTTTCGGTCCCATGATCGTCGGGAGCCTCGATCTCCACCGCACCGATCTGCTCGACGACTGTCGCGTGGTCGATCGGATAGTCGAGTTCGTCTTCGAGGAAGTCGGGGAGCTCGTTAATCCTCATGATTATTAGTTATTCTTGCCGTCGATAACCCTTTCGGCCGTCCGGTGTGCGGTCGCTACAGATGCGCGAAAACGGAGTGTCGGCGAGAACTCCGCGGACCGTCGGGATTCAGCGAATCACGTCTTTCGCGGCCGCGAGCGACTCCCGCTGGCCCGAAAGGAGATGTGAGGTGTCCGTTCCGGCGATCATGTAATCGAAATCGAGCGTGCCGAGCAGTTCGACGCGGTCGGGCGACGGGCCGAGCGTTCCGACGGGTACGCCGGCCGCGTCGCCGGCCTCGATGACCGTCTCGATCGCGTCGTGGAGATCCGGGTGGTCGAACTCCCCGACGACACCCAGCGACGCGGACAGGTCCGCGGGACCGACGAATATCGCGTCGACGCCGTCGACGGCGACGATCTCCTCGACGTTTTCGACGGCGGTTTCGGTCTCCAGTTGGGGGATCAGCGTCACGTCGCGGTGGGTCTCCGTCACGTACTCGCCGAAACTCCGGCCGTAATCGCATGCGCGTGCGCCGGCGACGCCGCGGATACCTTCCGGTGGATACCGCATCGCGTCGACGGCCGCCTGGGCCTCCTCCGCCGTGTTCACCATTGGAACGAGCAGTCCCGAGGGACCGAGATCGAGCAGTCGCTTGATCCGAACCGGGTCGTTCCACGGCGTTCTGACGACGGCTTCGGCACCACCGTTCTCGACGCCGCGGAGGCAGTTCGCGACCGTTTCGAGCCCGAGCGGAGAGTGCTCGGTGTCGATGACGACGAAGTCGAAGCCGCCGCCGGCGGCCATCTCCGCGCTCGCGGGATCCGTCAGTGACGTCCACGTACCGATTGCGCCTGATTCCATACTCGTCGCTCGGTCGCCCGAAACATAAAGGCGTAGCTCTTTTCGCCGAGGACGCGCCATTGGCGTGTATGAGCGACTTCGACCGCGAAGCCGAGCGCGAAAAGCTGCGGGAGCAGTTCGAGCGCGACAAGCAGAAACGGGAGGCATCCGAACGGATGAGCGAACTCCTCTTACAGGGGGCGACGATGACGAACCGCCACTGTTCGGAGTGTCACTCGCCGGTGTTTCGCTACGACGGTCGGGAGTTCTGTCCGACCTGTCAGCGAGAGGTCGCAGTCGAGGGGGACGCGGAAGCAGAAGCGGAGATGGACGCAGATGCGGATGCAGATGCGGGCGCGGAAGCGAACGCGAACGCGGACGGGGAGCCTCCGACCCCCAACGAGGAGGCCACGCCGCCGTCCGACGGCGCAGACACGCAGTCCGACGTCCCCCCCCGAACGGACGGGGAACCCCTCGAGGGTCCTTCGACCGAGCCGTCCGAAGCGGAATCGCGTGTCGAGCCCGACACGGACACCTCGGCTTCCGACTCCGTCCCGGCGCCGGCTCAGGACCGTCGTCCCACGACACCCGGACTGCCGACGACGCGGGACGACGATTCGCTCGCGGAAGCCGAGGAGACGCTCCGGCGGGAGCTCGTCGAGCTGACGCGCGGCGCCGAAGAGACTCGCGATCTGAGTCGGAAGCGGACGTTCCTCGCGGCCGCTCGCGAGGCCGCCGAGACACTCGAGGCGGTCCGTCGCCTGTGAACTGTCGGTCCGTAACGCAGACGGTGCTGCAGTGAGTCGACCCGCCCATGCCTGCCGACAGTAACGCGTGGAACGCCGACGACTACGACGACGGTCACGGCTTCGTCTACGAGTACGGCGACGACGTCGTCGACCTCCTCGATCCCCAGCCCGGCGAGCGGATCCTCGACCTCGGCTGCGGTACCGGTCACCTGACCCGGCGGATCGCCGACGCCGGTGCCGACGTCGTCGGTCTCGACAGCGCCGAGGGAATGATCGCGACCGCTCGAGAGACGTATCCCGACCTCGAGTTCGTCTGCGCCGACGCGACCGAGTTCGTCCCGGACCGGTCGTTCGACGCCGTCTTCTCGAACGCGATGCTGCACTGGGTGCCCGACGAACAGCAGGACGCCGTGCTCTCGACGGTTGCCGACGCGCTCTCCCCCGGTGGGCGGTTCGTCGCCGAGCTCGGCGGGATCGGCAACGTCGAAACGCTCGTCGAGGCGATCGCAGCTGAACTCGACGAGCGTGGGTACGAGGCCGACAACCCGTGGTATTTTCCGTCGATCGGCGAGTATACGCCGCGGCTCGAAACGCACGGCTTCGAGGTCCGGCTCGCCAGACTCTTCGACCGACCGACCGAACTCGAGGCCGGGCTGGACGGCTGGCTCGGCATGTTCGGCGATTCGTTCTTCGCGCCGCTGTCGGACGCCGAACGCGGGGACGCGTTCGCGGCGATCGAGGATCGGGTTCGGGAGGAACTCTACGACCACGGCGTCTGGACGGCAGATTACCGGCGACTGCGATTCCTCGCAGTTCACTCCTGATTCGCGTACGAACTCGCGGCGACCTCGCGTATCCGTCCGGCGGTCACCTCGCCGATTCCGTCGACCTCCAACAGCGCGTCCTCCGCCGCGGTCATGACCGCCTCGACGCTTCCGAACCGTTCCAGGAGCGCTCGCGCGGTCACCGGGCCGACCTCCGCGATGGCGCCGACGACGTACTCCTGCTGTTCGGTCAGGGTCTTGCCGCTCTTTTCGCCGTGAACGCTGACGCTCCGGCTTCCGGCCGTCTGCTCGCGGCGAGCGATCACCGCAAGCAGGTCGGCGGTTTCGCCCGCGTCCGCCGTCCGCAGGACGCTTGCCCCGAAATCGACCGATAGCGACGCGATAGCGCCGCGAACGGCGTTCGGGTGGACGTTCCGCGCCTCGTAGAGGCGTTCCCCCTCGACGATCACGACCGGGCGGGAGTAAAAGCGGGCCGCGTCGCCGACCTGCTCGAACATCGAGCGGTCGCCGCCGACGAGCGTCTCGAGGAAGTCCTCGACGGTCTTCCGCTCGACGACGACTCGATCCGAGAGCACGTAGTCGCCGACAGCGAGCGTTTCCAGTCGCGTCTCGACCCCGTCCCGCGTCGAGAGATCCCGAGCGATGTGGGACTCCAGTTCCCGCTGGTCGACGACGATCTCGATTGTCTCGCCGTCCGGTTCCGCGGTCGCGACGCTGCCGTCGAGGTCACCCTCCGCGTCGGTGTCGTCCGCGAAGTCCGTCAGTCCTACCTGCGTGTCGGGGGTGCCTGCCGTCTCCCCGTCGCGGTCGTCCGTCCTGGCCGAGCGTCCGTCGCGGCCCTCGAACTCGTCGAGCCCCGGCTGATCGGCGATTGCGGACTCGATGTCGCCCTCGAGGCTCTTCAGCTTCCGGAGCTCCTCCTCCATCTTCTTTTCCTCGTTTCTGGACATCCAGAAGAACGCCTCGTCGCGGGTGTCGTCGGCGAGTAGCACGACGACCTTCCCCTCGCTGGCCCGGCCGGTTCGACCCTTCCGCTGGATCGACCGGATTCCCTTCGGGACCGGCTCGTAGAACAGCACCAGATCCACGTCGGGAACGTCGAGCCCCTCCTCGGCGACGGATGTCGAAACGAGCACCTCGAACTCGCCGGCGCGGAACCGATCGAGCGTCTCCGTCTGTTCCCGCTGGGTCATCCCGTCGGAACCTTTCTTGTCGCCCTGGCCGACGAACCGACGGGTCTCGAAGTGTTCGCCGAGGAATTCGGTTAGCGCCTCGGCCGTGTCGCGGGACTCGGTGAAGACGATCACCCGCTCACCGTCCTCGATGCCGAGCGTCTGGGCCAACAGGATTCGCGTTCGGCGAAACTTCGGATGGAGGTCGTCGAACGCCTCTGCGCGGCGCATCGCCTCCTGAACGCGGGGCTCGCTGACGAACCGCTGGCTGGCCTTCGAGGCGCCCGAGGAGCGGGCGTCCTCGCGCTGGCGCTCGAAGTACCGGCGGAGCGATTCGACGCTCTGTGTCTCGACCAGATCGACCGCCCGACGGAGTTTCATGATCTCCGCGTGGGCGCTCATCCCCTCGTACCCCTCCGACTGGTCGTTGTTGATCAGCTCCTGGAGTTTCCCCCGCATCGCGTTGAGCTGTGACTGTGAGACGCTCGGATCGGTGGTTCGCGTCACGCCCAACTGTCTGAGCGACTCGAGTCGATCGGCGATCACCTCCTCGAGGGCGTCGCGGATCTCCAGCACCGTCTCGGGGAGTTCGATCCGCTCCCACTCGACGTCCATCCGGTAGGTGTGCTCGGCGACGTCGGCGTCGTCCTCGGTCATCACGGCCACCTCCCGAAGGCCGAGGTTCTCACAGACGGTGAGGATCTCTTCTTTGTCGCCGCCGGGCGAGGCGCTCATCCCAGTGACGAGCGGCGTCTCGGCGTCGGCGTGGTAGCGGTCGGCGATGTAGTTGTACGCGTACTCGCCGGTCGCGCGGTGGCACTCGTCGAAGGTGACGTGGGTGACGTCGGCGAGCGAGATCCGGTTGCCGACCAGGTCGTTCTCGACGACCTGCGGCGTCGCACAGACGACGCGGGCAGATCCCCAGAGTTCGGCCCTGTCGTCCGGTCGGACGTCGCCGGTGAAGACGACGACCTCCTCGTCGGCGACCGTCAGCGCCTCCCGGTAGAACTCGGCGTGCTGCTGGACGAGCGGTTTCGTCGGCGCGAGCAGTAGGGACGTTCCGCCGACCGTCGCGAGCCTGTCGGCAGTGACGAGCAGGCTGACGGCGGTCTTCCCGAGCCCGGTCGGCAGGCAGACGAGCGTGTGGTCGTCGCGGGCGGTTTCGGCGAGCCGCTCCTGATATCGGCGCCGCTCGATGGTCGCTTCTCGGAGGAGCGGTCCCTCCACGTACTCTGTGTCCGTCGCCGACGCCATTCAGGCGAGCGTTGGTCGGTTTCGGGGATAAGCGTTCGGCCGGCGCAGTGAAAGTGATCAGTCCGCCGGCGTCGACGTCGCCTCCCGATCGACGACGAACCGCTCGAAGATCCCCGAGTACTGCATGAGTATCGTTCCGAGGATGCTCATGACGAGCACGTAGCCGACCGCGATGGCCGGGATCACTTCCGTGAGGATCCGTCCACCGGTGGCAGCGTCGGCGGCGATCGCTGCGATGATCAGTGAGAACTCGCCACGAGTCACCATCCCGAGACCGACGCGGACGCTACGACGGTCGTCGAGACCGTAGATGCGTCCGCTGAAGAAGCCGGTGAACAGCTTCGTCGGTGTCGTCACGAGGATGAGCAACCCGATCACGCCGGCGACGCCGAGAAACACCGCCGGATCGGTGTTGATCCCGATCCAGAAGAAAAACACCGCGGCGAAGACGTCCCGGAGCGGGATGAGCCGACGCTCGAGTTCGTGAAGGTGGTCGGTGCTCGAAAAGCCCATCCCGATGAAGAAGGCCGCGACGGCTTCACTGACGCCGAGAGCGAGGGCGATCCCCCCGACAAGTACCGTGATCGCGACCGCCCGGATGACGAACATCTCCTCGTTTTTCACGTCGAGAAACCGCTCGAAGTAATCGGATCCGAAGTAAACCGCCGCGACGAGGATGAGCAGGAACACCATCGCGACGCCGACGTCGACGAGGATCTCCTCGAAGGCGCCGCCGCCGAGCAGCACCGCCGAGAGCACGGCCAGGTAGAACGCGATGAAGAGGTCCTCGTAGACGAGCGTTCCGAGCATCGGTCCCGCCTCGTCGTTTGCGATCCAGCCGAAATCGATGAGCGATTTCGTGATCACCGCCGACGAGGAAATGTAGACGATCCCGGCGAGGACGAACGCCTCGAGCACCGACCAGCCGAGTGCGATCCCGACGACGAACCCCGCGGGGAAGTTCACGAGGAGGTCGAGCGATCCCGCCTTGCCGATCTCCGTCTTCGCTTCGACGAGCCGATCCAAACTGAACTCCAGCCCGAGAAAGAAGAGCAGGAAGACGATCCCGAGTTCTGCGAGCAGCGTGATGTACTCCTGGTCGGCGATGTGGGGATAGCCGAACTGACCGAGGACGAACGGGCTAACGACCATTCCACCGATGACGTAGAAGGGGATGACCGAGAGACCGACGCGGTTCGCGACGGTCGCCGCGATGGCGATCACCGTGAGGATGACGCCGGCT
>SKTU01000012.1 GCA_007122455.1 Haloarculaceae archaeon | reverse complement strand
TCCTCCTCGGGCGTGTCCTCCTCGGGCGTGTCCTCCTCGGGCGTGTCCTCCTCGGGCGTGTCTTCGTCAGGCATGTCCTCCGACGGATCGTCGTCCGCAGCACCGCAACCGGCGAGAGCGACCGTACCCCCGGCAGCGAGTGTTTTCAGCGCTGTTCGGCGATTCAACGAGTCGAAGAGTCGATCGTCCATAGAGAGACGGGGGGCCAGCGTTTCAAAGATTCGCCGGCATATTTTGCTCCAACCGCACTTTTGGGAAAAGTATTTATAAACATCCGATGGAGCATATTTTTATTTTTCAGATGTGCGTTCAGGTTACACAACCGACCCCGGCGGTAGTTCGGTGACGAGTGTCAGCGGAGCTCATCGAATACTGTCGCAGATCGTGGAAATTCGTATACGGATCCGGTACCACGCTCCCGCATGGAACTTGTTTCGGTAGCCGCCGTCGCGGACAACCTCGTGATCGGGGCCGACGGCGAACTCCCGTGGGCGTCGATTCCGGAGGACAAAGCGCAGTACAGAGATCGGGTCGCGAACGATCCGGTGATCCTCGGCCGCCGCACGTTCGAGTCGATGCGGGACGATCTACCGGGACGGATACAGATCGTCCTGAGCCGAACGAACCGCGAGTACGACGTCGAAACGGCGTACCACGCCGACAGCGTCGAGTCGGCGATCGAACTCGCCGAATCCCACGGCGCCGAAGCGGCGTACGTTCTCGGCGGATCGGCCATTTACGAGCTGTTCCACCCGCATCTCGACCGGATGGTGTTGAGTCGCGTCCCCGGCAAATACGACGGCGACGCGTACTATCCAGAGTGGAACGCCGACGAGTGGGAACTGATCGAGGAGATACCCTACGAGCGATTCACGCTCCAGCAGTGGCGCCGGATCGATCGTCGGTGACCCTGCACGCACCGGAGACGGCCCGGCGTCACTTTCGGTAGAGACAGTGAAACCCGGCGACCTGTTGATAAAACGCCGGAAGAACGTCCGTCCGGAGATCGGCATCCGGTTGCTCGTGGAACGCCTCGTACGTCAGTGCCCGGCCGTCGTCTATCGCGGCCTCAACGTGTGGTGGAATCCCGTTTTCGTCCGTGAGGCCGATATAGCTCCAGAGAAACGCTGATTCGAGCTGGTCGAAATATCGTTCGGTAGGATCGAACGATCCGAGACCGGCATCCACGAGTCGGTAGTACGTCTCCCGAATCAGGACGCCACCGTCGACGAGCCCGTGATCGTCGAACGAGTTCGTCGTCGTACATCCGTTCGACGCGTCCGCATCGGGGGAGTTATTCGAATCTGTCACGTGTGAGTATTGGATCGGGTGCCACAAGTACCCACAGTTGTCTTGCAACCCGGTCGCACGACCGAACCGGGACGTATCGCGACTCGAACGGATCTCACTGGTCGGTTCCGGACCACACCGAAAGGCCGACGAGGAGCCCGACCGCGATCAGTTCGACAACCTTCGAGACGAGTGCGACCGGATCCTCGCGAAGGTGATCGACGAGAACGATACTCGCAACGTCATCGTGCCCATGTGATCCGTGGTCGCCATGGCTGTGTCCGTGATCGGCCTCGACGACCGAAAGTAAGGACTCGCCGAGCTGTAAAACGTGCCAGTCGACGTATGCGAAGACGTACAAAACCATCAAACCGGCACCGATCACGAACGTTATCCTCGACGGAACGGTTTCGAACACGTAAGCGCCGACGACCGCGTAGGCGGCGAACGCTGCAGCGAGGAACAGTACCGGCAATACCACGGTATCGACACCCAGAACCGATGGATCGAACAGGCCGACGAGCCCGAAGAACAGATGGTTCGTTCCTGTCAGGAGAACGAGCGCCTAGGCAGCCAACACAGCCCGCGATCGGAGTTCGGTATTCATCGCTATCGTGACTCCGTTGCACTATAGCGATTTCACGAAGGGAAAGATCCCTCCGAGTACGGCGCCGTAGATGAGATGCCAGACCAGACTCGGCCCGGTAACGTTCGGTATCGGTGGGGAACCCAGACCGACGACGCTCACCCAGATGGGCATCAGGATCCCTGCACCGATTATCGTAAGAACCAGCCCGTAGACGATGCCGGCGACGACGCTCTTCCAGATCCGCTGGCTGACTAGGTACAGCGCGGGATCGGTGAGGATGGCTGCGAAGATGATACCGAAGAGCGTACCGTGAGCCAGATGTGCGATCCAGCCCGCGACGACGCTCTCTTCGAACCCGTAGAGGCCGGCGATCACCACTCGCAGTAGCTCGATGTCCATGGCCATGATGGCGAGACCCATCGCAACCGTCGCGATCAATCCGGCGACCCCACCACCCTTCCAGGCCCAGTCAGTCTCGAACGAGGCCGGTATATCGATCGTTGTATCTTCAGTACTCATGCGTAACTCCCTGTCCGTCACTGTTCACCGTCGTTCGGAAAGCCACTACCGCGCTCGGGTGAACGAAGCGCTCGTCCCCAAAAATGTTTATACTACGGTTGTCGGTGAGTCGTGGCGCGATTTTACGGATGAGTTGATCGTCGGTGATTCGAACGATGTCGACGGAGACATCCAGTCTGATTCCGCTAGAACCTACCCCCTGTTCGTCTCCAGTTTGCTATTACCGAAGCGGTAAGCGTGGATTCTTGGTTGTCCAGTGCAAAGAGCCGACGGTGGCGGTGACGACAGTTACCCCCTCCGAGCCCCTCGTGACGAGGACCCAACTCCGAGCCACCGATTCGAATCACAGAGTCGAACTCATTCCGCCGTCTCGACCAGTTCGACGAGTAGCGACGCCGCCTCCAGCGCCGTCTCGCCGAGGACGTAGGTGATCGGCTCGATGCCGAACGCGCCGGTGTGGTAGACGATCCGGGGGACCGAGCCTCGCTCCCGGAACGTCGCCTCGAGGCGCTCGCGACGGCGTTCGTACGTCGCGTCGAACGCCACCGGCTCTAGACCTCGGTCGCGAGCGGTCGCGAGCAGCGCGTCACTCGTCGCGGCGTTCACCGCACCCCGTCGCGTCGGATCGACGGCCATCGCCGCCAGAACCATGCTGGCGACGTGTTCGGAGGCGCCCAGTTCCGGATCAGAAGGGACGTTGATTCGGCCGCGCATCGCGTGCAGTCGGCCGGGAACCGCGGCGACGTCGAGCTCGTCCGTGGCGTCCGGGAGCGCCGTCGCGACGTTTGTGCCGACGTTCGGGACGTGGTCGACCATCCCCGGCGTGTTCGCGAGGAGCCGCGTCGCTCTCCGGACCGACGCGAGGGCGTCCCGTTCGGTCTGGAGATCGGTGTCGAGTCCCCGGACGCAGAGATCACAGCCCAACCCCTCCAGCGCCGGTAGTTCCTCCTCGTGGATCGCACAGATCGGGCCGCGGTCCTCGAAGGCGCGGACGAGCCCCAGCAGTTCGGCGAGCGCCTCGTAGTCGTCCATCGTCCCGTCGGCGAAGCCGTCGGCGATCCGTTCGACCGTCTCGCCGAAGCGGGGATCGTCGAGAAACCGCTCCTCGACGGCGACGGCGCCGCCGGCGTACTTGCTGACGGACGCCTGCGTCACCCCGAGGTGGTCGGCGATCCGCTGTTGGGTCAACCCGCGTTCCTCGAGGGCCGCGGCTAACTGCACCCGGACGGTCGGGAGGAACCGCTCGACGACGATCTCACTCGGCAGCTGCAGGGCCATCGCACCGGCTTCGGGCGGCGACCCCTTAACACGTTTCCCTCCCTCTCCGACCCCGTTATAACCGAACAATATTGGCTAGTTATATTATCCTCCGATACGATCGTCTCGTATGGCATTCAGCGAAACGCTCCTCGAAGCGGGCGAGGAGATCTGGGCGGCACAGAAATCCCACCCGTTCGTTCTGGAACTCGCCGACGGGACGCTCGATCAGTCGGCGTTCGAACACTGGGTGAAGCAGGATTACCGGTATCTGCTCGATTACGCGCGACTGTTCGCGCTCGCCGGAACGAAGGCCGACGACGAGGAGACGATGACCGGGCTGCTCGGGATCGCCCACCAGGTGCTCGACGTCGAGATGGATCTCCATCGGTCGTTCGCGGCCGACTACGGGATCTCCGAGGCCGAACTGGAGCGCACTGAAAAGGCACCAACCTGTGTCGCGTACACGAACTTCCTCGTTCGGACCGCCTACGAGGGATCGATCGCGGAGATCGCCGCGGCGCTGTACCCGTGCATGCAGGGGTATCTCGACGTCGCCGAACACATGGCCGACCTCGCCGACGACGAACACCGCTACACGCCGTTCATCGAGACGTACACCGACGAGGAGTTCCGCGAGGCGACCGCGTGGTGCCGATCGCTGGTCGACGCGTGTGGCGAGCGATACCCCGGACAGCACGACGCCATGACGCGGGCGTTCCTCACGAGCGCCAAGCTCGAGTACCGCTTCTGGGAGATGGCGTACAGTCGGGAGGGGTGGGAGCTGTGACCGCCGACGGCTTCGCGGCGTACGCCGACGGCGTCGACGATCCCCGCTTTACGGAGTGGCTCCGGGCGCGCTCCGAGCCCGCCTGGAGCGACGCGGTCGAGCACCCGTTCACGAGAGCGCTCGCCGACGGAAGCCTCGACACCGACGCCTTCGCGTCGTATCTGCAGCAGGACTACGCGTTCGTCGACGCGCTCGTTAGCGCGTTCGGCTACGCGGTCGGGCAGGCACCGACCATCGAGGCGAAGCGACCGCTCGTGGAGTTCCTCGACACACTCACCGACGCCGAGAACGACTACTTCGAGCGATCGTTCGAGGCGCTGGACGTGTCGCCGATCGACGACGGCGAGCGAACGGAGACGACGTCGGCGCTCGTCGATCTCCTCGGACGAGCGTCGAGGGAAGGCGGCTACGCGGAGACGCTGGCCGTCCTCGTCCCCGCCGAGTGGATCTACGAGTCGTGGGCGAGGGGGATCGACGGATCGGAGCTCCCCTTTTATTATTCGGAGTGGGTCGAGCTCCACGCGCTGCCGTCGTTCGTCGAGTTCGTCGCGTGGCTTCGCGGACAGCTGGACGCGATCGGACCGACCCTCTCGAAGCGACGACAGGACCGCGTCGACCGCCTCTTCGCGCGAACGGTCGCACTCGAGGTCGCGTTCTTCGACGACCACTACGGGGGGGACGCGTAGGTGGTCTCGACCGCCGTCGCGCTCGGCGTCACGGTTGCAACCGTCGCGGCGTTCACCGCAATCGGTCTCCTCGCCGCACGGGGGCGTGTTCGCTCCGTCGAGGATTTCATCGCCGTCCGAAACACCGCCGGGCGCGGAACGGTGACCGCGACCGTCGTCGCCTCGATGATGGGGGCGTGGATCCTTTTCAGTCCTGCGGAGGCCGGCGCAGCCTTCGGCGGCCTTCCGGCGATTCTCGGCTACGCGATCGGGAGCATGATTCCCCTGCTACTCTTCATCCCCGTGGGAATGCGGATCCGCGAGGTGATGCCCTCCGGGCATTCACTCACCGAGTTCGCCTACGCGCGGTTCGGCGCGGGGATGTACTGTTTCGTGCTCGTCGTCTCCGTCTTCTACATGTTCATCTTCCTCGCCGCCGAGATGACCGGAATCGCCGCCGCGCTCGCACTGATCGCCGGCGTTCCCCAGTGGCAGACGGCCGCACTGATCGGCGGCTTCGTCCTCGTCTACACCGTCTACGGCGGGCTCGTCGCCAGCATCGTCACCGACACGATCCAGACGCTCGTCATCCTCCCGCTGCTCGCGATCGGCTTCGCCGGCGCGCTGTACGCGTTGGGTGGCTCGGGGGAACTCCACGCCGCCGCAGTGACGGCGGACGTGACGCTGCTCGATCCCTCGTTCCGACCGGGTGTCGAGTTCGGGATCTACGTCGCCGTCGCCATCCTCGGTGCGAACATGCTGAATCAGGGGATCTGGCAGCGGGTCTACGCCGCCGACGGCGAGGCGTCGCTCCGGTGGGGGTTCGGCGCGGCCGCGATCGTCGTCGTCCCGATGATCCTGCTGGCCGGACTGTTCGGCGTCGCCGCCGCAGCGCTCGGGCTCACCGAACAGGGGACGGCCAGCATCGCCTTCTTCCTCGTACTCGAGGAAGCGTTCCCGACCTGGGTGACCCTCGCCGTGGTCGTACTCGCCGTGCTGCTCGTAATGAGCTCGGCGGACACGATGTTCAACGCCATCGCGAGCGTCGTCACCGCCGATCTCGCCCGACTGTTCGACGACGCCGACCAGCGCACCCTCTGGTTCGGCGGCCGGGGACTGACCGTGGCAGTCGGCGTCGCCGCGATCGTCGTCGGCGCGCAGGGTTACAGCGTTCTGGAACTCTTCCTGACGGCCGACCTCCTCGCGGCAGCCGTCTTCGTTCCGTTTCTGGCCGGACTCTACACCGAACGGCTCTCCGGCGGCGGTGCGATCGCGGCCAGCGTCTCCGGCATCGTCGTCGGGAGCGTCTTCTTCCCGTTCTTCCGGGGACCGCTCGCCGCCACCGGCGTCGCGTTACCCGAGCCGTCGTTCCTCGTCGCCTTCGTCGGTGCAGCCGCCGTCTCAACGGCGTTCACGATCGGCGCGGTGGCTCTCACCGACGCCGACGCGGATCTCGACGCGATCGACGCGACGATCCGGAACCTCGACGATCCGGTCGCGGACGGTGGTGGCCAGTGATCCCCGCGACGCTCGGAGCGACCGGCTTCGCGCTGCTGACGTGGGGTTCGGTCGTGCTGGTGATCGCCGCGTTCGTCTATCTCGCCGTCGTACTCCTCTCGGACCGTTCGAAACGCGACCGAACGAGATCAGACGCCGGGGATCGACGGTAATATCGAGTAGTGGAACTCGTGGACGATCGCAGCGGCGAACGCTGTAAGCCCACTCGCCAAAAGCGCCGCGTTCCACGCCACGTTATCGGAGCAGCAGAGCCCGAGAGCAACTGTCCACGAACTGAACGGCCAGAGCGGCTCGATCCGGTAGCCACCGCCCTTCGTCAGCGCGTCCGTCGCGAGGTGGCCGACGAGCGCCGCCGCCACGACGCCGCCGACGAACGCCCACACCGATCCCGACGAGAGAACCGGTGAAGCGAGCGGCCCGTACTCGACCGCGACCCACTGCCCGAGATGAATCGGATAGGCGACCGTACTCGCCGTGACGAACGCGACGACGACGGTGAACGTGAGGCTGTGTGTCGGCCCCCGGTGCCGAACGATCGATTCGGGGATGTACTGATCCTGATCCGGAAGCGGCGTAAAAAGGAGCATGATCGCGGTGGCGATCACACCCCACCCGATCCCGAACCAGACGATGCAGATCCCCCCGAGCAACAGCGTCGTACCGTAATGTCCACCCCGTTCCATGTCGGCTGCTTTTCGGCCTCGAACAAAAATATTCACG
>SKTU01000116.1 GCA_007122455.1 Haloarculaceae archaeon | reverse complement strand
TTGCAATCTCTAAAAACTCGCGGGCGAAAGACTCGCCGTAGCTCAAGATCATCTGAAAAACGACGTAGGTGCGGTCGTCCTCGTTGAGCTCCATCCACTCATTGTGTGCCTTGTTTGGCCACTTTGCCAACTCCTTGAGCCACTGCTCGCGTCTACGCTCTACCTCCGTCGGGTTGTCGGGACTGCGCTGAATACGATCGTTCCCGACCGACCACACAGAACGTTGTACGGATCGTATTCGGTTCGTGGCTGGGTCCTGCTGCACAACGTGCGTCAATTCGTGTGCTAACAGCTTCGTTCCGGATTTCGACTCTGGATCGTACTTGTCCTTTGCAAACGCGATGTTGGACCCTATCGTGTAGGCTTCAGCGTTGATAAATTCGGCCGCCCGATTCGCTTTCGGGCCGGTATGCGTTCGCACGTCCGAGAAATCGGCCCCTATCTTCGATTCGAAGTTCGCGCGTGCTTTTGCCGACAGCGGTTTTCCACTACCCCGAATGCCGTCCTGAACGATCGATTCTGCTTCCCTCGAGAGCCCTTGCCTCCCCGTCGATCGATGGACTGAAAACACCTGTAGTGGTTCGGTATTTCTCTCCTCACGGATGACTCCGTCTGACCCCTCCGTCGATAGCCGGGGTTCGCCCTGATCCATCCGCACCACTGTCTCGGCGACGTGCTCGGCCTCCCGTTCCAGTTTGTCACCCGGCTCGGTAATCTCCAGTTTCGCCTGCAACGTTTCGCTTTCGACGAGATTCTGCACGGCCTGGTTCCCCAGCGTTCGCTGGAGGGTGTGATGCGGTGGGGTTCGATCCCGTCTCCTCTGTCCGTTCCGCTTCGTTTTGGCGTCCCGTTCTCGCTCGCCACGATCGGATCGCTCCGTTTCGGTCTGTTTGAATCTCATTCTACCAGCTCCCGGTACTCTCCGAACTCCCGAGAATCGACGAGTCGTCCCGTCTTCTGAAACTCCCGCCGAAGGGCGCTGACCACGTGTTCCATCCTGACCGGTTCGTCGTCCTCGGCTGCCAGGAAGGCTGCCGTCAGTGCGATGTTCTTGATGTTCCCTCCGGTTATCTCGAACGTCGAAAGGAACTCCAACTCCAACCCCTCTACCGGCGTCTCGTCGGGGAAGATCGTCCGCCATATCCTCTCGCGGGACGCCCTGTCGGGCGGGGGGAAATCCACGCGGACGTGGATCCGGCGAAGGAAGGCGTCGTCGATGTTCGCCTTCAGATTCGTCGTGAGGATGACCGTGCCGTCGTGTTCCTCCACGCGCTGGAGGAGGTAGTTCACCTCGATGTTCGCGTACCGGTCGTGGGAGTCTTTGATCTCCGACCGTTTCCCGAAGAGTGCGTCGGCCTCGTCGAAGAGGAGGATGGCGTCGCTGTTCTCCGCCTCGTCGAATATCCGGCCGAGGTTCTTCTCCGTCTCGCCGATGTACTTGCTCACGACGCTCGCGAGGTCAATCTTGTACAGGTCGAGGCCGACGTCCCCGGCGATAATCTCGGCCGCCATGGTCTTGCCGGTGCCGGAGGGACCGGTGAACAGCACGTTGAGACCGTTTCCGAGGGAGAACTTCTCCGCGAATCCCCACTCGGAGTACACCGTTCCCTGATGTTTGACGTAGAGAGCGACCTCTCGCAGATGGTCCAGCCTCTCCGACGGCAAGACGATGTCGTCCCAGGTGTAGCTGGGCTCGATCTTCCGTGCCAGCGAGTCGAGCGTCTCCCTCGATTGGGCTCTACAACCGCGGTATACGGATCCCGAACTGAGATCTCGACCGTTCGCGAGCGCACTGGCTGTCGAGACGGCGTCATCGATCTGTCCGGCAGTGAGCCGGAACTTCGCAGCGAGAGCAGCCGTATCGATAGTTTCCGGAAGCGAGTCGACCTCGTCCCAGAGCTCTTTCCGTCGTTCGTAGGGTGGCGTCGGAAAATGAACCACGGCGAACTCGTGACGTTTCACCTCCAGTTGGAGTTTCGGATCCAGCGGCTCCGTTCCCGTCAGGAAAACGCGTCCGTCGAATCGATCTAGCTGCCGAAGGATCGAGGCGAGTTCGGCCGTTTCGTTCCCGACTGTGCCGGCTTCGGTCTCCGACCCGCTCTCGAGAGCGTCGAGGTTCGTTACGTGCAGGGCGGCACCCTGCAGGCACGCCTCCCTGACCAGCAGGTCGACGGACTGTACTACGTCCGCCCCGGCCAGCGCACCGAGATCGGCAGTCAGCAGCGGTGTTCCATCGACGCATAGCGCCTCCGCTGCCGCCTCCGTCCCGGATCCGTAGGCGCCGTGAAACCAGGCCATCAGGGGATTCGATCCGTGACTGGCTGTCTCGGATACCGTCTCGAGTTGCTTTCTCGGCTCTCCGCCGATCGATAAATCAGCTATCGTCTGCTCCGGAGTCGAGACCGTCGCGAAGCCGCTGAGGCCGTCGGCTACGTCGTCGCCCCCGAGAAGATAGCTCACGATCCGCTCGTCGACCGTGACGAATCGCGACGGAAGCGGATCTCCGTTCCCACCGGAGAGCTTCAGCAAGCGATTCTTCCGAAGCGGGTGGCGTTGTGAGAACAAGCGCCTCGCGTCCAATCGGTCCGTTTCGGATCGATAGAGGATCCGGAGAACGAGACCGACGGTGGGCCGCGTTTCGGTGAGGTCGTCCTGAAGGTACGCGTATATCCGCTCGTAACCACGATCGAGTTCCGGGGCGAGACCCACCAGGAGAACGTCTACGTGGCGCTGCTTTAGGTCGAATCGATCGGCGAGTGTGGCAAGTCGTAGCTCCGTCCCTTCCTCCACGGTTCGTCGCGTCCGTCTGCGGATCCTCGCGGTCTGCCGATCGAGGCGTTCGGCCACCCCGTCGTCGCTGCTTCGATCCCGAGAATCAGTTCTCGGACTACCACTCGACCGGGTCCCGCCGTGCGTGGACTGCAGGAGTCTGTCGACCTCCTCGTCGGAGACGTATAGCCCTCGGAACTGATCCGTGGCTCCGTCGGTTTCGCCCCGCCATTCCGCCACGTGGCGCTCGATCAGTAGATCGAGTCGTCCGAGTTCGTCCAAGAGATGTTCACGGCTATCGGCGTATGGCCTCATCGAGACGGTAAACCCTCCATTCTGGAGACGCCCTTGTGGGCTAGTTCGAGCGTCTCGATCGCCACGTTGCCTTGGTCTGCTCTCAGTTCGGGACCAGCCCACCGGACGGGGTATGCCTCCCGGCACTCCCACCCCCACGATTCCTCGCCCGCAGAATCGTACAGAATGACCGTCACGTTCTTCCGCGTGACGTTTCCGTCCCTCACGTCCTGAATCCACAGCCAGAGCCCCTGGTAGTCTGTTATTCCTCGCTCGAGCAGCACGTTCGGATGGTCGAAATGTGTCGGTAGCTTGTGTGTGTAGCTGTTGACGCCGCCCTCTCGGTACTCCTCCGGTTCCATCTTCATTTCGAGACCGCTCACCTCCGAGAACCCGGCGACGCGGAGGGAGTCTACCTCGACCTGAAACCGGAACCCCAGGTAGGGATCGTCCTTACGGGAGGTTGACATCGGTCCCGTCCTCGTTCATCCGCTCGTTGATCCTGCTAATCTCCTCACACCAGCGCTGTCGTTCCCAGTGTGGCATGTTCAGCACCGTGTCGTGATTCCAGTTGAAGTGATAGGCGACGAAGGCTATTTCCTCGTACAGCTGGTCGAGTGGATAGCTCCCCATCACTCCTCCGGGTTTCCCGCCTCTACCTCGACTGTGGTGCGTGGCTCCACCGCTACCTCGAACTCTTCTCCACACTCCGGGCACGTGGTGTCAACGACGTCGGCCCCTCGTTCGTTCACTCGTTCGTAGAGATCCTGCAGATAGGCGAGATCCGAGACGAAGAGGTTCTCGATCACGCGAGGCGTGACCTCGTCGACGGTTCCAATTCTCGTTACCACTCTGGAGAGCAGTATGACGGTCAAGTACGACGAGTTGGATCTGACTCGAGGGTCCTTGAGGGGTTTTATTTCGTCGGCAGCAGTAGCCAAGCGCATCACGCCCTCTCGGTGTAGGTCCCCCTCGTCGTCCGCATACCCCTGTGGAAGGGTGAATTCGAACTCGGTCTGGAGCGGTGATCCGCTCATTCTACTCGGTCCGCTCCATGCCTTCGTGGGCGATCTCTAAGGACTCGATCGCGACCTCGTTGCCGGTGGCATCGAGTTCGGGGGCGTCGTACTGTCTGGGCCAGGCGTTCCTGAACTCCCACCTGGCTCCCGGCTCACCCTCCTCGTCGAGGAGGATCACTGCGATGGATCTGCGGGCGGAGTCGACGTCGCCCTGTTCGACCATTCGTCTCCACTCGAACAGTTCCGTCGAGTCTTCGGCGGTACCTCGCTGTAAGGTGAGCTCCCCGTACGTGTTGAGGCTCCAGAGCTTCCTGACTGTCGGTGGATCGTTCCCCTCCCTGTACTCTGTCGCCTCCGTTGAACTCTCCGGGATCGTGGCCTGGCTGAATCCTGCCACGCCGATCCCCTCGATTTCGAGGAGAAACCTCGTGTTTCTGTATGGGCCGTGTCTGTCTGGCATTCGTAATCCTCCTGATTAGCTTCCCTCCGCACCGCCGGTCCACTGGGCGATTCTGAAGATGACGAACTCGGCGGGCTTGACCGGTGCGACGCCGATTTCGACGATCAGCCGCCCGTTGTCGATGTCGTCTTGAGTCATCGTGGAACGGTCACACCGCACGAAGAACGCCTCTTCCCGCGTCGTTCCCATAAGAGCGCCGTTCTCCCACTGAGTAGTCAGAAAGTTGCTTACGGTCTGTCTGACCCTCGCCCAGAGGCGTTCGTCGTTCGGTTCGAAAACGACCCACTGCGTTGACTCCTCGATGGAGCTTCTGAGATAGAGAAAGAGGCGACGCACGTTCAGATACTTCCAGAGCGGATCGCTGGACGTCGTTCGGGCGCCCCACACGCGGATTCCTCGGCCACGGAGGCTCCGAATGCAGTTTACACCCTTCGGGTTGAGGACGGCTTGCTCCCGTTTCGTGACATTGAGCTGTAGTTCTCGGGCACCCCGTACCGTCTCGTTCGCTGGCGCCTTGTGGACGCCGCGTTCCGTATCGTTCCGCGCGTAGATGCCGGCCACGTGACCGCTGGGTGGGACGAGTTTCGGGTCGTTCGTCTCGGGATCGACGACTTTGATCCACGGATAGTAGAAGGCGGCGTACGAGGAGTCGAGACGCGTCGAATCGATCCGCGGCTCGAGAGCCGAAACGCTGCCGGCGTTCCGATCCGCCTGCAGTACCGCGAACCGATCTCCCATGTTCTCGCAGTGGTCGACCAGTTCAGCAGTCAGCCCGTCGATGGAGTTTTCGTCCGGTGCGTAGACGACCGATACGTCGGCTAGCGCTTCGAAGGCGGCCAGCCCAGTTCGTTCCTCGGCTGGAGCGGTCGCGTCCCCTCGATAATCGCTCAGCGTCACTGACGGCTGTCCGCCGTCGCTGACCGGCTCCGAATCGTCCTCGTCTTCGTCGTCGGTGGTTTCGCCGTCGTCGTTGTCGGCGTTGCCGGTGTTCTCATCGTTGTCGGAGTTCGACCCGGTATCGCCGGTGTTACCGGAGGAGAGCCAAGTGGTCTCGTCCGTCGCCGGTCTTCCGGGGCCTTCCCGCTCCACCGCGAGGAGGTTCGAAACACCGTTTATCCGCGTCTCGTAGAAGTCGCTCGAACTCTCGTCGGGAGAGAGGTTATCGTAGATCTCCTCTACGTCAGGATTCGGAACCTCCTCTCGATCGATGTCGGCGTCATGCGACTGGGCCGCTGCGGCGTCCTCGTCGTCGGTCCAGTACCTGAGCGTAACTTTGAACAACTCGTTGTCACCCTCCCGATAGAGGGCGGCGTCCTCGACGATCACGGCGACGTTGCTCCCCCACGTTCCCGGTCCGATGGCGTTTACCGACAGAACGTCGGTATCGTCGGCCAACGTTGCGCCGGCTGTCTCGGCGCCGTCCGGCGTTATCCTTCCGACGTAGCAGCGGTTTCCGCCGTTCCTGAAGAACCCCTCGACGGCGTATGCCAGATACGTGGATTCCAGTCGCTTTCCACGCTTGTAGAGGGCGAAGCCACCGAACCGGCGCTCGAAGTCGGCAAAGCTCGTGACCAGTTCGGGTTCGGTCGGCCCCCGTTCGGTCTGTCCGAGGACTCCGGCAGTGCTCGTGCTAACGCCTTCTATGGGTTTGGAACCACGGGATACCTCCTCGACGTAGACGCCTGGAGAGAGATATTCGGGCATTACTCCCCCCGTCCTCGACGAGTCGTACGATCGAGGTTCGCTATCGATGATTTAGGCGGGTCCATCCCAGAAAATATCGTTCCCATCAATTATAATGGTTTCCCATTTATAAATGCAGAAACGCAATACGCGATCGTTCAATCGAGGCGTATCGTGAACGTGGTAACCGCGCCCTCCACGACGCGGGGGTAGTCGGTTCCGTCCAACGTAACGGAGGTGAGTCGGTCGGACGCCTCCGATTCGCGGACCTCGATCGTCGGGTATTCGCCGTCCACGCTCACCACCCGCACACCGTCGTCAGTTCGTTCGGCGGTGATCTCGGAACTCCTCCCGAAGAACAAGGCGAACTCTCCGGTTTCGTCCGTTTCGATAGCACGTTCGAGGTTACGCGTCGATACGTGAGCGCCATCCATCTGACACCCGTCTCCGTCCAGAATGTGCCCCCGGACGGCCGTCGTCCCCGTCGGAAATTCATACGATGCCGTCGGAGAGAGTTCGATCTCGAGCGGGTCGCGCGGATCACGAGCCGACAGATCCACCTCGATGCTCTCGTTTTGATATCGCTCCCCTGCGTCGACGTTAACCCGGATGGAGTCGTCGATCGGTTCGTGGGCGAGAAACAGATAGTAACCGTTGGGTTTCACGATCGGCTTCGCGTCGCTCCTCCCGAGGCGGACACGCGGATTTCCGGTCGGCGGATCCCCCGTAACCGTGTCGAGGAGTTTCACGGCGAGCAACAGCGTGGTCACACGCTCGCCGACGTTCACCGCCGTCAGCTCGTCACTCATCTTCATCCACCCGCATCGTCCAGGCGTACTCCTTCAGGTGCCGCTCTACGACGCGCGTCGCGTCTCCCTCCTCGGTGGACGGAATGAAGACGGGTGTGACCAGATATGCGACGGAGGGGCGGAACGGGGTCTCGTCGAACGTGCTCCAGATGCTCATTATCTCGTCCATGCCCTGCGGATTGATCGAGAGCCGTAGAGCAGGCTGATCGGCTACGGAACCCTCCAGTTCGGAGCCGCGAATGATGGCGTTGTCGTGGATCACCTGCATCGTGCGACCGAGCACACGGTGTTGTTCGCCGGTTCGCTCCGTTCCGTCACCGCCACCGTCCGACGGATGGGCGGTGAGGAGATAGTAGAGATCGAGTGCGAGCGGCGGCCGTCGGTAGCGGTCCGTGCCGACTTCACGCCGCTCCGCGTTCTTCAGTTGTCCGTTCTCCGTAACTCTGTAGAGGTAGACGGTAAGCCGGGTACCTGGGTCGGCATCGTTCGGCGATGACAGCGCTATCTCGCGATCCTGGTCGATGAGGTCGTCCCCCATCCGGTCTCTCAGCAGCGCTACTAACGTCCTCCCGACGTCCTCTATCACGGCGTGGCCCTCCATCTCTCGTCATTCCCCTCCCGAATTCGGTGCGTTCTGTCCGTCGTTACGCGGGAAGCAGTCGGTCGACGATGGCCGCTCGGTCGTCCGACCCCCGTGAGCGCTCCTTCTACGAGACGCCATCGAATCTCCCAGAACCCTTCGTTCTGGACTAGCAAAAACTTTCCTCCGCTACCGGACGAACGGGTCGTCTTCGCGGGAACGACTGCTGTGGCACTTTCCCCGATCCATCACCGACGCTGAGATTGCATTTATTGACATGGTCGTCCGGATCGAACGTCCCCCACGCTGACCGTCGTGGGCTCGATACGTGCCAACGCTCCCGGCGTCGAAACGAGAGGCGGGGGAAACGGCTGCCCACCGCCGGGCCGCCGTTCGACGTCAGTACGATGGCCGCTGTGCCTGGATGACTGCTGCGAGCTGTTGCTGTTCGTCGGCGAGGAGTTCGGTCAGGTCGTCGGCGGTGATGATGCCGGCGAGTTTCCCGTCGTCGGTACAGACCGGGAGCCGGCGGACGCCGTGTTCGCTCATCGTCTGTGCGGCCTCGTAGAAACCGCTCTCCGGGCTGACAGTACACAGATCCGTGGACATGACGTCCTCGGCGGTCTGGTCGTTCGGATTGGCCTCTTCAGCCAATACGCGCGTGGTCAGATCGCGATCTGTCACGATCCCGACCGTTTGATCGTCGTTCGTAACCACGACGCTCCCGACGCTCTCGTCCCGCATCTGTCGGGATAGTTCGGAGACCGATGTCTCCGGGCTGGCACTGACGACGTCGTCTCGTGCGAGGTCTTGAATGGGCATGGCCCCACAGTATCTACTGTTCGAGGGGGCATGTACGAACTGGAAATTCTCATGGACTTGGAACCGCTACGGGTCTAGTGTCCGTCGTGGCGCTTCTCTGGGCCGCCGTCGTCAGCTACCGTCGCCACCCACCTCGGGCTCGGCGATCGTCTCCGAGAGCCCGTCGTTTCGGACCAGTGCCGTCAGATACTCCGAGACGGACGGTTCGTCGCCGTGGCCGAGATATCGCGACTCGGACGCCGCCGGTTCCTGCTCTTCGACGAGCTCGTTCGTTCCGGTGATCGCTTCGAACAGCGCACCGAGCTGATTCGGTCGGTCAGGGATCTCGTCCGCCTCCAGAATCCGTCCCCCGTCGGTCGAGGCGCGGACTCCCGACCGGCCACCGGCGTCGGTTCCGCTCGAAGCAGTCGACTGGGTCGGTACTTCGAACTGAACTGCCGGCTGTCCGTCGCCAACGATGCTGATGTGGACGGCTCCGACGCGGAGGCAGTATTCGTTCACGTTCCGGCCCTGCTCGCGTATCCGAACGTCTTCGTCGACGAGTCCGAGCTCGCAGAGCCGTCGGACTTTCCGGTAGGCCGTCGCGGTCGGGATCTCACAGCGATCGACTATCTCGGAGACCGATCGCGGTGCCTCCGCCGTCGTCGCGAGTATCGATCGCACGTCGGCGTCTGCGAGCATCTCCAACAGCTCGTCGGGCGAGTCGCAGACGGACGTTTCACTACCCATCGCCGGCTCCGAGTTCGTACGTGGAGACCCCAGTATTCCCCGTGGGTCGAGAGAGCTCGACGAGTACGACTCTCCGACCCTGGGGGTTCCGTCTCCCCTGCTCTTGCATGAGTGTAACCCTCCCCGGTGAGTCTATCGGTGTTCACCACTCTGATAAATGTAGATGATCGTCGATACGTCTCGGCGACAGTACGGATCTGCCTATCGTCGGATAAGATCGTGTTAACTAGTCTCTCGACTCTGTGCGTGAAACGAGACGGTTCGGATCCGTTCTCCGGTGTAAACGTACGACTAAGCCTCGAATGTGCCGAACGATCCGTTATCAATGTCCGTCGTGGTTCTCACCCGGTAAGAACTCTCTCAGCAATTGATGCCACTGTCGGTCCAATCTCCTGTCGCATGAATTTCGACGAGTTTACCGGCGAGGTCCAGCACCGACTGGAGTTTTCCGACACCGGCCGAACGGTTCGAGCGATCAGAGCGACGTTGATGACGCTCGGAGAGCGGATCCCGGAAGGGAACGCCGAGGATCTGGCAGCGAACTTACCGATGGAGATCAAGTGGTACATGACCGGTGCCGTCTCCGAGCACGGACAGCGCTTCGACTGGAAGGAGTTCGTCGACCGCGTCAGTGCGATCGAGCGCGCGGAGCCGGCCGACGCAGCATACCACGCGCGGGTCATCGTCGATCTCGTGCACACGATCGTACCGCCGTCGGATTTCCAGCAGCTCCGCGATCAGCTCCCCGAAAGCGAAGACAGCGAAAACTGGAGAAAGCTCTTCGAGGTCGTCGATGCCGGCGGCTGGGAGGGCCAGACGGCTCGGACCGACGAGTGACAGTCGAAACAACTACTATCGGTCGGATCGCCCGTCTTCGAGTGAACGATGACTGACACGGACGGAACGATACTCGTCGCCGTTGGAAACGTCGAAACGGCCGAGCGATTGCTCGATACGGCGATCGAGATCGCGACGGAGCGATCGTACGATATCCTGCTCACGTACGTCGTCGAAGTCACGCCCCAGATACCGCTCTCGCAAGGTGACACGCTCCTCGGAGAGGACGACGAGGCGGTACTCGAACACGCGGCGGAGATCGTCGAATCGGCTGGCGTCGACGTCGAACGCCGAATCCGATACGCGCGCGACACCGCGACGGGGATCGTCGGTGCCGCAGAGGAGTACGGCACTGACGTCGTGCTCATGGGTTGGCGCGGACGGCCGCCCCGTCGGAACATCGTGCTTGGAAGCTATCTCGACGTGGTGCTCCGGAACGCCCCGTGTGACGTCCTCGTAAAGCGAATCCGGACGGCACAGTCCGACGAGATCGACGCCGTTCTCGTTCCCGTCGCTGCGGGGCCACACAATCAACTGGCGGCGGAGACCGCGGGTGCGATCGCACGCTACCACGACGCGTCGGTCACGCTCATGCACGTGCTCCCGGAGGACGCGACGGATGCGGACCGCGAATCCGGAGAGACGCTTCTGGACCGCGCCGAATCGGTGGTCGGCGACGTCTCCGTCGAGCGAAAGCTCCCGGAGAGCGACCACGTCGCCGGCCGGATCGCGGACGAGACGTCCGATCACGATCTCACTATCGTGGGCGCCTCCGAGCGGAGTTTACTCCGTCGGAAACTCCTCGGGACGGTTTCGGAGGCAGTCGGTCGAAACGCGGCCGGGACAGCGATGATCGCCCAGCGGCACGCCTCGAAAGCGTCCCGGGAGAATTCGCTCTAGGGGAACGGCGCTCCCCAATCGACTCCCCACGCGAGGGGGAGCCAGAGGAGAGTGAACGCGACGGCGAGTGCGACGCCGACGAAGTTGAGCACGAGCCCTGTTCGGGCCATTCGGGGCGCA
Organism: Haloarculaceae archaeon; assembly: GCA_007122455.1. GTDB lineage: Archaea > Halobacteriota > Halobacteria > Halobacteriales > Haloarculaceae > Natronomonas. The sequence continues at coordinate 11,430 of SKTU01000116.1, read as the reverse complement.
GTGACGTAGCCGCTACCGAAGACGACGGCGTTCGGCGGCGTCGCGACGGGGAGCATGAAGGCGAACGACGCGACGGTCGTTGCGACGACCATCAGGAGATACGGATGGATCGCGAGCGCGGCCGCCAGCGCGGCGAGGACGGGGATGATCATCGCAGTGAGCGCGGTGTTCGAGGTCACCTCCGTCAGGAACACGGCGAGCAGTGCGACCACGACCAGTATCAACACGATGTCTACGGCGCCGAGACCGAACAGTAGCGTTCCGAACCAGACGCCGAGACCGCTCGTCTCGACGGCCGCGGCGAGCGAGAGGCCGCCGCCGAACAGCAGGATGATTCCCCACGGGATCGTCACGGCAGTCGTCCAGTTGAGCAGGAAGGTGAACTCGCCGTAGTCGTCTCTGGCGGGAACGACGAAGAGCAGGAGTGCGCCGAATATCGCGATCGCCGCGTCGTCGACCATCGGAAGGAGCGGCTCGATGACGAATCCCCGCGTGGTCCACGCGAAGACGACGAGCGCGAAGACGCCGAGTACGCGCTTTTCGCCGGTGCTCATCGGTCCGAGTTCCGCCAGCCGCTCCTCGATGCTCTCGTCGTCGGTGGGGATGCGATCCGCTTCGGAACCGAGAACGAGACGGGTGAGATAGAGCCACGCGATCGTCAGCATCACGATCGACAGCGGAACGCCGTACCGCATCCACTGACCGAACGTGATCTCCTGTCCGTAGGCCTGAGCGACGTAGCCGGCGAAGATGATGTTCGGTGGCGAGCCGATGAGCGTCGCGACGCCACCGATCGACGCCGCGTAGGCGATCGAGAGCATGAGCGTCGTCCCGAACCGAAACGTCCCGTGACCGGTCGGAACGTCGATCCCTCGACGCTCGACGAGTTCGCCGGCCTGTCCCACGACGGCGAGTCCGATCGGCGTCATCATGAGCGCCGTCGCGGTGTTGGAGACCCACATCGAGAGGAACGCCGTCGCGAGCATGAACCCGCCGATGAGTCGTCGAGGCTGCGTCCCGACGAGGAGGATCGTCCGGAGCGCGATTCGTCGGTGGAGTCCCCACCGCTCTATCGCGACCGCCACGAGGAACCCGCCGAGAAAGAGAAAGATCAGTCGGTTGGCGTAGGGTGACGCCGCTGCCTGCGGTTCCATCGCTCCCGTCACCGGGAACACGACCAGCGGCAACAGGGCAGCGACGGGGATCGGAACCGCTTCGCTGATCCACCAGATCGCCATCCAGAGCCCGGTTCCGGCGACGAACTGGCCGGAGAGGGTCAACCCCTCCGGCGTCGGAAGGATCGCGACGACTGCGAACGCGAGCGGCCCGAGGAGGAGTCCGAGTCGCTTCCGCGTCGTGTAATCGCCGTCGACGTCGAACGACGAGCGGGTTAACGCCTCGCGAACGTGCGGATCAGGCCCCTCAGACATCTGTACCGTCGATCGACAGGTCGTCGGTCTTCCGGCCGTTCCACTCGAACCCGCGGACAGTTCCGGTTCTGCGATGCGGTCGAGCGGGCACTCGGAGTGGACGGCTACTCATGGCGCCACTCTCGTCCGTCTGATATATTTATGTTCGCCCGATAACGACAGTTTTCGCTGAGGTGTCGCCGGTGATACGGTTCCGTACGCTGTCGACTACAGCCCGAGTATCTCGTCGGTGTCCGCGTGGTCCTCCAGGAGCTGTCGCATTCGACGAACCGTCTCTGCGTCTCGCGTTCGTCCGCTTCGAACGACGTCTTCCGCCCGTTCGACGGTGCTGAGCGTATCCGCGTTCACTGCGAGAACGGGTAGCCCCGCCTGTTCGGCTCTCCCGAGGACGCTCTGGGACGGTCGGTGGCCACCGGTCACGACGAGACAGTTGACGCTCGGCGCCTCTATCGCAGCGGTGTGTATCTCCGCCCGATCCCCGCCCGTGATGACCGCGGCGTTTCGGGTTCGCCGGAAGTGGCGCAGCGCCTCGTCGCCACCCATCGCTCCGACGAGAAAGCGCTCGACGAACGCGTCGGGCGTCCCGCTGGTCAGCCGCTCGGCCCCCAGCTCGGCGGCGAGTTCGTCGACGAGCACCCCGGCGAGGTCGCGCTGGTGAGGGATGACGCCGAACACCGAGACGCCGCGACTTTCGAGGAACGGAATCGCGTCCCGTTCGAGCGGATCCAGCGCAGTGTCCCGAACTCGGTTGAAGACGACGCCCGCGAGACGGTCACCGATATCGTCGACGGCTGCCAACAGCGTGTCGAGATCTGCCAACTGGGTGAAGTCCGCGACGAGGACGACGTCCGCCTCGAGCAGCTCGGCGATCTGTGGATCGGTCAGTTCGACGATCCCACCCGTAGTGAGCTGTCCCGCCCCCTCGATGAGCATCAGATCCCGTCCGACGGCGAGCTCCTCGAAGGCGGTTCGGACCCGTCGACGGAGATCGTCGGGGTCCTCCTGTCCGCGAACGGCGTTCTCGACGAACGTCGACGAGTAGACGATCGGTTCGAGCTCCTCCAACTCCGCCTCGAGTTCCAGTAGTTCGCTCGCGAGGAGCGGATCGCGGTCGAGAACCTTCCCGACGTGGCTCTGCAGGCGCGTCCCCTTCGGCTTCATGTAACCGACGTCGACGTCGCGGTCCCGTGCGAGGAGTCCGAGTGCGATCGCGATAGCTGTCTTCCCGGTTCCCTCTCGAGTTGCTGTGATCGATAGCGTCTTCATAGTTCGTCTGGGTCCACGGTGAGTCTGATGTCGACGGCCTGGACGCCGTCGGGCAGTGCGACGAGCGGGTTGATGTCCAACTCGACGATGGCCGGGAAATCCGTCACAAGCTGTGAGATCCGCTGAATGGTTGTTACGATCCGGTCGACGTCGACCGCCTCTCGGCCACGGGCGCCGCTGAACATCGGTGCGGCCCTGAGTTCCTGCGTCATCGTTCGCGCTTCGCGCTCCGAGACCGGCGCGACGCGGACGGCGGTGTCCGCCAGCAGTTCGACGAAGATTCCCCCGAGGCCGAAGACGACCACCGGACCGAACTGCGGATCGCGGTTCACCCCGACGATCGTCTCGACGCCCTCCTCGACGTCGACCATCGCCTGAACCTGGACGCCGAGTACCGTGACGTCGTCCTGGTAATTACGCGCTCGCGTGACGATCTCCTCGTAGGCGTCGTGAACCTCCTCCGGATCGAGGCCGACCCTGACGCCGCCGACATCCGTCTTGTGAACGATGTCCGGGCTGACGATCTTCACGGCGACCGGACCGTCGATCCGCTCGGCGACGCGACGTGCCGCGTCGGCTGACGTGACGATCTCGCTCTCCGGTCTCGGAATGCCGTACGCGTCGAGCAGTTCCATCGCCTCGAGACCGAGTCGGTTGTGCTCCCGACGTTCGACCTGCGAGAGGATCTCGGCCGCGCGGGTCGTATCCACGTCGAAGGTGGTCGGATCGTCCCACTGTGTCTCCCGGATCCGCGCGTACTCCGCGAGCGAATCGAGGCTGTCAACGGCGCGGTCGGGATCGAAGTAGCAGGGGATCCCCTCCTCGTTGAGGCGCTCCCGTGGTGCTCGAACGCGGGTGCCGCCCATTAGACACGTCGCCACGGGGAGTTCGTGTCGTCGCTGTTCGGCGATTATCACCTCCGCGAGTCGGTCGTACTCCAGTACAGCGGTCGGTGCCGTGAGCACGATCACCGCGCCGACGTCGTCGTCGTCCATGACGATCTGTAGCGCCTCTTCGAACCGTTCGTCGTCACCGTCACCGAGTATGTCGACCGGATTGTTGACGTTCGCTCCGTCCGGCATCGCCTCTCGGAGTCGATTTTCGGTGTCGTCGCCGAACGACGCCATCGACAGCGAAGAGTCCCCCACCGAATCGGTCGTCATCACGCCCGGTCCGCCCGCGTTCGTCACGACGGCGACGTTCTCCGTCTCAGGGAGCGGTTGTCCGGAGAGGATCTGTGCCGAGTCGAACAGCCCCTCGACCGATTCGGCCCGAATGACGCCCGCCTGCTCGAAGCCGGCCTCGTAGGCGCGGTCGCTTCCGGCGAGCGTGCCGGTGTGGGAGGATGCGGCCTGTGCGCCGGCTTCCGTTCGCCCCGATTTGACGAGGACGATCGGCGTCTCTCGAACCACGGCTCGAGCCGTCTCGATGAACGCCTGCCCACTGGTGATTCCCTCCAGGTAGCCGATGATCACGTCCGTTTCCGGGTCGTCTCCCCACTCCCGGAGGAAATCCGTCTCGTCGAGAACCGCCTCGTTACCGAGGGAGACGACGTCCTTGAAACCGATCCGCTGGTCGTTCGCCCAATCGATGACGGCCGTGATGAACGCTCCCGACTGGCTCATAAACGACAGGCCGCCCGGCAGGGCATCGTCGGGTCCGAACGTCGCGTTGAGTCCGAGCGGCGTACTCATCACGCCGAGGCTGTTCGGCCCGACCAGATTGAGGTCGTACTCGGTAGCCAGTTCCACGAGCCGGCGTTCTCGCTCGGCCCCCTCGCGTCCGGCCTCGCTGAACCCGGCCGTGATGACCACGACGTTGTCAATCCCCCCCGTCCCACACTCCTCGATGACGTCGCCGACGACGTCGGGTGGGACGGTCACGATCGCCAGATCGACGCCGGTCACGTCTGAAATTCTGTCGTGTGCTTCGATACCGAAGACGGACTCCGCGTTCGGATTAACCGGAACGACCTCCCGCTCGAAGCTGTCGAGGAGGTTTCGCATGACGGCTGCGCCGACCGCTCCCGGACGCTCGGTCGCACCGACGACCGCCACCCGATCCGGGCTAAACAGATCACTCAACTCGCCCATCGCCTGCTCTTCTCGTGGCGTTGTTATAAACCACCACTACCAACGCCAGCTGCCGGGAATTGCGAGCGCGCGAGATCTTCTAGATGATTGACACGATCGTTCTCACGGGGAGAGAATCACCGTCGGCTTTGAACATCTTCCGCGGCGTACTGTAGGTAAGTTCCGGCTCTCGTGACAGATTGCGATTCGAGCGCCGAACCGACGGTGGAACCCATGATACAGCAAGAGCCCCACTCGGAGACCGGGGCGAATCTCCGAGTCGACGTCTACGTCCGTGCCCGCCCGGCCGACCGAACTCAGTGTGACGCGGTAGTCGAGACATTACGTACGTGCCACGAATCCGGCCGAATAGCCGATCTGAACGTCGACTGCTGGCCGAAAGACGTCAGCCTCGCCAACGAGCTTCTCGAGGATCCCGCCGTCGCGATCGTCGACGAGTTCGAACGATGGGCGGCAGAGAACGGCGTCTCCCTCGAGCCGGCGTTCGACGTCCGATCGGTCCACTCGTCGATCACCGGCGAGAAGGACCGGGTGCTCTCCCTTCCGTCGATCTGTATCGCCTGCTACAACGGTGACGAACTCGTCGCGGTTTTCCCCTGCTCGAACGACGATCGAACGATCACCGTTCCGGACGCTATCGAAGCGCTGGCAGGCGGCGACGTCGACACGCTGATCGGACCGTTCGGTGTGTCAGTCGGCACGGCGGGTGACGTTCGCAGTCGGTGACCGTCGCGAACGCACCGCGTCCGTTCTCAGCTGTCAGGAACTCGGCACTCCTTTTATGCGACGAACGGCCATGAACCGAGTAATGAGGTTCGTAGCCGGATCGGTAGCGTGGTTCACCGAGACGAGCGGAGGGGTCGGATGTCGGGCGGGCCGCACGTGACGTTCAGATGGGGGATCCTCGATGAGTGAGGAGACTCACCGGGAGTCGGAGGCGGCGTTCGACGACGTCGACTGGCACGCGATGGAACTCGAGGCGGTCTTCGAACGCCACGACGCGGACCCGGACGGGCTCTCCTCCGAGGAGGCGGCCGCGCGCCTCGAGACGCACGGGGCGAACCAGATCGAGGCCGAAGAGGGGGTGTCGCCGCTCAGGATCTTCCTCGAACAGTACACGTCGGTGCTGATCTGGCTTTTGATCGTCGCCGCAGCCGTAATGGCGTTCGTCGGACACACGCTGGACGCGGGCGTGATCCTCGGCATCGTCGTATTCATCACGATTTTCGGGTTCGTCCAGGATTACCGCGCCGAGCAGAGTATCGCCGCGCTTCGGGAGATGTCGACGCCGGACGCGCTCGCACGCAGAGACGGAACGCGAACGGAAATCGACGCTCGTACCGTCGTCCCCGGGGACATCGTCTACGTCGAATCGGGCGATATCGTCCCCACTGACGGCCGTATCGTCGAATCGTCGAACCTCCGCGTCAACGAGTCGGCACTGACCGGCGAGAGCGTCGGGGTCTCCAAGTCGCCCGGAACGGTTGCCGCGGACGCCGCGCTCGCGGAGCGTGACAACGTGGTGTACAAGGACACGATCGTCGAGCGGGGGTCCGCGACGGTCCTCGTCGTCGAGACCGGCCCCGAGACCGAGATCGGACGGATCGCAACCGGCCTCGCGAGTGCCGAGGAACGGGACACGCCGTTTCAGGCAGAGATGGACAGCCTCGGGACGCTCATCGGTATCGGCGTCGTGGTCGTGGTCGGGATAATCGCCGTCGCGGAGCTTCTCATCGGCGATACGGCTCCCCTTACGGTTTTTCTGACCGCCGTCGGGATCGCCGTCTCGGCGGTTCCGGAAGGGCTTCCGGCCGTCGTGACGCTGTCGCTCGCGCTCGGTGCTCGGCGAATGGCCGGAAAGAACGCGCTCGTGCGCCGGTTACCGATCGTCGAGGCCCTGGGATCCGTCGACGTCATCTGTACCGACAAGACGGGGACGCTCACCGAGGAGGAGATGACCGTCCAGCGGCTCTACGCGAACGGCGAACGTTACGACGTCACCGGGACCGGATACGACGTCGACGGGGAGTTCCGTCGGGACGACGAGCCCGTCGACCGCGAACGGATCGCGGAACTGCTCCGCTGCGGAATGCTGTGCAACAACGTCGAGATCGGCAAGCGGGAGAACCGCGAGAGCGACGCCATCCAGCGAGAGGAGAACGGACGGTCGGACGCCGAGGGAGACCGGGTGTTTCTGGGCGATCCTACGGAGATTGCGTTGTTCGTGGCTGCCCGAAAGGCCGGGTTCGATCGCGACGAACTCGAGGAGACGTATCCGCGGATCGGCGAGGTGGATTTCACTTCCGAGCGAAAGCGGATGACGACGCTCCACCGGACGCCGGACGGCGGAACGGTGGCGTACATGAAAGGCGCTCCCGAGACGGTGATCGAGCGGTGCGATCGCGAACTCGTCGACGGGGAGGTCACCGAACTCACGGAGGAGCGACGAGGCGAACTTCACGCGAAGACCGAGGCGTTCGCGGAGGACGCGCTCCGCGTGCTGGGGTTCGCGTATCTCCCGGACGCACCGGAAGAGGCGAACGAATCTATCGAGGAGGGGATGGTCTTTCTCGGGCTTCAGGGAATGCTCGATCCGCCGCGTCCGGAAGTCCCGGAGGCGATCGAAGGCTGTCTGGCCGCCGGTATCAACGTCGTGATGATCACGGGGGACAACGCGGTGACCGCGAGAGCGATCGGCGAGGAGATCGGTCTCCGGTCCGCGACGGTCGTCACCGGTCCCGAGCTCGAGGAGATGAGCGACGACGAGCTGGCGACCCGCGTCGAAGACGTCGATATCTTCGCCCGGACGGCACCGGAACACAAAACCCGGATCCTCAAGACGCTGCAGGCGGGGGGACACACGGTCGCGATGACCGGCGACGGCGTCAACGACGCCCCGGCAGTGAAGAACGCGGACGTCGGCGTCGCGATGGGGATCCGGGGGACGGACGTGACCGAACAGGCGTCCGATATCGTCCTTCTGGACGACAACTTCGCGACGATCCGCGACGCGGTCCACGAGGGACGGCGGATCTTCGACAACGTCCGGAAGTTCGTGAACTACCTGCTGTCGGGGAACGGCGGCGAGGTGACGATGATCTTTACCGGATCGATGATGGGGTTTGGCCTCGTCATCACGCCGATCCAGATCCTGTGGATCAACGTCGTCACCGACGGGATCCCGGCTCTCACGATCGGTGTGGACCCGGCATCCGAAGACGTCATGGAGCGCCCCCCGCGACCTCCGGGCGAGGGCGTGATCACCGATCGGATCGTCACCTCGATCGTCGGTATCGCGATCTTCATGACCGTCACGATACTCCCGCTGTTCTACCTACACCGAGACGACATTGCGCTCGCCCAGACGATGGTGTTCACGTCGTTCGTCGTCTTCGAGATCGTCCGCATTCAGGCGATCCGGTGGCGATACGACCTCGGAATCTTCTCGAACCAGTGGCTCGTTTTCGCCGTCGTGATCGCGCTCTCCCTGCAGCTGCTCGTGCTCTACACCCCGCTCGGGATTCTCTTCGGCGTGACGCCGCTCGGCGTCGAACACTGGCTCCAGATCGGGGCTGCAGTCTCCGTCTTCGTAGTTCTGATGGCCGCGTTCGTGAAAGTACAGGACGTCTACTTCGAGAAGTACTGAACCGCCGCCTCGGGGGATCGGTATCGTCACACAAGCTGTCGGGCACGAGCGGCGACGTCGTAGGTCGGTGTCAACTCGAGGGCGAAGAGCGCACCACGGACGAAACGTGTCGCACGGGGGCGGCCTTCACGCCTCGTCGGGAGGCGAGTCAGTAGTGACGCGACAAATGGTGCGTTTTTACTGGTTCCGACGTGAGGGGCGACTGTGGAATCACTGCTCGTCGTTGCGATGTGGCTCTTCGTCGTGACCCACGTCGACACGCTGGTCGTTCTCGTGGCGTTCTGCACCGACGAGGAGTACCACACCACGGAGGTCGCCGTCGGCCACTACGTCGGGTTCGGGTTGGGACTCGCCGTCGCCCTGTTGGCCGCGTTCCTCGCCGCGGAGTTCTTCCGGGAGCAGTCGTTTCTGCTCGGCGCACTCCCGCTCGCACTCGGAGTGCGGGGCTTGCTCCGGAAGCGCTCCGAGGAAACTCCCCCTCCGTCCGAGAACGCAACCGGTCGGACGAAACGAATAGGTATCGTGGCGACTGCGGGGTTCGGCCTCAGCGGGGAGAACGTGGCGATCTACGTCCCCTTCTTTCTCACGCTCGAACCGTCCGAACTCGGTGCCGTCGTTGCGGCGTACCTGGTCGGTGCGGTCGTCGTTTTCCTCGCCGCGTCCCTGATGGCCCGTCGGGCTGTGGCGTTCGGGCCGCCACGGTGGATCGACCGGTTTCTGGTTCCGGCGATGCTCGTCCTCGTCGGGGGATACGTCCTCGTTGCCGGTTGGGTCACTGTCTGAGTCGTCGCTTGGGTAGTCGTCAGATACGACCCCCGGCGCTCGCGGCACCGAAACGTCGATGGGGAATCGCGAACAAGAGGGATCATGGCATCACACTGGCCGGAACTCGGCGGAAAGCGACTGCGTTACAGGGATCGAACGTGGGAACTCACCGGGGACGTCGAGGTTCGAGAAAACGGCGCCCTCCTCGCAGTCGAAGCGACCCAGAGCGACGATGTCCGGCGCGGGACTGCAACGCTCTACTTCGCCCTCGAGACGCCAACGGACTCGCTCAACCCGGGGAACCTCGGCGAACACTTCGATCGACTCGAACGGACGGACACCAGTCAGTATCTGATCGTCAAGAAGGAGACGCGGAGCTACCGGTACGAACTCGAACGGATCGAGTACGACTGAGTGAAACGGCGATGACGAGCCACGATACTCCCCCGGTACCACGCCCGACGAGATGGGAGTCGGAGCGTTCGATGCTAATACGATCCGACGTTACCTAACAGCAGTAACGGTGTTTGGCGTGGTGGGCGGCAGATCAGTTTCGGAGTCGAACCGGGGGGTTGAGGTGTCTCGTGTCGAAACCACACTGATCAATGATCGATATCGACGGCTCCGATGGCGGCGGACAGCTCCTCCGAACAGCCCTGACGCTCTCGACGATCACGGATACGCCGTTCCGAATCGACGGTATCCGAAGCAACCGTCCCGATCCCGGACTCAAACCACAGCATCTCGCCGCCGTACGCCTCGCTACGGAGTTCTGCAACGCCGACGTAACGGGCGCCGAACTCGGATCGGATTCGATCTCCTTTCGGCCGGGGACGGAGCGCCGGACGTCGCTGCGAGCCGACGTCGGCACCGCGGGAAGCGTCACGCTCCTGTTCGACACCGTTCTTCCAATCGCGGCGGTACACGACGAACCCGTCCACCTGACGGCGACCGGTGGCACCGACGTGAAGTGGGCACCGACGATAGAGTACCACCGGCGAGTGAAACTCCCGATTTTGGCACCCCGAGGGCTGATCGCCGAGATCGATCTCCGGAGATCCGGGTTCTACCCGGCCGGCGGCGGCAAGGCCGTACTGCGAACCGCTCCGTCGTCGATCTCCCCGTTCGAACTCGATACCCGCGGGGAGATCGAATGCGTGGAGCTCTACTCGAAAGCCTCCGAGGAACTCGCCGACAGGAACGTCGCGGATCGACAGGCGAACCACGCTCGGGAGCAGCTGGAGCGTTCAGGAATTTCGACCGAGATCCGGAGCGTCGACTACGTTTCGGCGCGCTCGGCGGGCTCGTCCCTGCTGCTTCGCGGCGTATACGAGCGGACGCTGGCTGGCGTCGATTCGCTCGGTGAACGGGGACGCACGTCCGAAGCCGTCGCCGAGGACGCCGTTCGGCAGTTCAGGGCGTTTCACGCCAGCGGCGCTCCGGTCGACGAACACATGGCAGATCAGCTGATGGTCTTTCTTGCGCTCGCGGGAGGACGTGTCCATATTCCGAGCGTCACGGCGCACGTGCAGTCGAATCTTGAGCTCGTCAACGCCTTCGGAAGCGACATGCAACTCGATCGGTGCCGGGATGGCGCGATCTCGCTCGAGGCGTCAGCCCACGCGGCCGTTCCCGGTGGCGGCTCTTCACCGTAGCGGTCGGAGGCTGGCGTGTGGCGTCGGCTCGGAGCCGAACCTCCGAACCGCTCGCGGAGCCACGCGGGCGTTCCCGTCGTCAGTAAAACGGACCCCCGCCCATTCCGCGGGAGTCACTCGGTCGGCGGCGGTTCGTCGTCGAACGGTGGTTCGTTCCAAACGTCCTCCGCAGTCTCCGCGTTGCCCCAGTCGACGTATCCGTCCTCGAGCATCTCGATCACCGTCTGACACAGCTCCTCCAGTTCCGTCGTGATTCGGACGGCGTGGGATCGCTGCGTTTCGAGCTCCCCGTGGAGAGGCGGCACCTCGAAGCGAAGCCGCTCCTCGAACGGATCCCAGTAGAAATCCAGCCGGTCGAACGCGCCGACCTCCTGGAGATCGAGACACTCCGCGTCGGTCAGATACGTGTACTCGGCCCACTCGAGGAACGCCTCGTTCCAGGCCCCGTCCCGGAGTATATCCTCTAACTCGCCTCGTCGGAGGTCGCTTATGCTGTCGAACGCGGCATCGGGTTCGATCTCGCCGGGTAGCCCGCGGTTCGTCAGGTCGGGGGGATCCGGAACGTCGACGTCGAG
>SKTU01000021.1 GCA_007122455.1 Haloarculaceae archaeon | reverse complement strand
GCGGCGAATGATTTCGCTCTTCTCGATCGCGTAGTGGAGCCGCGAGGCGACCCGTGCCAGTGGTGCCCCCTCGACGGAGTCACCCTCCCCGAGTTCGACCGCGAGTTCGTCGGCTTCCTCGTCGCCGTTGTCGCTCATGGGCTGGCTTCGGCGGTTTCCGTCGTAATCCTTACGAACTTCCGCAGTTCACTCGACCGCACCCCCGAAATCTCGATATACGTCTTGCGAACGTCTGACGTAGGGTTTTGTGTGAGGGCGCTGTAACGTTCCGTATGGCTAGCCTCACGGAGGTCTACGAGGGAGAAGGCGGGGCCGGCCTCCGGCGGCTCTACGCCGGCGTCGCGCTGTTTGCGGTCGGCGCGATCCTGCTCGTCGCGAGTCTCGTCGTCGCGGCGACCGGAATCCGGACGCTGTTCGGGCTGTCGCTGTTCGAAGCACGCGAGCTTGCCGGCATCCTCGGCGGACTCGGCCTCCCCGCACTTTTGGTCGGTACGATGGCCGTACTGCCGCGTGCCGCGCGGGAAATCCGAGCCGGCGCCGCCGTCGGCGCGCTCGTCTGTCTGGTCGGCGTGGCGCTGTTCCGTTACGCCTACCCGTACGACTGGGTGGGTGGATCCGGCAACACCTCGATGACGGTCGTCGTCGCGGGGACGTACTTCGTCGGCGCGCTGATCGCCACGTGGTGTCTCTTCGTCGCCGTCGCGAACTTCAAGGCTCGGAACGATCCGGGCGGGACCGTCACGCTCGAGATCACGAAGGGCGGCGAGACGAAGATCGTCGAGGTGTCCAACGACGACCTTCGCGGCACGCTCGGTGGAATCGGCCTGCTCGGGGGGACGCCCGACGGCAACGTCGAGACGCAGACGAACCGCTCGAACACCGTCGAGCGTCGCGAAACCGGGACGCCGAGTCCGACGACCGACGGCGGCGCGACGACGGACGACGCGGTCTTCCTCGACGAGGAGCCGAAGGTCGTCGGCGACAACTACTGCGGGAACTGTACCCACTTCAGATACGTCCGTACCGACGACGGAATGGTTCCGTACTGCGACTTCGACGGCGAGACGATGGACGACATGGACGCCTGCGAGCAGTGGACGCCGAACTGAACGCACTACAGCACCGACGCCATCCGGTCGACGTGGCTCCCGTTCCAGAAATACTGCCCACACGCCCGACAGCGCCAGCAGTCGGTCTCGTCGGGATTCGGCGCGTACGTCGGCGTTCTCTCGCCGGGATCAACGGGCTCCAGCCGGCCGTTGCACCGCCCACACCGCGACGGCTCGCCGAGCGACAGTTCGATCCCCGCTCTCCGGAGCTCCGCGAGTTGGGCGTCAACCTCGTGAGCGTCGATCAGGATCGCTCCCGGCGTCCGTGCGGCGAGTTCGGCGTCCCTCGTCAAAAGTGTCCGCTCGTCCTCCACGGCGACGCGGCGGATCCGGTCGTCGTCCTCGATCCCCACGTCCCCGGCATAGACCGTGTCGTAGCCACAGAGCCGGAGGTAGACGGCGAGCTTCCCGAGCATCAGATCGAGGAGAAACGGGCCGCTCACAGCCCCAGAAACGCGCGCATCCCCGAACCGTCGAGGCAGTTGATAACGTCGTCGGCCTCGGCCCACCCGCGGCGGGCCGTGTGGACGCCGTAGCGGGCGTACTCGAAGGCGTCGGTTCGGTGGGCGTCGGTGTTGATCGAGATCGGTGCGCCCGCCTCGACGGCGAGTTGAACGGCCCCTCCGTCGAGGTCGAGCCGGTGAGGATCGGCGTTCACTTCGAGTGCGGTGTCGTGGGCGGCCGCCGCCGCGGCGACTCGCTCGACGTCGAGGTCGTGACCGGGGCGCTGGTTGAGGAGTCGTCCCGTCGGATGGCCGACGACGTCGACCGCCGGATGTTCGATGGCCGCGACGATCCGATCGGTTCCGTCGCCGTCGAGCCCGCTGTGCGGCGAGGCGACGACGCAGTCCAGTTCGGCGAGAACCCCGTCGCCGACGCTGATCTCACCGTTCGCCCCAATGTTCGCCTCGACGCCCGCGAACACGTCGATCGGCGCCTCGTCGTCGATCGAACGGATCGCCTCGAGCTGCTCGCCCAGCGCGTCGTCGTCGAGACCGACGCCGCCGACCATCCCCGGACCGGTGGCGTGGTCCGCGATCGCGAGGTAGTCGTATCCGACGTCGGCAGCAGCCTCGACCATCGCCTCGATATCGTCGGCGCCGTCCGACCACGTCGTGTGGACGTGGAGATCCCCCCGAATCTCGTCCAACTCGATCAACTCCGGGAGCGTCCCCTCGACTGCCGCGTCGACCTCCCCGCGATTTTCCCTGAGTTCCGGAGGGATCCACGACATATCGAGCGCCTCGTAGATCCCCGCCTCGGAGTCGGCGACGACGAGTTCGCCGACGCGCTGTCCGTCGTCCGGGTTGGTGACGTCGCTCACGTCGAAGAGACCGTACTCGTTGAGCTTCAGCCCGCGTTCGATCGCGCGGTTCCGAACGGCGATGTTGTGCTCCTTCGAACCGGTGAAATACTGCAGCGCCGCACCGAACTCATCGTCGACGACGACGCGGAGGTCGATCCGCAACCCGTTCGATCGAACGCTCGCCTTGCTCGTGCCGGCCTCGATGACCTCGTCGACCTCGTCCCACCCCTCGAAGGCGGCGACGACCGACTCCGCGTCGGCGCTGGCGACCAGCACGTCGACGTCGCCGATCGTCGGCCGCCAGCGCCGGATCGAGCCGGTGACCTCGACACGCTCGACAGTGTCGACGGCCTCGAAGAACGCGACCACCCGATCCGCAGCCGGTCGTGCCTCGCCGAGCAGCGCCCGCTGTCTCGACTGGCGGGCGAAGGGGATCTTCTCGAGGATGTTCTGCTCGGTCTTCGGGCCGAACCCCGGAACCTCCCGTATGCTGCCGGCCTCGGCGGCGGCTTCCAGCTCGTCGAGCGTCTCGATCCCCAGCGCGTCGTGGAGCTTTGCCACGCTCTTCGGGCCGACGCCCTCGACGGCAGTCAGAGCGTCCATCTCGACGGGGAGCTCCTCGCGGAGCGCCTCCAGTTCGCCGATCGAACCGGTGTCGAGATACTCCACGATCTTCGAGGCGATCGCGTCGCCGACGTCGTCGATCCCCTTGATCGCGTCCTGACCGCCCTCCTCGCGGAGCATCTCGACGGATATCGTGTGGCCGCGAACGCTGTCGGCCGCCCGTCGGTAGCTGTTCGGCTTGTAGTCGACGTCGCGTGCCTCGAGGTGATCGGCCATCTCATCGAGCAGCGCGGCGACCTCCGCGTTTCGCGTCATCGTATTCGTGGTCCGTCGTCGCGTCCGAGCGCCTGTCTCAGGAAGCTCATCCAGCGCTTCCGGTCGGCGGTCTCCTGTCGCTTCGCCTCGGCTTCGACGTCGGAGTGGCCGAGACTTTCGAGCGCCTCGAGGGCTCGATCGATGCCGATGACGCTCTCGGCGAGACGTTCGCCCTCCTCGAAGCTGATGTCGCCGTCCTCGATGCGGTTTCGCCGTTCGAGCCGTTCGCGGCGAAGGTTCTTCTTGGCCCGCTCGACGCGCTCGCGCTCCCCCACCGGGATCGTCTCGCGGCGCTTGATCTCGAAGACGAACTCGTGGAGCTCGACCGCGTTGCCCTGAACGTCGATGCGGTCGGGGATGGACGCACCGAGCGTCGCTCCCTCGCGGTCGACGCGTTCGAGGAGCTGTTTTCGCTGATACTCCTGCACACGCGGTAGTGGGATCCCCAGAAGCAAATAAGAATCGCCGCCTGCCGAAACGGCGACGGTCAACATCCCAACGTCTTTGCTCCCCCGATGGCTATCGCAACTAATGGCAACGTGTGACGTGTGCGGCGCCCACGTCGATCTGCCGTACAACTGTCGGCACTGCGGAGGCGTCCACTGTCCGGAACACCGGCTTCCGGAGAACCACAACTGTCCGGGATTGGAACAGTGGAGCGATCCCTCTGGCGTCTTCGACAGCGGGTTCGACGACAGCATCTCACAGCCAAACCGCTCCTCGAGCGTCCTCGACCGGATCGGTATCGACACCGGCGCCGGTGGCCCGCTCGGTTACGTCCGTAACAACGTCGCGTATCTCTTCTTGGGGATCATCGTCGTCGTCTTCGGGATCCAGTACATCGTCGCACAGCTCGTCGGCATCCCACCGGGGTCGAGAACGTGGTACAACATCTTCACGGTCAACACGCTCCACCCCGAATACGTCTGGACGTGGGTCATCTCGGTGTTCTCACACGGCTCACCGATGCACCTGCTGTTCAACGGGATCGTGCTCTACTTCTTCGGCCCGGTCGTCGAGCGACAGATCGGCTCGAAGAAGTTCGCCGCGCTGTTTCTCGCCAGCGGCGTGATCGCCGGGCTCGCACAGGTCGGTGTCGCGCTCGCATTCGGCGAACCTGCGTTCGTCCTCGGTGCCAGCGGCGCGCTGATGGCCGTGATGGGCGTACTCGCGATGACCGCCCCGCAGATGAAGGTGCTCCTCTTTTTCTTCATCCCGATGTCGATCCGGACGCTGACGATTCTCTTTGCGGCGTTTTCGGTGTTCGCGTTCCTCTCGCAGGGCGGAATACTCGACGGCGTCGCCCACTTCGCCCACCTCACCGGACTCGTCATCGGCCTGTGGTACGGCAACCGCGTGAAGGACCGGATCGGTCGCGGCCCCCAACAGCTGAACATCGGCCCCGGTGGTCCCGGTGGTCCGGGCGGCCCCGGCCGACGGTTCCCCTGAGATGGAGCCGGTCTTCGATCGGTTCCGTCCCGACGGTTCGCTGTCCCGCGAGGAGATGGAACAGATGCAGCGGGAGATCGCCGACCTGGCCGTCTTCGACCGCGACGTGGGCCTAACGGCGTCCGGAATCGAGTCCGGCGAGGCCGTCGTCGCCGGGGTCGATCAGGCGTTCCTCGAGGACCGAGCGATCTCGGCGGTCGTCGCCATCCGCGACGGCGACGTGATCGAACGCGCGAGTGCGGTGACGCCGCTGTCGATCCCGTACGTTCCCGGCCTGTTGGCGTTTCGGGAGGGTGGCCCGATCGTCGACGCGCTCGGCGAGCTGGAGGTCGACCCTGATCTGCTCGTCTTCGACGGCAGCGGTCGGATCCACTTCAGACAAGCTGGGATCGCGACCCACGTCGGCGTGCTCTTCGACGTCCCCGCGATCGGAGTCGCCAAGAGTTTACTCTGCGGTGTCCCCGCATCGTCGGTCGATTCGCTCGCCGAAGGAGACCGCGTTGCGATCCACGCCGACGACTCGATGACGGCACCGAACGGCGAACTCGTCGGCTACGCCTACCAGAACCGCCAGTATCCGAACTCGACGCGGATCAATCCGCTGTACGTCTCTTCCGGCCACCGGCTCACAGCCGAGACTGCCGTCGACTGTGTCGCGGCGTGTGGCGGCGGCTACAAGCTCCCGGAACCGACGCGGCTGGCCGACCGCTACGCCGACGAGCGGAAGCGAGCGATCGAGGACCTCAACGCCTAACTACCGTCCGTTCGACGAACACGCATGAGCGAGAAGACGGTCCTCATCACGGGCTGTTCGTCCGGGATCGGCCGAGCGAGCGCCTACGCATTCCTCGAAGAGGAGTGGCGCGTGTACGCAACTGCGCGAAACCCCGCGGACATCGAGACGCTCGGCGACGCCGGCTGCGACATCGGGACACTCGACGTCACCGACGGCGACGACGTCGACCGCGTCGTCGGTCGAATCGTCGATGAGGAGGGCCGGATCGACGCCCTTGTCAACAACGCCGGCTACGGCCAGCACGGGCCGATCGAGGACGTCGACGACGACCGGCTCCACAGGCAGTTCGACGTGAACGTCTTCGGCCCCCACCGACTCGTTCGGGCCGTACTGCCGACGATGCGGGAGCGAGAGGACGGAACGATCGTCAACGTCTCCTCCGTCGCCGGACGATTGGCCGTGGCAGGGATGGGACCGTACGCGGCGTCGAAACACGCCATGGAGGGGTACAGCGACGCCCTTCGCCTCGAGGTCGATCGGTTCGGCATCGACGTCGCCGTCGTCCAGCCGGGGCCGGTGAAGACGAGCTTCCGGGACCGGGTCGACGAGGAGCTCGGTCGTCTCGAGCGGACGGCCGCCTACGAGGAGCTCTACGAGTTCCAGGAGGACGCGGTACTGTTCGGCGGGGAGAGTCCGATCGCGGTTCATCCCGCCGAAGTCGCCGACGCGGTCGTCGAGGCCGCCGTTTCGACGGATCCGGAACCGCGGTACGTCGTCGGCGCCGCCGCACAGTTGCTCGTCTACGGGAGCTACCTGCCCGACCGGATCAGCGACGGACTTTTCCGGGCGGTCCGAAAACTCACTTCCTGACCGTGTTCGAAACGAAACCCGCGTCGGCCGCCGCCGAACTCGCCCTCGACTGCCTCCGCGCCGGCGTCGACGCCGCGGACCCTGCCGAAGCCGTCGACGGCGCGATCTCGATAGAGGGGAGTTCGCTCCGGATTCACGACGCGACGTACGACCTCGACGCCTACGACGAGCTCCTCGTGGTCGGTGGCGGAAAAGCTGCGGACGAACTCGCCGCCGCCCTCGAACCCCTCCTCGGCGACCGGTTGACCGGCGGTGTCGTCGTGACGAACGAGCGGACTGCGGCGCCCGACCGCGTCACCGTACTGGAGGGCGAACACCCGACACCAGCGGAGGGGAGCGTTTCCGGTGCGACGACAGTGCTCGAAGCCGCCGCCGCAGCCGGTGAGCGAACCCTCGTGCTGGCAGTGATCACCGGCGGCGGGAGCGCCCTCCTCGCGGCACCGCAGGAGGGACTCGATATCGACGATCTCCGGGCCGTTACCGACGCCCTGCTGGCGTCGGGGGCCTCGATCGACGAGATAAACGCCGTCAGGCGACCCCTCTCACGGATCAAGGGGGGCGGTCTCGCAGCCGCCGGGGCGCCCGCGACCGTCGTCGGGCTGCTGATCAGCGACGTCGTCGGCGACGACCCGTCGGTGATCGCCAGCGGGCCGACGGTTCCAACCGAGACGGATCCGGACGCTGCGCTCGAGTTGCTCGATCGCTACGAGATCGACGTGCCGTCGGTTCGAGAGTGGCTCGCGGCCGCCGAAGCCACGGAGGCTGCCGAGAACCGGGTCGAGAACCACGTCATCGTCTCCGGCCGCGACGCGATCGACGCCGCGAGCGACGTGGCCCTCGAGCGCGGCTACACGCCCTCGGTCCTCTCGACGCGAATCGAAGGGGAGTCGAGCGAGGCGGGACGGTTTCACGCCGCGATCGCCGCGGAAGCGTCGGAGTCCGGCGATCCGACCGAGCCGCCGGTTGTCTTTCTGTCGGGCGGCGAAACGACGGTGACCGTCACCGGCGACGGTATCGGCGGCCCGAACCAGGAGTTCGCCCTCGGAGCCGCGCGCGCACTCCCCGACGGCGCCGTGGTCGCGGCGATCGACACCGACGGGAGCGACGGGAGCACCGACGCCGCCGGCGCGATCGTCGACAGTTCGACGCTCCCCGATGTCGCGGCGATCGACGAAGCGCTCGCGGGAAACGACGCCTACCACCTTCTGGATCGCCACGACGCACTGCTCCGGTGTGGCCCGACCGGGACGAACGTCAACGATCTCCGGGTCGTCGTCGTTCCGTGACCGCTATAGGGCGCACCGATAGAACGTCACCATGGATCGATCGACAGCACTCACGGTCGCCGCGCTCGTGGTGGCGTTTTTCCTGTTCGCGCAAGCGGCACAGAACGTCGCAACGGGAAACCACCTCATCGCGGGCGTCGAGGCCGCGCTCGGCGTCGTCGTGATCGTCGCCGCCAGATCACTCTAGACAGGCAGCGACGACGCCGAGCATCGCGTCGCCGTGGACCTCCTCGGCGAACAGCGGGACGCGCTTTACGCTTCGACCGCGGAACAGTTCCTGGGCGTCACGGAGCGCCGACCGCTGAACGTCCCAGCGGCGACGGCAGAACTCGCAGTGTTCGGTGTCGGGAGCGACGAACCACTCCGTGTCGAGGCCGGAAACGTCGGCGAGATCCTCGCTCACCCGGTTGACCACGACCGTCCCGACCGGAATACCGAACCCCTCGAGTCGGCCGATCAGTCGGTCGGCTTCGACGACACTCATCCGTTCGGGGACGGTGACGACCCGAAAGTCCGTCCGTTCGGGATCCTCCAGCGCCTGCCGGAGCCGTTCGATACGAGTCGATAGCTCCCTGAGGTCGTCCATTCCCTCGTCGACGTCGACGTCGGCATCGCCGAACATCCCGCCAATCGACCCCATCATGCCGGAGAGCCGCTCGCGAAGCGACAGCAGCCGGCCGATCATCGTTTCCATCACGTCGGGAAGTTCGAGCAACCGGAGCGTGTGCCCCGTCGGCGCGGTGTCGACGACGACTCGCTCGAACCGCGGGTCGTCGAGATACTGGAGCAGTAGCTGCATCGCGGCGGCCTCGTCGGCACCGGGCATCGCCCCGCCCGCGAGCGGGTTCTCCTCGGGACCGAGCAGTCCGTCGAGTCCGCCGAGACCCGTTCCACCGTCGTCGGCGCCGAACGGACCTTCAACGTTCGATTCGGGATCGATCTCGACGGCGTACAGCGGTGCATCCTCTCGAATCCGCGTCGGTTCGGCCGGGATATCCGTCTCCAGCGTGTCCGAAAGCGAGTGGGCCGGATCCGTCGAGACGACGAGCGTCGACGTCCCGTCCCTGGCACTCGCCACCGCCGTCGCAGCGGCACACGTCGTCTTCCCGACGCCACCCTTCCCTCCGTACAGAACGTACTCCGGAGCGTCCACACCCGTCGGTACGTCGGCGTCGTCGAGTGATTCGACTGGCTCGACGTCGACTTCGACCATACGACCCGTCGGTCGTCGTCGCTTGTGTACCCGTCGATACTGCGGGCGAACTTTATATACGAACCCGCGGCCAGAGCGCGTGGACGTCGTCGAACGACCGCGGTCCGGTTCGGGACGGCACCGCGAGTCCGGCTACGCTCCTCGGAGCCGAGCCTACGAGAAGTACGCGGCGAGCCGTTCGGCCGCCTCCTCGACGCGCGGAGTCACCAGCGCGAACCGGAGCCAGTCGGCTCGCGAAGAGCTGAACGCGTCGCCGGGCATGCCGGCAACGCCGACGTCGTCGATGAGTCGCTCGACGTTCTCGAGAGTACCGGGGTACGACTCGAAGCGCGCCATCACGTAGAAGCTCCCACGCGGCCGGGTGTACTCGGCACCGGCGGCGTCGAGCGCCTCGCAGAATCGATCGATCCGCTCGTCGAGCATCGCCCGATTTCGCTCGTGGTACGACTCCGGCGTCTCGCGGAGCGCTCGCAGCACCGCGTACTGGGACGGCCGCGACCCGGCGACGTTCGTGAGCATGTGACGGGTCCGGGACGGACCGACCAGCCACTCCGGCAGGATCGCGTAGCCGACCCGGAAGCCGGTGATCGCCATCGCCTTCGAGAAGGAGTTCGTGACGACGAGTCGATCGGAGTCGAAGGAGAGAGCGCTCTCGAAGGCGCCGTCCTCGTAGACGAACTGCTCGTACACCTCGTCGCTGATGAACAGTGCGTCGTTCGCTTCGGCGATTTCGAGCAGCTCCCGCTTTACCGCACCGCCGTAAACGGCGCCCGTTGGGTTGTTCGGCGAGCAGATGCAGATGGCCGCGGTCTCCTCGCTGGCCGCCTCCCGAACCGCCTCGGGGTCGAGCGATCCGTCGGCAGCACACGAAACCAATCGCGGGGTCGCATCGAGCATCTGGATACGGTTGTAGTAGTACGGGTAGACGGGATCGGCGATAATTACCTCCGAGCCGTTCAGTTCGCGAAGCGCCTCGACCGTCGCGATGTAGTTGGCCTCGCCGGCACCGTTCGTTATCAGCACCCGTTCGATGTCGACGCCGCGACGGTCGGCGATCTCCGCGCGAAGCTCCTCGAGCCCGTGGCTCGGCGGATACTGAAACTCGTCGACGTCGGCGTCGGCGTACTCCCGAAGCCCCTCGCGGAGCGCGGTCGGCGGTTCCCAGTCGGGATCGCCACTCACCATGTCGATCACGTCCCCCTCGGCCTTCGAGGCGTACTCCATCAGATGGAAGAACACCGGACGTTCGTACTCGTTCATACCCCGTTCTCTCTCCCGAGCACCGTCGGTTTATCGCTTTCGACGACTGGTTTCAAGGGGACCGCGTTCCTCGACCAAGTATGAGTATCGAGGAACGCGTCGGCGACTGCCTCCGCGAGCGCGGCGAGACGATTGCGACCGCCGAATCCTGCACCGGCGGGCTCATCGGCTCGCTTCTGACGGACGTTCCGGGATCGAGCGACTACTTCGATCGCTCGCTCGTCACCTACTCCTACGACGCGAAACTCGAACTGGTCGGCGTTTCACGCGAGACGCTCGACGACGTCGGAGCGGTGAGCGAACCGGTTTCGGCCCAGATGGCGCGCGGGGCACGAGACAGCGCCGGGGCGACGTGGGGGCTCGCGACGACTGGGATCGCCGGGCCGACGGGAGGGAGCGACGAGAAGCCGGTCGGGACGGTGTACATCGGCGTCGCGTACGCCGCCGACTGGGGCACCGGCGACTCGTGGGCGAACGTCGAGCGGTACGTCTTCGACGGCAGCCGAACGGAGATCAAAGAGCGGATCGCGACCCGGGCGCTGGAGGATCTCCTCGCGGCGGCGGAATCCCAACCTTAAGAGGAAGGGACCCATCGCCACAGACGATGAACAAGGAGGGACACGTGCTCAATGCGCTCCTGTTGGGGGTCGGTCTCGGCTTCATTCTGGAGCCGTCCGGGACCGTCGAAACGCTCCGAACCGTCGTCGCCGTCACGATCCCGGTGACGCTCGGTGCGCTGTTTCCAGACGTCGACACCGCGTTTGGGAAGCATCGAAAAACGCTTCACAATCTACCCATCCTGATACTCTTCGTCGTCTTCCCGTTCGTCTTCGGGAACCTTCAGTACGTCTGGGTCGGCGTGCTCACCCACTACGTGCTGGATTACTTCGGGAGCCGTCGAGGGATCGCGCTGTTTTACCCGCTGTCGCCGACGGAGTACGGCTTCCCGTCGGGCGTAACCACGTCGAGTCGGTTCGCCAACGCCGTGACGATCGTCGTCACCGCCGTCGAACTCGCCGCCGCGATAGCGATCGTCCACTACCTCCCACGGTACGTCGACGTCGCCGCCTACGCGGCCGAGATGCCGCACCCGTGATTCGGAGCCACGACTGAGTCGGCGTCAGTTGTGACATCCGCGTCCCATTTCAGTAAACGCTGACGTCGTCGAACCGCCCGTCGTAGGCGATGTGGTCCGGATGCGTCGGTTCCGTCCCCGACAGGAAGAGCCGGTCGAGTTTCTCCCACGTGTTCTCGTAGAAGAGGTGGCCGAACTCGGCGACACAGCGGAAGGTGTGCTCCGGACCCTCCCGGTGGAAGACCCGTCGGGGGTCGCCGGCTCGGAACGCCTCGACGACCGCCTCGGCCGTCTCGAGCGACCGCTCGAACGCCGTCCACACCTCACCGACGGAACCGCGGAGGTGTGCGTACGAGGAGCCGAACGCCGGAAGGTCGAACTCCTCGGCGAGCTCCCGGGCACGCCGGTTGTGGTCCGGCCAGTGCTTCGGGTTGTACACCTCGATACCGTGGATCCGCCCGGCGTGTGCGCGAATGTCGTGAGCCTCAAGGCTGACAGTCGCGAAGCCGGGATGCGGTGCGAGCACCGCAGCCTCCTGCCGATCGAACTCCGCCATCGCACCCTCGAGCGTGATGAAGTCCGGAACTGGATCGGAGAGGCCGACGGCCAGGACGTGTTTCCGATTCCGCCAATCGCCCGTGAACACTTCCCGAGCGGGAACCACGAGCAGCTCGTCGTCGGAGTACCGATCCGCTCGCGTTTCGATGTCCGGGAGACGCATGAAATGCGGCGCGTAGACGATCGCGTCGAGCCCGCGAGCCTTCGCGCGAGAGACGACGCGTTCGTCGAGAACCTTCACGTGCGGATCGACGCGGAACTCGGTCATACGCCCGATTCCGTAGCGATGGCCGTTATCCATTCCGATTCGTCGGGAATCCTTTTAAGCGAAGGCGTCATGGGACCCAGTATGTGGGAGTGCGCGATCGATGGGTGTGAGTTCGCCACCGAGGACGTCGACGAACTCCTCTATCACCAGGCGGCAGACCACGAACGACACCAGTGTGCGGTCTGTGGAACCGTCGTCCCTGACGGCTACTTCGCGATCCACCACGCGTTCACCGAGCACACGCGAGCCGAGTACGTCCGGGCCTACGACGCCGACTCGGAGGACATCCGTACGCGAGAAACGATCATCGAAGCGGTCGAAGCGGCCGCAGATATCGAATCCGTCGTCGAACGGATCGGCGGCGCGGCGAACGCGTAACCGCGATCAGAGGAACTCCCGAACCTCCGAATACCACATGTCGTGGCTGTCGACGGCGCCGATACGGCGAGCGATCTTCGCCGCGATCACGTGCCAACAGAGCGCCGTCGGGTCCTCCGGATCGAGATTGTAGCGAGCGTCGTGACACTCACAACCCGTCGACTCGACGACGTACTCGTCCTCGTGACCGACCACGACGGTGAAATCACGATACCCCTTCACCCGCTTTTCGGCGACGGCCTCGATCGCGCGAACCCCCCGGTCGCCGTGGACCTCGATGATCCGATCGGCGGCGGCGCTCGTCAGCTCCCCCGACTCGGCTAGCATCGACTCCCACTCCTCGACCGCGGTCACTGTCGACCGTTCACCCCGGGCGACAAAAGCCGTTCGGGAAACGCCGTGCTCTTAACAGTAGTTGGCAGTATGACCAGAGTGAATATACAACTCTCCACCAGCAGACGCTGGAACGCCAGTGTACGCGTTCTAGCTCGAATAACGTACATCACATTGCCGACAACTGGTAACGGCATATAAACAGGAAGCAAGCTGTGAACAACCGCTGGAGTGTGAAACTACGGGGTGCACAGCACGCCCGCGACTCGTGACCGCGACCACCTCACGTATCCGGATTACTCGAACGTCAGATCGCGTCTGTCGAACCGCATCTTTCGGCTCGGAGAGAACGACGTACAAAGAGCGGTCTGAAGACGTCGTCCGCAAGAAGAGGATACAGATCGTGCAGGGGCTGTTTCCGAATGTCGCTCGATAACCCCCGGGACTCTTTCGGCGACTGCCGCAATTAACAGTGAGATGGATAGTCGAACACCGACAGATACAGCGAATCCACCATCGCGTCGAGCAATTTTATACCAATTGAATCGGTCACCTCTAGAATGGACATCACCAATATAGAGTGTCGGTGGTTGAAGATACCGCTCGCCGGAGAGTACAGTATCTCCTCGGCGACGTCACAGTCGATTAACACGTTTCTCGTGATCATCGAAACGGCCGATGGGGAACGCGGTATCGGAACCGCTGACACGACCGGCGTGCACCCAGTCCCACAGACACCAGCGCAAATTTTCGAATCGCTCGTAGACGAGCTCCTGCCGAACCTTATGAACAGACAGCCAGCGACGCCAACGCAACTCTACCAATTCATCTCCCAGTATCCCGGCTACGTCAACGCGACGAGTGCGCTCGAGATGGCATTCCTGGATTTACATTGTCGCTCTACCGATCAAACGATCGCCGAGCATTTCGGAGGAGCACTCCATACGCCGGAACCGTTGAATGCTTGGGTGGGTGTCGACTCGCCGGAAGCCATGGCATCAGAGGCGGAATCGTGGCTTGAACGGGGATTTACGGGACTGAAAATCAAAGTGACAGGGGATCCCGAGCCGGACATCGCCCGTATCCGAGCCGTCTGTGAACGGGTGGGCAATGCGATGGATGTCCGCGTCGACGCGAACGAGGGCTATACTTCGGTGGAGGATGCTCTCCGGGTAGCGCGAGAGATGGAATCGTTGCCGATCGTTCACTTCGAACAGCCGATTCATCGTGATGACGTCAGTGGACTCAAACGACTGACCCACTCGACGAGCGTCACAGTCATGGCCGACGAGCCGGTAACCACCGTTCGAGACGCCGCCTATCTCGTGTGGGAGGGCGCTGCAGATCGTCTCAAATTTAAAGTCCTGAAACAGGGCGGCCTCCAGGCCGTTCATCGTGCGCTACACCTCGCGGAAGCAGCAGATATGCAGTGTGTCGTCGGCCACGGGTTTTGCAGCTCACCGGCCATGAGCGCAGAACTTCAGCTGACATCCACGCACGAATCCGTCCTCAGACCCGTCGAATCTGTCGGCGTCCTCAAGTTTTCGGAGGAGCCGTTTGCCCCACAGGTTACAGTGACCGACGGAGCAGCCCAGATCCCGTCCGGGAGCGGACACGGCGTCCGAATCAGTGATTACGAGCTACTTGACTCCTATACGACCGATGCTCGTGAGATTACTGGTGAATGATCGTCACGAGCGCTCCGTTGTCGTCGGTTCTCACGCCGACTACTTCGAGGAAGTGTTTTCCTAACCGTAGCTGACGAGAAACGCCGTGCTTTTCGATCCGCATCCGAAACGGTCGGTATGGAGATCGAGGAGGGTGGCGTTACGGTCGAGGTGCCCGAAGCGCGCCACGGCGCGAGCGAGGGCGCCGGCACCGGTGTCTTTTATAATCCCGTTCAGGAGCTCAACCGCGACATCACCGTCGCGGTGCTCCGGACGGTCGCCGACCGGTGTGAGACGTACCTCGACGCCACGACCGCGAGCGGGATCCGCGCGGTGCGGGCGGCCGACGCCGGCTACCGGGTGACCGGCTGCGATATCGACGCTGACGCAGTCGCGCTGGCTCGCGAGAACCTCGAACGGGCGGGTGGAGGCGGCGACGTCGTGCACCGAAACGCGAACGCCTATATGCACGAGCACGCCCACGACGTCGTCGATCTCGACCCGTTCGGAACGCCGATCCCGTTCGTCGACGCGGCGTTCAACAGCGCGAACCGGTACGTCTGCGTCACGGCGACCGACACGGCGCCGCTGTGCGGTGCACACTTCGAGAGCGGCGTTCGGAGCTACGCCGCAGTGCCGAGAAACACCGAGTTCCACGCCGAAGTCGGACTGCGCGTGCTGCTGTCGGCGCTCGTCCGGACCGCGGCACGTTACGATCTCGCCGCCAGGCCGGTGTTGAGCCACGTCTCGAGTCACTACGTCCGGACGTATCTCGAACTGGACGCCGGCGCGCGGGCGGCCGACGAACTGATCGGCGAACTCGGCTACGTCGACCACTGTCAGAAGTGTCTGTGGCGCAGGCACGAGCGCGGACTGATCGCGGATCCGCTCGAGCGCTGTCCCCACTGCGACCAGTCGACGTGGACGGCCGGGCCGATCTGGCTCGGACGGGCACACGATCCGGAGTTCGTTCGCGCGGTTCGGACGGCGATCCCGGACTCGTTCGGAACTGCGGAACGATCCCGGAGTCTCCTCGAGACGATCGCCGCAGAGCTCGCCGAACCGACCCACTACGACCAGCACAAACTCTACAAACGGTGGGGCGAGCCCAACATCGGGATGGACGAGTTCCTCGACGCGCTCCGCTCGGCCGGCTACGACGCCTCCCGGACGCATTACGGGGGAACGACGTTCAAAACCGACGCCGACGTCGCCGCGATCGAAGCCGCGGTAGAGTGATCCGCGTCCCGTTCAGTGAGCGATCCGCGTGTCCCGCCGATTTATGTACCGCTCGCGCGAAGCAGGGGACGTGAAACGGCACGTCGACCAGGGGCTGACGGTGCTTCGCGGGGTCGTCAACGGTGCCCAATCTGACCGCATTACGTTCATCGCGGCCAGCCTGGCCTACTACGCGTTCATCTCGCTTCTGCCGCTTCTGCTCCTGACTCTCGTCGCGGCGTCGGTGTTCGGCGATCCCGACCTGCTCGATCGGATCGTCGGCAGCGTCGCGTCGATGCTCGGCGAGGGGGCCGGGACGGCCGTTCGGGAGGCGCTGACGGGCACCGCCGGGCGTGGCGGTGCGACCGTCGTCGGGATCGGCGTGCTTCTGTGGACGGGGCTGAAGCTGTTCCGCGGGCTCGATATCGCGTTCTCGACGGTGTACGGCACGCCTGGGCCGGAGTCGCTGTTCGCCCAGCTCCGAAACGCCGTCGTCACGCTGGCCGCCGTCGGAGTCGGCGTCGCGGCGACGGTGGTAGTCGGTGCACTCATCGCGCTCGCGGGCGTCGGGGCGATCCTCGAAGGAACCGGCGTCGTCGGACCCCTCGGAACGATCGGGCTCGTCGCCACGCTGACCGTGGCGTTCCTCCCGCTGTACTACTTCCTCCCGGGAACGGACGTATCGGTTCGGGAAGCGCTCCCCGGGAGCGTCGTCGCCGCGATCGGCTGGACCGTCCTCCAGACGGCGTTTCGGTGGTACGCGGCGAACGCGGGCGCCTACGAGGCGTACGGTGTGCTCGGCGGTGCACTCCTGTTGCTCACGTGGCTCTACTTCGGCGGACTACTGTTGCTCGTCGGCGCCGTGCTCAACGCCGTACTCGCGGGGCGGGCGAGCGAGGAAACCGGCCTTCCGGAGGAGCCGACGCCATCGACACCGAAACCGACTGCGACACTCGAAGCAATCATGACTGAGGACCGAATCGACGGCGACGTATCGGACGCGGAACTGCACGAGGAGCTCGAGCGACTCTACGACGAGTTGGACCGCTTCGAGGAGCGTATCGACGAGCGAACGGTTCACCGGGAGACGATCGAGCGCGACCTCCGGCGGTACGTCCGCACGCAGGTTCGCCGCGGAAAAGCGACCGGCTGGGGTCCGTACCTCGTTTTGCTGTACGGCACCGCGATGACGCTCGGCGCGTTCTTCTTCCTCGGAGGCGGCTGGGCGATACTCGCGATGGTCGTGATCTGGTTGTCGACGCTCGGGCTCTACGCGCTCATGCTCGTCGTGGGGACGTCGGTGAGCGCCGTCAGGCTCCCCGGACGGCTTCGTGACCGATTCGGCGATCGATGAGCCGAGGGGTTGGCGAGCTCGCCGTCGTCGAGACGCTTCCCGAGTGGCTCGTCGTCCTCGCGGCAGTCGTCACCGTCCTCGGTGACGTCTGGTTCGTCTTTCTCTACCTCGGACTCCTCTACTGGACCGGCGATCAGTGGTTTGAGACGCTCGCTGTCGGTCGGCGACGGGCGGCGTTCGTGATTGCGCTCGCCGTCGGCATGCTCGCGATCGTGGCCGCAATAAAGACGGTGGCCGCGTTACCGCGTCCGCCCGGAGCCGCAGAGCCGGCTGCCGTCGTTCCGGAGCTGTGGTGGCCGCTCTACGAGCGGATCGCCACGTCCGACGGCTACGGCTTCCCGAGCGGGCACGCGATGAGTGCGACAGTGGTCTTTGGTGGACTCGCGGTCCTCGCTGGAACCCGACGCGCAGGCGGAGTCGCCGCGTCACTCGTCGTGGCCGTGTCGCTTTCCCGTATCGTTCTCGGCGTCCACTACCTCGTCGACGTGGTCGTCGGTGTCGCAATCGGCGTGTCGGTACTGGCGATTGCCGTCCGCTGGGTCGGCATCGATCGACCGGGGCGGATGTTCTCGCTCGCACTCACGATTGCGATAATCGGCACCGTCGGTGGGGGATACAGTTTCGAGACGATGGCCGCACTCGGGGCGGCACTCGGTGGACGGATCACGTGGGGAGTCGTCGGCGAAGCGGTTCGTCACGACCCGGCCACGCGGCTCGGGTCACTCGTGGCAGTCGCGGTCGGGCTCGCGACGGCTGGACCGTTCGCCGTCGCGTACGCTCTGGACCCCGAACCGTACGTCGCGTTCGTCGGGTTCGGACTCTCCGTTTCCGGTGCGATGGCGGCGCCGGTCGTCGGCGAAGCGTTCGCCCGCCGTCAGTAGTCGAGGTCGAACTGCTCGTTCTCCGCAACGGTGTTGAGCACGACGGAGGTGTTCGACTCCTTGATGTCGGGATCGATGAGGAGCTCCTTGATCTGATCGTTCATGTGGTCGGTGTCGGTGAACTTCCCGATCGCGACGACGTCGTGGCCGCCGGTGACCTCGTAGACCGAGACCATGTGCTTGTGCTCCCGCAGGCGGTCCGTGATCTCGGGGAGCGCGCTCCCCTCGACCTTCAGTTGGATGATCGCCGTGACGTCGTAGTCGAGCTTCCCGTAATCGATAATCGGCGTATATCCCCTGATGATCCCCTGCTCCTCGAGATCGGAGATGTGGTTCGAGACAGTCGTCACCGAGACGTCGAGCTCCTCGGCGAGCGAGCGAAGCGACGCTCGGCCGTCACTCAAGAGTGCGTTCACTAGCTTGCGGTCGAGATTTTCATACGTCATTACACCCCGATACTACTCGAGGGGTTTAGAAGTTTACGAACATCCAATTCTCATAGAAGAGACGGAAGGTTTGCGTAGAGCAGCAACGTTTTAGTAAACCCACCCGACGGAATAGATGTCGAAACAAATGACGAACGGAAACCTCTCTCCGGATGGCGGCCTCTCGGCGGAAGCGCAGGCGATCATCGACGAAATCGACGAAAAGAACGTAGACTTCCTGCGGCTCCAGTTCACGGACATCCTTGGTGTCGTCAAGAACGTCTCCGTGCCGGCGGATCAGGCCGAAAAGGCGTTTACCGAAGGGATTTACTTCGACGGCTCCTCGATCGAAGGGTTCGTCCGCATCCAGGAGTCGGACATGCGGCTCAAGCCCGATCCGAGCACGTTCGCGATCCTGCCGTGGCGCCAGCGCGAGGACAGCGCCTCCGCTCGGCTCATCTGTGACGTGATCAACACCTCCACGGGCGAGCCGTTCGAGGGCGACCCACGCTACGTGCTGAAGCAGGCGCTCCAGCGAGCTCACGACATGGGTTACACGGTCAACGCTGCGCCCGAACCCGAGTTCTTCCTCTTCGAGGAGGACGAAGACGGTCGCGCGACGACGAAAACCAACGACGCCGGCGGATATTTCGATCTCGCACCGAAGGACCTCGCGAGCGACGTCCGCCGTGACATCATCTACGGCCTGGAGGATATGGGCTTCGAGATCGAAGCCAGCCACCACGAGGTCGCACGCGGCCAACACGAGATCAACTTCGAGTACGACGACGCACTCACGACGGCCGACAACGTCGGCACCTTCCGGACGGTCGTTCGCGCCATCGCGGCCCAGCACGACCTCCACGCGACGTTCATGCCCAAGCCGATCCCGAAGATCAACGGCTCCGGCATGCACACTCACCTCTCGCTTTTCACCGAGGACGGCGTGAACGCCTTCCACGACGAGGACGACGAGTTCAACCTCTCGGAGACGGCGCACTCGTTCCTCGCGGGGATCCTCGAACACGCGCCGGCGATTACCGCGGTGTCGAACCCGACAGTGAACTCCTACAAGCGGCTGGTTCCGGGATACGAGGCGCCGGTCTACGTCGCCTGGTCGGACCGTAACCGCTCGGCGCTCATCCGCAAGCCCGCTGCCCGCGTGCCGGCTGCGAGCCGCGTCGAGGCGCGGTTCCCCGACCCGTCGTGTAACCCCTACCTGGCGTTCGCTGCGCTGATCCACGCCGGCCTTGACGGGATCGAAGCTGGACTCGAAGCGCCCGAGCCGGTTCGGGAGAACATCTACGAGTTCGACGAAGAGAAGCGAAAGGAGTACGGTATCGACACGCTCCCGTCGAACCTCGGCGAGTCCATCGACGCTCTCGAGGAGGACGAGGCGATCCTCGACGCGCTCGGTCCACACATCGCCGAGAAGTTCATCGAGGCGAAGCGGCAGGAACACACTGAGTACCTGATCGACGTCTCCCAGTGGGAACTGGACCGCTACCTCGAGACGTTCTGAGCCCCGGCCCGACAGCACCACCCGTTTTCTTGCACCCACGTCGAAGCGCCGCGCATCCAGTTCTCCTTTAAGTTGTTCGCGGGAATTGTGACGGTATGTCCCTCGCCCTCACGCTCGTCGCACTCGCAGTCCTCGTGGCGACGAGCGCGTTCTTTTCGATGAGCGAGATCGCCGTCTTCTCGCTCGAAGAACACCGTTTCGCCGGCCTCGCCGATCGACCGGGCGGAGTTACCCTCTCCGAACTCCGCGAGGATCCCCACCGGTTGCTCGTGACGATTCTCGTCAGCAACAACTTCGTCAACGTCGCCATCGCCTCGATCACGACCGGAGTCGTCATCCGCGAACTGCCGGCCGGGACCGCCGTTCCGGTTGCAACGCTGCTGGCCGGAACGGTCGTGCTCGTGTTCGGGGAGATCGTGCCGAAATCCTACGGCGTCGGCAACGCCGAACGGGTGGCGCTCCGGATCGCCCGTCCCCTCGCGCTGCTGCAAAGAGCGATGTTACCGGTGGTGTGGCTCTTCGAGCGCGTCACGAGCGTGATCACGGCCGTCGTCGGCGGCGGATCGGACATCGAACGCCCGTACGTCACTCGCGAGGAGATCGTCGCCCTCGTCGCGGCCGCCGAGGAACTCGGCGTCATCGAAGGGGACGAAGAGGAGCTCATTCGACGCGTCTTCCGATTCAACACCACGGCGGTCGGCAGCGTGATGGTACCCCGAACGGATATCGTCGCCGTCGACGCCGGAGCGACGGTCACCGAGGCGATCGACGCCTGCTCGGACGCGAGAGTGACCCGACTCGTCGTCTACGAGGGATCGCTCGACCGACCGCTCGGCTACGTCGACGTTCGGGACCTCGTCGGTGCGGGCGAGGAGACGCCGCTCGAGGAGCTCACGCTTCCGGCAGTTCGCGCGTTCGAGGGACGGGAGATCGACGGGATACTCGCCGAGCTACAGGCGAGCCGATCCGAACTGGTGATCGTCTACGACGAGTTCGGTGCCGTCGAGGGGCTCGTCACGACCGAGGACATCGTCGAGCAGCTCGTCGGGGAGATCTTCGACGTCGGGGAGATCGAACCGGTCACCGTCCGCTCGAGGACGACGGCCACCGCCCTCGGCGAGGCGAGTACGGTCGCGATTAACGACGCACTCGGCACGCGGCTCCCGGAGGACGGCGAAACGGTCGCCGGACTGCTGACGGAGGCGCTCGGTCGACCGGCCGATCCCGGCGACACCGTCGAGATAGCCGACGCTCGTCTGACCGTCCAACTGGTCGAGAGCAACCGCATCAGACGCATCGGAATCGAGCGGCTGGGCGAGACGGAGCCATAGCTGTCGGAGCGATAAACGGAGAAAGATCGTTCGACGAGCGGTGCTGGTGTGGGTGTGGATACGGCCGATCTTACATCATGCCGCCCATGCCGCCGCCCATACCGCCCATGCCGCCGCCCATACCGCCCATGCCGCCGCCGCCGGGCATGTCCTCGCCGTCGTCGTCGTCGTCGCTACCGCCGCCCTTCAGGTCGCCGGCGGCGATGACGTCGTCGATGCGGAGGATCATGACGGCCGCTTCGGTCGCGGATTCGATGGCCTGCGTCTTCACGCGGAGCGGTTCGACGACACCCTCTTCGCTCATGTCGATCACGTCGCCGGTGTAGGCGTCGAGACCGGCGCCGGTTTCGCCGGCGTCGTGACGGCTGCGGAGATCGACGAGCGAATCGATGGGGTCGAGACCGGCGTTCTCCGCGAGCGTGCGCGGAACGACGTCGATCGCGTCGGCGAACGCTTCGACGGCGAGCTGCTGTCGGCCGCCGACGGAGTCGGCGTAGTCGCGAAGGCCGAGCGCCAGCTCGATCTCCGGAGCGCCGCCACCGGGGAGAACCTTCCCCTCCTGGAGCGTGGTCCGAACGACGCCGAGGGCGTCCTCGACCGCGCGCTCGACCTCGTCGACGACGTGTTCGGTGCCGCCCCGGAGGATCAGCGTGACTGCGCGAGCCTCGTCGACATCCTCGACGAAGATCTTCTCGTCACCGGCGATGTCGCGCTGGGCGACCGAGCCGGCAAAGCCGAGATCGTCGGCGGTGACGTCGTCGATGTTGGAGATGATCCGACCGCCCGTCGCGCGGGCGAGGGCCTTCATGTCGGATTTCTTCGCACGGCGGACCGCGATGATGCCCTCCTGGGCGAGGTAGTGCTGGGCCATGTCGTCGATGCCCTTCTGGCAGAAGACGACGTCGGCGCCGACGTCGACGAGCGTGTCGACCATGTCGCGGAGCTGCTGTTCCTCCTGGTCGAGGAACTGCTGAAGCTGGTCGGGGTCCGTGACGTTGACCTCGGCGTCGATCTCGGTTTCCTTGACCTCGATCGCCGTGTCCAGCAGGGCGATGTTGGCGTCCTCCTTGAAGTACGGCATGTTCTCGTGGACGCGCTCTTTGCCCACGATGACGCCCTCGACGAGCTCGGATTCGTCGACGGCACCGCCGACGACCTTCTCGACCTTGATGTTGTCCGTGTCGATATCGTCGTCGTCGGCGACGGCGCTCACCGCTTCGACGACGAGTCCGGCGAGGAGCTCCTTGGCGTTCTCCGCCCCCTTGCCGGTCATCGCCGTGGCGGCGATCTGCTCGAGTTCGTCGGTGTCGTCGGCGTCGACCTCGATGGCGACGCCCTCGAGGATTTCCTTGGCCTCCGCGGCGGCCTGACGGTACCCCTGTGCGAGGATCGTCGCGTGGATGTCCTGCTCGAGGAGGTCCTCGGCCTTCGAGAGGAGCTCACCGGCGATGACGACGGAGGTCGTCGTCCCGTCGCCGACTTCCTCTTCCTGGGTCTCGGCGACTTCGACGATCATGTTGGCCGCCGGGTGCTCGATGTCCATCTCCTTGAGGATGGTGACGCCGTCGTTCGTGACGACGACGTTGCCCGTCGAGTCGACGAGCATCTTG
>SKTU01000118.1 GCA_007122455.1 Haloarculaceae archaeon | reverse complement strand
TCGAACTCCACGCGCCGTTCCGCGACGAGTTTCGCCGCGATGACAGTTCGATTCACGGAGGGGTGCTGGCGAGTTTGATCGACATCGCTGCGACGTACGCGACGATCTCCGCGGTGGATAGCGGCGTTCCGACCGTGAATCTGGAGGTCGATTACATCCGTCCGACGTCGCCAACGGATCTGGTCGTCGAGGGGACGACGATCCGAGCGGGGTCGACGATCGCGCTGGCCCGATCGGAGGTACGACAGGAGTACGAGGGGAGGTTGACGACCGTCGCGTGCGGTCGTGGACTGTTCTCCACGGCGCATCTGGACTGATAGGGGTCATCGTAGGAGTTCATAGATTTCCAGCGAGGAAACGAGAGCTGCCCCCGAAGAATGGGCGTCGGACTCCTCGGTTGGCTACGATAATCCCTATGAGCCCGTCGCCGGTCGCTCGGATTACTCCTCGGCGCTATCCGGCTCGTAGATCACTCCCTCGTTCAGGAGTTCGTCGATGCGCTCGGGAGAGTATCCCTCCTCGAGCAGCACGTCGCGGCTCTGCTCGCCCAGTTTCGGTGGTCGATCGCCGATCTCCGGCGCTCCCTGGGCGGTACGCACGGGCGGTCGCGGGATGGCTATCTCGTTGCCACTGGCCAGATTCTCCGTGGTTTCGATCGAGCCGCGCCGATCGACCTGCGGATCGTCGAGCAGTTCACGGAGGGTGTACTGGGGCCCGGCAGGAACGCCGTGGTCGGTAAGACGCTCGATCAGCGTCTCTCGGTCGTAGGCCCCGAAAACCGCGTCCAGTTCGCTCTTGAGGGATTCGCGGTGTTCGACGCGTCTCTCTGCGGTTCGGAACCGATCGTCGTCGAGGAGATCCTCCCGGTCGATCGCAGCGCACAGTCGCCGAAAGATGCCGTCGTGCGGCACAGTCATGTAGAACGGCTCGTTTTCCTCGGCGTGAAAGAGGTTACTCGGCGCGATTCCGGGCGACCCGGAGCCGGTGCGGTCGGGGAGCTCACCGGTGTCGGTGTACTGGGAGAACATGTATCCTGCCCACTGTACGGCGACGTCGAAGAGGGCGATGTCGATGTGCTCGCCGTCACCGGTTCGTTCGCGGTTGAGTAGCGCCGAGGCGATCAGAAACGCCATGTTCGCCCCGGTCCCGTGGTCGATCAGGGGCGGCGGAATCCTCACCGGGTCGCGATCGGGGTAGCCGACCACCGACATCAGACCACTCATCGCCTGTGTTATCGAGTCGAAGGCGGGGCGACCGCTGTACGGTCCCTCCGGACCGTAGCCCGAAAGCGAGCAGTAGACGACCGTCGGGTTCTCGGCGGAGACCGTCTCGTAATCGAGTCCGAACCGTTCCATCACTCCCGGACGAAAGCTCTCGACGATCACGTCCGCGGTATTCGCTAGCTCGGTAGCTATCTCGATCCCCTCGTCAGTCTTCAGATCGATACTCAAACTCTGCTTTCCACCCATGTTGAAGCAGGAGAAGGGCGCTCCTCGCTCGATCTCGCGCATCGGGTCTCCGTCGGGTGGCTCGACTTTTACGACGTTTCCCCCGAGTACCGCGAGTAGTTGTGTCGAAAGCGGTCCGGCGACGACGTGTGTGAAGTCCAGTACGTCTACTCCCTCGAACGGTTGCATACCGGCTCTCGAATCACTGCGCGTGTATAAATTTTTGCCGCTAATCCAGCGTCTCTCCGAACGTCCCCTCGCTTGGAAGGCCCTAACCGAATGATTAAATTTTGACAGGAAAGCTTATATAACCAAAACGAAACAGAGTTACGCATGCCTTCTACGGCCATTCCCGAGACCATGACCGCGGTCGGGTTCTACGAGCACGGTTCCCTCGACAACCTCCAGCTTCTCGAAGTCGAGGTGCCTTCGATCGGTCCCGACGAGGTGCTGGTCGACGTGAAGGCCACCTCGCTCAACCACGCGGACGTCTTTTCGGTTCGCGAACTCGACCACTACACCCCGGAGTATCCCCACTGGGGTGGGATGGACGTCGCAGGTGACGTTGCGGCGGTCGGGGAGAACGTCACGGGCTGGGAGATCGGCGATCGAGTCGTCGTCAATCCGTTCATCAGATGCCTCGAGTGTGAACACTGCGTTCGAGGTGATTTCATGTTCTGTCGGAACCGAAAGACGATGGGCGAACACCGTCGTGGTGGATTCGCCGAATACGTCGACGCCCCACAGCGCTACCTAATCGCGCTCCCGGATCACGTTAGCTACGAAGAAGCGGCTGCAGTGCCCATAGCGGGCGGAACGGCGTATCGAGCGCTGATGCGTCGGGGAGATCTTCAGGCTGACGACGAACTCCTCATCGTCGGAGCGACGGGCGGGGTCGGTACATACGCTGTCCAGATCGCCAACGAGATCTGCAACGTCGACACGCTGTACGGAACGACGAGTACCGACGAAAAGGCCGAGTTCCTCTCCGATCTCGGCGTCGACCACGTTATCGATTACACCGAGGAGTCCTTCGACGAGCGTATCTGGGATCTCACTGACAAACGCGGTGTCGACGTCGTCTACGACAACGTCGGCGGCCCCGCGTGGACGAAATCGATGCGGTCGCTCCACGAAGGAGGACGCCTCGTCACCTCCGGTGCGACTGCCGGGCCGAACCCCGAAACGGAGATGCGCCTCATCTTCATTCGAGCACTCGACATTCGGGGTAGCTCCGGAGCAGATCCCGGCGATCTCCAGCGGCTATTCGACTACGTCTTCGACGGAACTATCGAATCCATCGTTCAGGAGACGATGCCGCTAGACGAGTACGAGCGAGCGTACGAAATGATGGCTGAGCGTGAACTCTACGGGAAGGTCGCCCTCGTTCAGGAGTAGGCCATCCGATCAGCGCTCCGTACATTTATACTCCCCGCCGCACCACTCAAGGCATGCCCGAACGAAGTCGAATCGGAAGCCTGCTGTACGATCACGCAGTCGTCGCCGCGCGGGATCTAGACGCGCTTACGGAGACGTTCGCCGACGTCGGGCTCGATCCGGAGTACGGCGGCGAACACGAGCACGACGTCACTCACAACTCCCTTCTGGGCTTCGACGACGGCTCCTACATCGAACTCATCTCGACGTCGGAGCCGGACGCGACGCCCTCTCGACGGCGGGATTTCATCCTGAACGATGCAGGCCCGTGCGGATGGGCGCTCGAGACGGACGACGTGGTCGCCGTGGCCGAAGCAATGGAGGCGAGAGGGATCGACGTCGAGCTCACGGAGCTTCACCAGCGGGAGACGCCCGACGGTAACGTGGCGAAGTGGCAACTCGCGTATCTCGGTCCCGGCGAGCCGGGATCGACCCTCCCTTTCGTTATCGAAGACCGCACGCCGCGGGAGTACCGTGTCGAACCGTCCGCGAGCGTCTCCGGATCCGAGGTCACGGGTGTCGCGGCGACGGTCGTCTGCGTGGACGATCTCGACAGTGGGATCGAACGATACCGACACGCGTTCGATCTTCCAGCTCCCGATCGCCAGGACGCACCGATGCTGGACGCTGAGATCGCCTGGTTTCCGGAAACTGCGGCCGTGCTCGCGACGCCAACCGATAACGGTGCGTGGCTCGACGAGCGTCTTGCGACGTTCGGCACGTTGCCGTGTGCGGTACTGCTCGCGTCTGACGACCACAGAGCGACGTTCGACCGCTTCGGTATCACGACGTCGACCGAATGGTTCGGACGGGAGCTCGGATGGATCTCCTTTGGCGACACGATCGGGGGGCGTCTCGGCATTATCGAATCGTAATCAGCGGTACACGATCGGGGGACGTCCCCGAACTACGGGCGGGGGTACATTTATGCGCTGGTGACCGGAACGGAATGTTCATGGAGTCAACTCGTCCGATCAATCTCGGTGCCGTCCACGACGATTTTGCGACTCTTCGTCCGGATCGAACAGCCTTCATCGACGGCGAGTCGGATGTCGTGGTGACGTATCGGGAACTTTCGGAACGGATCGCCAAGGCTGGAAACGCCCTCGACGAGTTAGGTGCGAAGAAAGGGGACCGGATCGCGCTTTTCTTTCCGAACGAGCTCACCTACGTCTACACGTTCTTCGGAGCGATGCGTATCGGTGCAGTACCGGTACCGATCAACGTAGAGTCCCCGTCCTCGACCGTTAGGTACGTAGTCGAGGATAGCGACGCGGCCCTTCTCGTCTCGAGTGACGACGAAGACGTACTGGAGACGGCTGCGAACGCTGCGTCCGCCGTCGACGCCGTAGAGACGCTCGCCGTCGACGCCGAATCGCCGGCGTCCATCGACGCCGGTGAAACCGACGTCCGTTCGTACCTAACGCGAGTGCGGAACGCGTCTCCCGTCCGCGAAATCGAACCCGTCGACGCCGACGATCCTGCCCTGCAACCGTACACCAGCGGGTCGACCGGACAGCCGAAGGGTGTCGTCCTCGATCACGAAGGCGCGTGGTGGAACATAGACGCCGTGCGACAGACGATGATGTACGACGAAACGACCCGCGGCATCGTCGCGGCACCGCTGTACCACAAGAACGCGATGGTCGCCGCGATCAAACCACTGTTGTCGTGTGGCGGCAGCACAGTCGTCATGCAGGGGTTCGACACCGAAGCGGTCCTCCGAGCTATCGACGAACATCGCGTCACACTACTGATCGGCGTTCCGGCGATGTACCAGATGCTGCTCGAGGACACCGAATCGCTCCGGCGCTACGACGTTTCGAGCGTTTCGCTCGCGCGATGCGGTAGCGATACGGTTCCGGAGACGCTGATGGATCGCTTCGAGGACGTGTTCGAGGCACCGCTGCTCGAGATGTACGGCATTACCGAAGGTGGCCCCGGCGTCCTCTGTAACCCTCGGTGGGGTGGTCCCCGAAAGCTCGGCAGTGCCGGCCTGCCGTATCCGGGAGTGGACACCCGTATCGTCGATCCCGAGACCGGTTCGGAGTGTCCACCGAACGAAACTGGCGAGCTCCTCATCTCCAACCCTGGACTCGGGTCGTACTACGAGCTCCCCGAAAAGGAGAAGACGGCGTTCGAAGAGCGCGACGGGAAGCGCTTTCTCCACACAGAAGACATCGCGTATATCGACGAGGACGGCTACCACTACATCGTCGGACGCCTCGATAACATGATGATCGTCGGCGGTGAGAACGTCTATCCCGCCGAAGTCGAAACCCTCCTCGAAGAACACGACGCTGTCGACGACGTGGTCGTGGTTTCGGCCCCGCACGCAGTCAAAGGTGAAGCGCCCGTCGCCTTCGTCGTTTCCGGTGACGAGATCACGGAGAGCGAGCTCAAACAGTTCGCGATCGACAACGGGCCGGCGTACGCACACCCACGACGGGTTTTCTTCGTCGAAGGATTTCCCCTGACCGGCGCCGGTAAAGTCGATCGAACGACCCTCGAGGCCGAGGCGACGGACCGGATCGGTGAGCTCCAGGGCGGTCGGTGACCGGGCCGATTCGGTCCGTGAACTGTCTCTAGACGAAATATTTTATACACCGACGTAGCATTGTTACCACTCCTCATGAGCACAGACCGTTCGGTTTACATCGCTGGCGCGTACGAACATCCGACACGCGAAGCGCAGAACAAAACACAGGAGCAGCTACACGCGGAGGTGGCACGTGGTGCCCTCGACGACGCCGGGCTTGCTTCGAGCGACGTTAACGGATATCTGACATCCGGCGTTCCGGAGTACACCTACGCCCTCGTTCCGATCGTGATGGCTGACTATCTCGGTCTCGAGGTAAACTTCGCCGACGGGACGAACTTCGGTGGCTCCTCGTACCCCGCTCACGTGAAACACGCGGCGAACGCGATCCGGGACGGGATGTGTGACGTCTGTTTGATCACCTTCGGGGGACGGCCGAGATCGAGGGACGACGACGAGTCCGGTACCGGAACCCGACCTCTCCGCATACTCCAGGACAGCTTCGAGCGAATCTACGGCATGAACATCGTTTCGATGTACGCGATGGCCGCCAAGCGACACATGTACGAGTACGGTACGACTGCCGAGCAGTTGGCCGAAGTTCGCGTGGCCGCGTCACACCACGCCCAGTTCAACGAGCACGCAGTCTATCCGGATCCCGTCTCCGTCGAGGACGTGATCGACTCGCCGGTGATCGCCGACCCGCTTCACCTCTACGATTGCTGTAGCGTAACTGACGGTGGCGGTGCCGTCGTCGTGGTGTCCGAAGAGATCCGAGAGCAACTCGATCGGGAGTGCGTCGAAGTGCTCGGCGAAGGGGAGTACATAAAGCACCAGAACGGCGGGACGATAGACATCACCTCCACGGGGGCTCGACACTCCGGGCCAGCCGCGTTCGAGGACGCAGGACTCACGCCGGACGACGTCGATTACGCGTCCATCTACGACTCGTTCACGATCACGGTTCTGGAAACCATCGAGGATCTCGGCTTCTGTGAGAAGGGCGCCGGTGGCGAGTTCGTCGAGGACGGTGCGTTACAGGCGCCGGACGGCGAACTTCCAGTCAACACCGACGGAGGTGGTCTGGCGTCGAACCATCCCGATCGGGGCGGGATGCTCCGCACGATCGAAGCGGTACGGCAACTCCGCGGGGAAGCGACCGAGGAAGTGCAGGTTCCCGGCGCCGAGGTCGCACTGGTCCACGGAACTGGCGGGGACATCTCGACACGGCATGCGTCCGTTACCCTCCTGCTGGGAGGTGAGGGCCGATGAGTTGGGAGCCGAAACAGCTGCCGGACGTAACCCCGGAGAGCCGAGAGTACTGGGCGGCGGCGGCCGACGGAACCCTCAAAATAAAAGAATGTGAGGCGTGTGGATCCCGCTTTCATTATCCGAGGACGCTCTGTCCGGACTGTCTCGGTGACACGAGGTGGATCGAGACCGACGGAACCGGTGAGATATACGCCTACAGCAGCTCCATGCGAACGCAGAGCTGGCCGGAAGAGGAACTTCCGCACGTCATCGCGTACGTCGAACTCGACGAGGGGCCGAAGATGATCTCCGTCATCGACGTAAACGACCCCGAACTCGTCGATATCGGTACCCGCGTCGAGGTCGAGTTCAGAGCGACGCAGCAGGACGACGTCGCCATCCCGGTGTTCGTTCCAGTGGAGTGAGACGGAACTAACGCCCGTCTCGTCCGCAACTAACCGTTCAGAGCCTGATAGGCGTATTCCAGTCAGCGTCGGTGATCGATCAGTTGTTTCCTACGCGTCACTCGTAACTCCGTTCCTCGAGCTTCCGACCTTCGATGTACTCCCAGTCGATCGACACGCCGAGTCCAGGGTCGCTGGGTACTTCGACGCATCCTTTGTCGTCGATCGAGGTGAGGCGATCCTCGTATCCTTCGTAGGCGGGGACGTTCCGAGTACAGGGTGCGTCCGGGTGGACGATCGCCATCTCGTAGTAGTTCGTATTCCGCGTCGCGGCCATACAGTGGCGCCGAGCCGGACCCGCAGCGTGATACTCGACGTCCAGTCCGAATCCTTCGGCGACGCGTGCGAGTTTGATGGCGCCGGTGATGCCGCCGTCGTATTCGGGGTCGGCCCGGACGAAGTCGGTTGCCTCATTCGCGATGAGGTCGGTGTGAATG
>SKTU01000142.1 GCA_007122455.1 Haloarculaceae archaeon | reverse complement strand
TTGAAATTAAAATGGTCAATACAGTTGATATAGCCAGTGAAATATCGTAGTTTTACAATTCACACCGTCAAAAGATATAAGATATTGGTATATTCATGTGAAACTGTATGTTGATGGAAACGGTTACGACTGCCCGCATCAAATTCAGAGAATTACCGTATCACGTCCGTGTGCCAGTCATCGTCGCAGTGTACTTGGCAATTGCTCTCACTCTCGTACACCTGCTCGGATTGGAAGGCGGAAGTATGGGTGGGTGGACGAGTATCGGTGACCTTCCAACGAGGTAGCCAAAAACGATAGTTGAACGACCGTTTTGACTGGTTCGACCCAACCGAATCTCGGACGGAACCCCGTGCAGGATACGCGCCCGCTATCTCACACCTGTTCGAACCGGTTCCAGATAGGAACGAAAAACTATGGGTCGCTCTGCGAATCACTATGAGACTCCGTAGCTTTAATCCGCCGTGCCCCGACCCAACGCTCGTGACCGAAATAGCGGCTGTCGACGCGTGGGAGGTACTCGACTCTCGAGGGAACCCGACGGTACGGGCGACCGTGGACACGGCGGCCGGGTCGGGGACGTTCACGGTTCCCGCTGGTGCCAGCACGGGGAGCCACGAGGCCGTAGAGCTCCGCGACGGCGACGATCGATTCGGTGGGATGGGCGTTCGCGGAGCCGTTCGGGCCGTTCGCGAGGAACTCGCCCCGGTCGTCGTCGGCCACGAGGTGACCGAGCAGGCGACGATCGACGACGCGCTGGTCGCGGCCGACGGCACCGACTCACTCTCGGCTCTCGGCGCCAACGCGGTACTCGCCGTCTCCGGAGCCGTCGCTCGGGCGGCCGCGGCGACGAACGGTGAACCGCTGTACGACTATCTCTCTCCCGGCGAGCCGGGCGGAATTCCCCGTCCGACGGTGAACATCGTGAGCGGCGGGCTCCACGCCCACGGCGGCGTGGAGCTGCAGGATTTTTTGATTGTGCCGATGGGTGCTGAGACGTACAGCGAAGCGATCGAGGTCGTCTGGGCGGTCCGCAAGGCAGTCGAATCCCGGATCGCCGACGCCGGCGTGCGGCCGCTGGTCGCCGATGAGGGTGGGTTTTCGCCGCCGATGGAGGGAGTCGTCGACGCCTTCGAGCTGATCTCGGCGGGGATCGCCGACGCCGGCTTCGAACCCTCCGTCGACGACGTGGCGTTCGCGGTCGACGTGGCGGCGACCCACTTCTACGATCCCGACGCCGAACGGTACGAACTCGAGACGGAGGGCGTTTCGCTCGATCGCGACGGGATGATCACCCAGCTGCTGGAGTGGACCGAGACGTACCCGATCGTTTCCCTCGAGGATCCGCTCTACGAGGACGACTGGGAGGGGTATCGACGGCTCGCGGCTCGGCTCGACGACCGCGTCCAGTTGCTCGGCGACGACCTGTTGGTGACCGACCGCGAGCGCATCGATCGCGCTATCGCGGACTCCGCCGCCACGGCGGTCCTCGTGAAGATGAACCAGGCGGGTACCCTCACGAGAACCACGGACGTGATCGAGCGGGCTCACGACGCCGGGCTCACGGCCGTCGTTTCGGCCCGATCCGGGGAGACCTGCGATTCGACGATGGCCGATCTCGCGGTGGCTTACGGGGCCGAGCAGCTGAAGGTCGGATCGCTCGCCCGCTCGGAGCGGCTGGCGAAGTACAACCGGCTGTTCGAGATCGAGGCCGAACTGGAGCTCCCCCTCGTTGCTGTCGCGAACGCCTAACTGGCAGCTCGTGAGACATGTTAACACAAGATTCGCTCTTACCGAATACAGTGAAACAGCAGAATCTATCGGAAGATTGGTAAGTGGGCCAGTGCAAGACGGAGGGCGCGCATCTTGCACAACTCCCAAGGGAAACGACCAGGAATTGATTATAGAGATACAAGGAGAATACCTGCGGCTTGAGTCGCAGGATGAATCCGACAATTCTGAACCAGTCCACGCTGCGATATCCAGTCCGGGATTCCACACTCCCTGCGTTTAAGTGACAGACAAACCTACGAACGGGTAGGAATTGGTTGGGAACAGAGCGATTCCCACCAGTCTTGCGATGGCGGCCTGTCCGCCCCAA
Organism: Haloarculaceae archaeon; assembly: GCA_007122455.1. Taxonomy (GTDB): domain Archaea; phylum Halobacteriota; class Halobacteria; order Halobacteriales; family Haloarculaceae; genus Natronomonas. The sequence continues at coordinate 5,546 of SKTU01000142.1, read as the reverse complement.
GCAACCAAGCAGTAATCGGAACCAGTTAGGGTGAACGATCGATTCCTATAATGAATTGATGCAGTGCCCGACTGCTGTACGCACCACAGAAAGTAACTCCGAGTCCGTTGAAGTCTGCTGGACTCCCCGAGGCAAAAACAACTCGGGGAGTCCGAACACGGCGGAGGATAGGAGTACCGGGGGCTTGGCACTCCCAGCAGTCACACCCGCTCAATCCGTGACCCTCACACGGATTCTCACCGTCCCGAGGGTCGGTGAGACTGCAAACCTGAAATCTCCAACGCTCAGGATTCCTTCGCGTTCACGCGGAGGAGGATGTCAATATCGGCCGATTCTGTTACTGCACATTTCTCTCAGTAGTCGGGCATCGCGTATCCTGCCGCCCGCCCGACTGCGCCGTCCGTCGTGTTCGACGACTTCTCGACGAGCAGGTCGTCGAGCACGAGCAGATCCAGCCCCATCCCGTAGAAATCCTTCAGCGCCTCCGTCGGCGTCGTGACGATCGGCTCCCCGTGGTCGTTGAACGAGGTGTTCAACACCGCGGGGACGCCCGTGATCGCCTCGAACTCCGCGATGAGTCGGTGGTATCGCGGGTTCTGTTCGGCCGTCACCGTCTGCGGGCGCGTGGTGTCGTCCGCCGGATGCAGCACTGCGGCCAGCTCGTCGCGGCGGGACGGCTTCACGTCGAAGCTGTCGATCATGAACGGCGACGGTGCGGCGTCGATCAGATAGTCGTCGGCCGCCTCGGCGAGTATCGAGGGGGCGAACGGCCGCCACTCCTCGCGGTGTTTGACGAACTCGTTGACGCGGTCCCGGGAGTCGACCGTCCGCGGGTCCGCGAGGATGCTCCGGTTGCCGAGCGCGCGGGGGCCGACCTCCTGTCGTCCCTGGAACCAGCCGACGAGTTCGCCGTCGGCGAGTCGCTGGGCGACCTCCCGCTCGACGTCGTCGGCTTCGCGGTACTCCACCTTCACCGACTCCAGCAGCCGCCGGATCTCGTCGGTCCCGTAGGCGGGGCCGAAGTAGACGCGTGACTGCTCGGGGACGTCCGCCGGAGCCTGTTCGAGCCACCCCGCCCCGAGGGCGAGGCCGGCGTCGTTGGCGACCGGCTGGACGAACAGCTCCTCGACGCGGTCGCTCTCGCGGACGCGCTTGTTCGCCTTGCAGTTCAGCGCGACGCCGCCGGCCAGGCCGACGGTTCCGATGCCGAACTCCTCGCAGTGGTGCTCGACGATCTCGACGACGGTCTCCTCGAGGAGCTTCTGGGCCGCGTACGCGAAGTCCTTCTCCCACTGGTCGAACGAGCCGGGATCGTCGTTTCGCTCCCGGTCGAACGCCGACTCGAGCTGTCGGAGCCCGTGTTCGGTCCCCCACCGCTTCGTCAGCGGCGTCACGTCGTAGTCGACACCGGTCGTCACGAGCTCCCGGAGCGTCCGCTCGAACTCCGGGTTCTCGGTGCCGTACGGCGCCAGCCCCATCACTTTCCCCTCGCCGTTGAACATCCGGTAGCCGAGGAACTCGGTGACGATGGCGAAGAACAGCCCCAGACTGTTCGGATGTTCGTACGTGCGGTGGCGCTCGAGCCCGTCGGCGTCGGCGTGCCAGACGACCGTCGAGTCGTACTCGCCCTTCGCGTCCACCGTCAGGACGACCGCCTCCTCGAATCCGGAGGGGTGGAACGCGCTCGCGGCGTGGCAGGCGTGGTGGCTCAGGTGTTCGATCTCGGGGATCGGCGTTCCGATCTCGCGGAGGTGACGCTCGACGACGGCGTTCGGCCGGTATCTCGCCTTGACGGAGTCCTTCACCAGGTTCTCCAGCGAGAGGAGTTTGCTCACGGCCCCCGGTATCGTCAGAGCGTCGCGGAGATAGTGAGAGAGGAGGATCTCCTCGCGGAGCTTCGGCTCGTACGGCAGCAAGATTCGGTCGATATCGGCGAGTTCCAACTTTCTCGCCTCCAGACACGCCGCTATCGCGCCGCTGGGGAACGCGTCCGTCGCGTGCTTTCGACGGCTGATGCGTTCCTCTTCGACCATGAACACCAGCTCGCCGTCCTCGAACAGCGCCGCGCTCGGATCGTGGCGCCCGTAGAGGTCGACGTTCGGCTTGAAACTCAGAACGTATTCTGACATACTCTCGTTCGTCACCGATTCGTTCACGCTACCCTTCATTATGAGTCCGATAAGGCGGACGTTTATGCGGTGCCCAAGCAGACCGAAGCTTTTCGACGCCCCCCGCCGCAGAGTGTCGCGTGAGCACACGGTCCCTGCAGCTGTGGTCGAGCCCGTACCGTCGGCGATGGATCCTCTGGGGCATTCTCGCGCTGTCGTTCCTGCTGGTGAACGTCTACCGGCTCTCGACGGCGGTGATCTCCGGGGAGCTGATGGACGCCTTCGGCACGACGGGCGCCCAGCTGGGGACGCTTCACGCCGTCTTCTTCTTCGTCTACGCCGTGATGCAGATCCCGACCGGCGTGCTCGTCGACCGGGTCGGCCCGCGGATCACCGCGACCGTGGGTGCGATCGTGATGAACGCCGGCGCGATCTGGTTCGCGCTGGCGGGCGACTACACGGGCGCGCTCGCGGGACGGTTCCTGATCGGGCTCGGCGGCAGCGTCATCTTCGTCTCGATCCTGCGGTTCTGCGCGAACTGGTACCGGGTCGACGAGTTCGGCACGATGAACGGCCTCAGCTTCGGCATCAGCGGCGTCGGTGGGATCCTCTCGACGACGCCGTTCGCCCTCGCGGTCGACGCCGCAGGGTGGCGCCCGACCGTCCTCGCGCTCGGCGCCGTCGGCGTCGCGATCGGCGTGTTGACGTTCGCGCTGGTTCGGGACTCGGCGGCGCGGGCGGGCCTCGAACCGATCGAGAACGTCCCCGAGCAGCCGCTGTTGTCGCTGCCGGAGGTGCGGGCGTATCTCCACGAGGTGCTCTCTGATCGGTGGACGTGGGTCGCGTCGCTGCTGCTCTACTGCGTTGGCGGCGTCAACCTCACGCTCTTTGGGCTGTGGGGGATCCCCTACGTGGTGCAGGTGTACGACACCTCCGTCACCTTCGCCTCGACGTTGACGCTGCTCGGCGGTGTCGGCATCATGATCGGGCCGCCGCTGTTCGGCCGCCTCTCCGATCTGAGCGGCCGGCGGGCGGAGTTCGTGTTGCTGGGCCCGATCGTCTACACGGTCGCGCTCGGCACGATCGCGGTGTTGGGGGATCCCCCGCTCGCCGTCGTCGCCGTCGCCTTCTTCGCGACCGGCGCGCTCTTCGGCGCGGTCGTGCTGGCGTATCCGATGATCCAGGCCCGCCACGACGACCGCGCCAGCGGGATCGCCGTCGGGACGATCAACGGCGCGTCGTTCTTCGGCGCCGCCAGCTTCCCGACGCTGATGGGGTGGGCCCTGGACGTCTACTGGACCGGAGAGCTGCTGGGCGGGGTGCGGGTGTACACGGTCACCGGCTACCGGGTCGCCTTCGCGATCGGGAGCGCGGCCGGAGTGGTTGCGCTGGGGTGTGCGGTGTGGTTGTACTGGCAGGATGTAGAGTCGTGATTCCTGATCGTTGGGTATTCGATTACGATCTTGGAGCGTGTTATGGTTGTCTACGGCTTCGAACTTTGATCTACAGCTAAGACCGTTCCCCCAGTGTTTACAAGCACTGGGTTGACCCGATACGTATGGACGAGCACGACGTTTTAGAATTCTTTCAATCTCGGCTTGACGAAACTGATTACCGAGCAAACTCTACGTCCCAGTCGCTCGACCGGATGGCTCCCTTGATATTACAAATATTCGAACAACGGGACGAAATCGAGGGGATACTCGACTTAGGTTGTGGATACGGCGGACTGACTGCTGCTTTCGCTGATCTTCTCGAGTGCGAAAACGTCCACGGTATCGATATCGATTCTGATCGGCGAGCTGTCGCCGAAGAGCGAGGGGTGACCACGTACGAGCTGGATTTGGAATCCGATCCGTTTCCGTTTGACGACGGAGATTTCGATCTCGTTCTTTCGTTTGGGGTGCTAGAGCACCTCCGATACTACGATCACTTGATCGAAGAATCGAATCGAGTACTTCCCGACGATGGGGTAATCCTTTACTCCGTGCCAAACCTCGGGAGCTGGGTGAATCGGATCGCGCTTCTGTTCGGGAATCAACCGCGAGACGTCGAGATATCGAACCACCGAGCATTCGGAATCTCCGAGTTCTACTCCGACCAGACGTTTCTCAATCACGTCCACTCACCTACCCTCGACGCATTCCTCGAGTTGCTCGAATACCACGGTTACGAGGTGGACGACGTCGTAGGGCTCTTCCCGTATCAGGAGCGCTGGTTCGTCCGAGCTGTAGACCGAATCACGGCGTTTCGTCCTAGTCTGTGCCGTCGAATCGCGGTTTTAGGACGAAAAAAGCGCAGTAGTCGCACGTCCGACTCAACTCGTTAGCCGACATTTCGAACAGCTCATTTAAATTACGAAACGTCGGTTGACGAGCGCAGGAATTTAAAAGCGGCGTCGTAATGTATCAGCATGGATCTCCTCGTCGGACTCGCTGTCACACTTTTCGTACTACTGGCAGTTCCCTATCTGGCGTATCTCGGGCTGTACTTTTGGCTTCGGCCCGAAGGATCACCGGCCGAAAAACGTTCAACTGAACCGCCCGTCAGTATCGTTCTCCCGACGTACAACGAGGAGCGGATCGTGGACGGAAAACTCGAGGAGCTCTGTTCACTCGATTATCCGATGGGGAGTGTCGAAATCGTCGTTGTTGATTCGAGTACCGATACGACTCCGGAACTCGTCGAGTCATTCTTCCAGGATCGCGACGCACCGACGCTCAAACTGATTCGGGAAACGGAACGTCGGGGGTTAGCCCCGGCGTTGAACGAAGCCTACGAAGCAGCGGAAAACGAAGTCGTCGTCAAGACTGACTGTGACTCACGAATCGCTGACGACGTGCTCCGGGAGGCAGTAGCGAACTTGGCTGATCCGGAGATCGCTGCAGTTACGGGACGAAACGCGGATGTGTTAGGTGGAAGCGCTGTCGAGGAGGAGTATCGTGGTATCCAGGCCAAGATTCAGGCACTCGAATCACACCTCGATTCGACACTTATTTTTCACGGACCATTTTCGGCGTTCGAAAACGATGCGATCCTCCCGATCGATCCGAACTCCTTGGCCGACGACACCGAACTCGCACTGAAAATCCGTCGATCCGGTTCCCGAGTCGTCTTCGATCCCGCGATCAGATACAAAGAAGCCGCACACTCGAAGTTCGAAAAGCGGCGTAAACAGAAGGACAGACGCGGTGTCGGGCTCATCCGACTTCTGCTCCAGCATCGGGATGCCCTCGGTCAGTACGGCAATTACGGACGGATTGTCTTACCATTCAACTGGTGGTTCATGATCGTTTCACCGTGGTTGCTTCTAGCGACGCTAGTCGTCGGAACCGGTGCTACCATCTCGATCTTTGGAATCTACGGTCTCGTGGTCCCCGCTGGGCTCGTTACCTTCGTGTGGCTCGGTCAACGCGACGTTCTGGGCCCGATTCAACT
>SKTU01000141.1 GCA_007122455.1 Haloarculaceae archaeon | reverse complement strand
GTGCGAACTGGAGGTTGCGTTCGCCGGCGTCTTTCGTGCGGATGCGCTCTTGCCACTTGCGGAGGCGGTGCATCTGGGAGCGTTTCTCCGAGGAGATCGAGCGACCGTAGGCGTCTTTGTCCTTCCAGTCGATCTGCGTCGTCAGCCCCTTGTCGTGCATCGTCTGGGTGGTGGGGGCGCCGACGCGGGACTTCGACTGCCGCTCGGAGTGGTTGAACGCGCGCCACTCCGGTCCGGGGTCGATCGTCCCCTCCTCGACGACGAGCCCACAGTCGTCGCAGATCAGCTCCCCCCGGTCGGAACTCTTGACGATGTCCGTCGAGTCGCACTCCGGACACGTCCGCCGGGACGTTTCCGACTCCGTCTCCCCCTCACCGTCGCGCTCGCGTTTCCGTTGGCGGGTGGGCCGTGTCATCGCATTTTTATACTGACCCGATCCTGGATTATAAACCCTCGTGAACCAGTCACAATGTCTGGTGCATTCTCTGACGACACACCGGTGGAGTTAAGCGCCGAAACCGGCGACTCGGTGACAATGCCGGTCATCGAGTGTGATCCGAACGCCGCCCGGGAGCGACTCGAGGCTGCCGGTGTCGACGTCGAGGAGGGAAACACCGACCACGAACGGTGGCGCGCGACGCACGCGGGTGCCACGGCGATCGCCTACGACGGAAAGGTCGTCGTTCAGGGACGCGATCCGAGCCGCCTGGTCGGTCTTCTCAGCGGCTCCGGTGGCCGTGCCCACCTCTACTTCGACGGCGGAAGTCGCGGCAACCCCGGCCCGGCGGCGATCGGGTGGGTTCTCGTCACCGACGAGGGGATCGTCGCCGAGGGCGGCGAGCGGATCGGTCGGGCGACGAACAACCAGGCCGAGTACGAAGCCCTGATAAAGGGCGTGGAGGTCGCCGCCGACTACGGCTTCGACGAGCTGGTCGTTCGCGGCGACTCCGAGCTGATCGTCAAGCAGGTTCGCGGTGCGTGGAACACGAACGAGCCCACGCTTCGGGAGAAGCGGCTCCGCGTGCGGGAGCTGCTGGACGGGTTCGAGACGTGGTCGATCGAACACGTACCGCGGGAGATAAACGCCCGCGCGGACGAACTGCTCAACGAAGCGTTCGATGAGTGAGCTACCCGAATCGGTCGTTGATCGGGCCGAAACGCTGACTCGGCGCGCTCGCGAGGCGGTCGACGGTGCCGAACGCGAGGCGTATCTCTCCGAGCGCGAGGCACTGCTGGCCGATTGCGGCTACGCCGCACGCACCAGGGACGAGGGCGATCGGGAGGTGCTCGTCTGCTACCCCGAGTCGTGGATCGACGACGGTACGGTCCGAATCGACCGAATCGAGGATACCGAGCGGGCGGTCGAGCGACAGCTCTCGGGCACCGGCACCGACGAGTGGTCTGTCGTCGACGAACACAACCGCACGATCGCCGAGCGGATCGGCGACGAACACGGCCCGGTCCACGGCGAAACGGCACGCGCGTTCGCCGACTTCATGAGCAACCACTACCTGAAACGGATCGAACGGGCGACCCCCCGCGAGCGCGAGGAGTTTCGAGCGGAGTATCTCCCACGGAACGCGTGGCCGACCGACGAACAGCTGTCGCTGCTCGATCGGAGTATGGAACTGCTCGCGGACGCCGCCGACTATGCGTAATCCGCGATCAGTTCACGGAGCCCGTCCGCGCGGTCGGAACCCGTGACGATCTTCGAGAACTCCCACTCGAGCTGATCGAGAATCGTCTCTAACCCACGAGTCGTCAGTTCGTACTGGTTCGTCCGCTTGTCCAGCTCGCTCTTCTCGACGAGCCCCATCTCGACGAGATCGTCGAGGTTCGGATACAGCCGACCGTGGTTCACCTCGTCACCGTAGTACGCCTCGAGCTCCCGCTTGATGGCCAACCCGTAGCGAGCCTCCTCCGCCAAGATGACGAGGATGTTCTGCTGGAACGCCGTCAACTCCCGCGCGATCCCCGGATCGGGAGTGACTGATTGTGCCTCTGACATGGGCGTACGCAAGAGTGCAATACACTTAACATTTATCGAACATCTAATTCTCGATCGGAAAATCGCAGATAGATGCGTCTTTACTCCTGAATTATGCGGCAACTCGCGCACTATTATCTGGCGAAAAACACTACCGAGTGACATTACTTGACGACCGCAGTCGCTCCCGAACTCCAACGAGCGGACGCGTGGACGCCCCCTCGCTTTGAATGTCGAAAGCTCTTTGCGGAGTTCGAACGCAACGTCGGGCATGGCGAACCTCTGGGAAGACCTCAAAACCGGCCCGAATCCCCCCGAAGAGATCTACGCGGTCGTCGAATGTCTGAAGGGAGAGCGAAACAAATACGAGTACGACAAGGACATCCCTGCCGTCGTTCTCGATCGCGTCCTTCACTCGAACGTCCACTACCCCTCTGACTACGGGTTCATTCCGCGCTCGTACTACGACGACGAGGACCCGTTCGACGTGCTCGTCCTCGTCGAGGACAAGACCTTCCCGGGCTGTGTCATCGAGGCCCGTCCGGTCGCACTCATGCGGATGGACGACGACGGTGAACAGGACGACAAGGTGATCGCCGTCCCGTCCGAGGATCCTCGCTTCGAACACGTCGAGGATCTCGACGACATCCCCCAGCAGACCCGCGACGAGATCGACGAGTTCTTCGCGACGTACAAGAACCTCGAGGAGGGCAAGGAGGTCGAAACGCTGGGCTGGGAGGACAAGGAGACGGCCAAAGAGGCCATCGAACACGCTCAGGACCTCTACAGACAGAACTTCTCGTAGTCGGCGGCTACCACTTGCAGGTGCCGATCCCAAACAGCTGGTTCCTGAGACAGCGCCGGGGAACGGCGTTGAATAGCAGTCCGACGGCGACGAACAGTACGCGCGGAGTGTTCGGTCGGCTCCTCCGACGTCCTAAACACGTTCGACCTATTACTCGTAATAATTAGAACGGTTTTCTAATTTTCTCGGCTTATGGATAAATATATTGCTTAAAACACCGTAATACTGCTCGTATGAGTCAATCATCACCGAATACGGTTGGAATGCGTCACCTCACGGTCGTTCCGGAGAACTTCGATCCGGACGAACACCGACCGCCGCCCGACCGACCGCAGTGAACGAACGTCGGCCGTTTGCCGCTTTCGCGGAGCCGTGCCAGTTCCCGTCGCGGAGACGAACCTTCTTGTAGCTACCTGACGGTGTTCGACTATGGGACTGTTCGATCGGCTCAGCGGTAGCGGCGGTGACGGTCCGCGAGTCGCGTTCTTCGGCATCGACGGGGTCCCCTACAGCCTCGTCGCCGACAACGAGGACGTTTTCGAGAATCTGACTGCGATGGTTCGTGACGGTGCCGGCGGGGCCATCGATTCGATCGTTCCGCCGGAGTCGAGCGCCTGCTGGCCGGCGCTGACGACCGGGCTCAATCCCGGATGGACGGGTGTCTACGGCTTTCAGGACCGGGAGGTGGGGAGCTACGATACCTACGTTCCGATGGGGCGGGACGTCCAGGCGACTCGACTGTGGTCGCGCGTCACCGACGCCGGCCGGAGCGCGACCGTGATGAACGTGCCCGTGACGTTTCCCCCGGACCGCGAGATACAGCGAATGGTCAGCGGCTTCCTCTCCCCGGGCGTCGACAAGGCGGCGTATCCGGACGAGTTACGCGATCACCTCACGGCGAGCGATTACCGAATCGACGTCAACGCCAAACTGGGACACAAGGAGGACAAATCCGAGTTCATCGAGAACGCCCACGAAACGCTCGACGCGCGCTTCGAGGCGTTCAAACAGTACGTTCGAAAGGACGACTGGGATCTCTTCTTCGGCGTCTTCATGACGACCGACCGAGTGAACCACTTCCTCTTCAGGGATTACGCCGACAACGGCGAGTACCACGACGAGTTCCTCGAATTCTACGCGAAGCTCGATCGCTATCTCGGCGAACTCCGGGAGCTGCTCGACGAGGAGACGACGATGCTCGTCGCCTCCGACCACGGCTTCGTCACTCTCGAGTGGGAGGTCCACTGCAACGTCTGGCTCCAGGAGCGGGGGTGGCTCTCCTTCGACGACGACGACCACGAGGCACTCGCCGACATCTCCGACGACAGCCGCGCGTACTCGTTGATCCCCGGTCGCTTCTACCTCAACCTCGAGGGACGAGAGCCCCGCGGCAGCGTCCCCGAGGAGGAGTACGAACGCGTGCGTAGCGAACTCCGAGCGGAGCTGGAGGCAATGGAAGGGCCGGACGGCCGCCCGGTCGCAGACCGGATCGTCACGAAGGAGGAGGCGTTCCGCGGGGACCACGACGACATCGCACCGGATCTGGTCGTGATCTCGAACGACGGTTTCGACCTGAAGGCGGGATTCCGTGGCGGGGACGAGGTGTTCGGTACCGGCCCCCGAAACGGGATGCACAGCTTCGAGAACGCCTGTCTGTTCGCCGACGATCCCGACGTGACCGTCACCGACGCGGATCTCTACGACATCGCGCCGACGATCCTCGATCTCATGGATCTCGAGATCGACCGCTCGGAGTTCGACGGCGCGAGCTTGCGTTGATTTTTGTATCAGGACGGGCCCATCCGTCCCCGTGACTGAGAGCCGTGAATCCGTCGAGCGCCGTCTCTCGGCCGTCGAGCGCGCGCTCGCCGACGACGAACCGATCGAACCCCCCGAGCGGATCGAGGAACTCGAAGCCCGGATCGCCGAACTGGAGGCCGCAGTTCAGGCGCTCCGCGGATACGTCGGTTCGGTTCGGGCGGTGAACGACGACGTCTCCCAGCAAGCGGAGCTCGCGCTCCGGAAGGCCAACGCTCTCGAACGGCACGTCGACGCGACCGAGACGTGCGACGACGAGGGTCGACTCGGCGGCTTGCTGTGATTCGCGTCGTTCTCGCGGTCGCCGTGGCCGCAGCCATCGTTGGCACCAGCCTGCCGGCGGCCGAACGCGCCGAACGCGACCGAAACGCCGCCCTCGCCACCGACGAGCTCGACGGGCTCGCGACGACCGCCGCGACACTCGTCCGGCGGAACGATCCAGCGCCCGACGGCGCTCGGGCGACGATCGAGATTCGGACGCCCGAGCCGACGCTGACGGAAGGGGGTCGGTTCGTCCTCGACGACGAGACGCTCGCGTGGCGACCGGCTCGTGGCCCGAACAGAACCGTCGAACCGACGGTCCCGATGCGGATCGATCGCCTCGTCGTCGCCGACCGCGCTCGACTCCGACTGTCGTTCGAGCGAGACGAAGGGGACGCAGTCGTTCGCGTCGAGCGACCGAACGTTGAAGAGGGAACCCGAACCCAGACGGCGCATGCTCTCGCGGCTCTTTCCCTCGGCGGACGGCTGTCAGTGTGATCCGACGTTCGACGGCGATCGGCTGGACGTCGATGCCGACGACTGCTCCGGATCGGGGCAGCTTCGAAGCGAAGCCGACTGCCGGGCGACGGTCGTCAGCGCGCTCGAGGAGCGGGATGCGACAGTCGTCTCTACCCGATCGGCCGGGCTCGAGCGAGCTTACGAGGGTGAGGCGGTCGCGCTCCTCGTGGCGGCCGGTCGGTTCGCCGACGCCGTCTCGTTTCACGACGTGGAGCTCGCGGCGCGTGCGCGGCGCGACCCGGCGGGTGCGGCTCGCGTTGCCACCGGCCGCGGTAATCCGGAGGCTCGAATCGCCGCGGAAACCGGATTGGCGACGTTCGCCGGCGCCGACTGCGAGGCGATCCTCCGTCCGGAGACGGGACCGACACTCGCTCGGACTCGCGTCGCTGCCGATCCGCCGCCGAAGGCGACGCTTCGCAACCGCTACGACGTCGAGACCGGTGGGACGGTTCGGATCTACGACGACAGTGGGCTCGGAACGTACCACCTGACGCCGGCCGAACACCGACTCGACGCCGACTCGACCCGGATCCTCGCCGCTGCATACGACCGACTCGTACGCGGTGTCGTCGACGGTGGCGAACGGGCCCCTTCGAGGGCCGTTCGTTCGGTTGCGACGTCCGGTGCACCGGTCGAACGGATCGTCGACGTGCTCCGAAAGCACACCCACGGGCTCGGCGTACTCGGTGATCTCTTCGCCGACGAGCGTGTGACCGACGTGTTCGCAACCGCACCTGTCACCGACAACCGGCTCAGATGCCGCCGCGACGGCGAGATGCTCCGGACGAACGTCCGCCTCACCGAGGACGGTGCCGCGGCACTCGCCTCCCGATTCCGACGGACGAGTGGTCGCGCCTTCTCTCGGGCGAGCCCCACGCTGGCAGCCACGGTCGACATCGGCGGTCGGCGGATTCGCGTCGCAGGCGTGACCGAGCCGGTCAGCGACGGTCTCGGCTTCACGTTCCGTGCCCACGACGGGACGTCGTTCCGGCTCTCCGAGCTCGTCGCCGGCGGAACGATCCCTCCCGACGCCGCTGGGTTGCTGTCGGTCGCCGTCGAATCCGGTGCCGCGATTCTGCTCGCTGGCCCCCGGGGTGCCGGAAAGACCACGACGCTCGGTGCGTTACTGTGGGAGCTCCGACCGGAAACACGGACGGTCGTCATCGAGGACACGCCCGAACTCCCGATCGAAGAGCTCCAGGGCGCCGATCGGGACGTTCAACCGCTTCGGGTCGAGACCGACGACGGCGCGTCGATTTCGCCGACTGAGGCGCTCCGCACCGCGCTCCGGCTCGGAGACGGTGCCCTCGTCGTCGGTGAGGTTCGGGGAGAGGAGGCGCGCGTCCTCTACGAGGCGATGCGGGTCGGTGCCGCCGACGGCGCCGTTCTCGGGACGATCCACGGCGAAGGCGCCGAGACGGTCCGAGAACGCGTGGTCACGGATCTCGGTGTTCCTGAAACGGCGTTCGCCGACACCGATCTCGTCGCGACGCTCACCACTCACGAGTCGTCGTCGGGACGACAGCGGCGACTCGCCGGGATCGAAGCCGTCCACCGTCTCGACGACGGCGTGGGGTTTCGAACCGTCCACGACGGTGATACGGCACGGTTCGACGGACAGCTGCTCGATTCGATCGATTCCTCACGGCCACGCGGCGCGGTCCGAGATCGGATCGAACGCCGAGCCGAGACGCTCTCCGAGGACGGATGTCGGTACTGAAGCGACTCTTCGACTGTTCGCCCCGATCGAGCGTCCCGGAGCGAGTTTTCGACGCGAAACGCGTTCTCGATCTCGACGCTGACGCCGCTGCGATCGTCGCCGCAGCTGACGCTGCCGGTGTCGTTACGGCAGTCGTGCTCGCTCTCGGCGCCGTCACCGTGGACGAACCTGCACTTTTGATCGTAGCTGTCGGGGTCGGAATCGGCGTCGATCTGCTGTTGAGAGAGGGGATCGCCATCGCTGCCGATGCGAAGCGTTCGCGCGCGCTCGGTGCCGCGCCGACTCTCGTCGGCCGGGCCGTCCTCAGGCTCAGAATCACGCCCAACGCGGAGGACGCTGCCGCATTCGCGGCCGGCGGTGAGAGCCACCTCGCGGACGCGCTCTCCGAGCACGTTCGTCGGAACGAGGGGACGCCCCACTCGGGACTGGTTTCCTTCGCAGCGGCGTGGCGCGAAACTGCTCCCGCGCTGTACCGTGCGTGTCTCCTCGTGGAGGCGGCGGGGGACGCTCCCGATCCGGAGCGAGGTCGGACACTCGACCGGGCGATGGATGCAATACTCGACGGTACTCGGGACCGGGCGGCCGACGCGGCGGAGAGCTTGCGCGGCCCGGCGACCGCGCTCTATGCGTTCGGGGTGCTGCTCCCACTCTCTTTGATCGCGGTGCTCCCGGCTGCAGGCGCGGCCGGAGTCGACGCCTCACTCCCGTTCGTTGTCGTCGTCTACGACCTCCTGCTCCCCGTCTCGCTCGGTGTGGCCGGCGTTTGGCTTCTCGCGAAGCGTCCGATCGCGTTTCCGCCGGCTCGGATCGGCCGGGAACACCCCGACGTCCCCGATCGACGGTTACTCTCGGTCGTGCTCGGCGTCGCCGCGGCTATTGCTGGGTGGATCGCCGCCGGTATCTCGATCGCGGCGTGGACTCGTCCGATCGCCGCTGTCGGCGCCGCTGGGGGTACTGGGCTGGTCACGTACTACCGGCCGATCGTCTCCGTGCGTCGGCGCATCGAGACGCTCGAGGAGACGCTACCGGACGGACTCTACGTCGTCGGTCGACGCGTCGCTGACGGGATCTCGGTCGAACGCGCCGTAGACGAGGCGGCCGACGAGCTAGGGGGTCCGACCGGTGAACTGTTCGCCGCGGTGACGCGACGCGGCCGACAGCTTAAAGTCGGTATCGACGCGGCGTTTCGAGGGGAGGGCGGCGCACTCGAGCGGTTTCCGAGCCCACGGGCCGAGAGCGCTGCGGAACTGCTCGGTGTCGCTGCCCGCGAGGGACCGCCCGCCGGCCGGGCGCTCATCGAGACGGCCGATCATCTCGACGATCTCCAGCGCGTCGAGCGGAACGCTCGCCGGGAGCTGGGGCAGGTGACGTCGACACTGGGGAACACCGCCGCGATCTTCGGGCCGCTCGTCGGGGGCGCAACCGTCGCGCTGGCCGACAGTATCGGAACGGCCGACGCGCTCGAAGGGTCGGCGCCCCCGACGGCCGAGCTCGGCGTCGCCGTCGGCGTCTACGTTCTCCTGCTCGCGGTGATTCTGACGGCGACTGCGACCGGACTCTCTCGTGGACTCGATCGGGCGACAGTCGGCTACCGGGTCGGTACCGCGCTGCTTTCGGCGACGGTCACGTATCTGCTGGCGTTCACCGCTGCCGGTACGCTGGCCGGAGGTTTATGAGCGAAACCGGGACCAACCCCTCCGTGCTCGGGACACCCATCGACGCGTGGTACGTCTGGCTCGGCCTGGCGGCTGCGAGCGCAGCGACGCTCGGAGTCGCGAGTAACCTTCCAGTTGCGCCGCCTCCGGATGCAAGTGGCGCGGCCGAAACTGCTGACCACGTCGCCGCGAGCCAGTACAATTCGACGGGCGAACACCCGATCGGAAACGCGAACGCCGTACGGATCGGAGGTGATACGCTCTCGCTCCGCGGTCCCGGCGGAGTTGCGGACGCCGAGTTCGGGTACGGTCCCGTCACGCCAGCCACCGACGGGAAGCTCGCACGTGCCCTTCGAGGAGAGCCGCCCGAACGACTTTTCGACTCACCTGCGGCGTTCGACGACGCCGCAGCCGACGCTCGCGACACCGAACCGGAGTGGCACGAAACGGATCGGTTCACCGTCCGGCGCGTCACGTGGGAGGACGTCGATGTCACGGTCGCCGGCTAGGGGACAGGTCGAACCGATAGCCGCGCTCGTCGCGGTTTTCGCCGTTTGTGCCGGACTGACGATCTACGTCGGCGTACTGGAGGGATCCATCGCCGCCGCCGACGGCGACCGCGACCGAGCCGCGCCGGCGGCCGATCGTCTCGTCGGGGAACTCGCGTCGTTCGACGCGATCGACCCGCCTACCGAGGCTGATGCGGCGGCCGCGGCCCCCGCCCGCCACTCGCTCAACGCGACGCTGTTGGCCGCCGATCGGCGCTGGACCGCTGGTCCGCCGACGCCGGCGGACGCCGAGCGAGCCGACCGGTCGGTTTCGGTTCGTGTCGAACCGAGTCGGATCGAACCCGGACAGCTGGAGGTACACGTGTGGCCCGCGGCGTGAGTACGGTTCTCGACGTGGCGCTCTGTCTACTCCTCGTCGGCGTCGCGGTTGCCACACTCACGACCGGTGGCCCGGAGCTGGTCGACGAGCCGGTCGACGCTGATCCGAGTGCGGCACAGCTCTCGACGACGACCACGTCGGTGACGGTCGACGATAGGACCGTTCACGGAACCCACGCGGAACAGTTAGCGCTCGCGACACTACTCGCGGCGACACTCGACGGCGAGCCACTCGCGGAGTCGCCGTATCCGGACGCCGTCGTCGCGGAAACTGACGCGATAGTCGACGAGAGGGTGTCGGTCGTCGCACGCTGGGAACCGACACCGAACGGTTCGCTCGGCGGCGAACTGACCGCGGGAACACCGACGCCGCGTGATGCGACGGTCGCGGCCACGACGTTATCCGTTCGACTGCTCCCCGAGCGATCACCCGAGGACTTCGAGGCGGCCGCGACCGCGATCGCGACCGAAACGATCGAGCGGCTGTTCCCTCCCGATCGAACGAGAGCCGCGCTGGTCGATCCGCGAACTGCCGAGCCGGTCGCCGAGCGCTATCGGGTCGCCGCCGCGGCACTCGACGTCGATGTCGACCGACAGTTGCGCGACGGCGATGTGCGTGCACTCAACGGGAAGCTCGCGTCCGCCCTCGCCACCGAGATCGAACCGTCGCTCCGAGCGGCGTTCGACGCACCGGACGAGGCAGTGACGACGGCTCGCGACGTCGAACTCGTGGTCAGGCGGTGGCAGCCGTGAACGACCGCGGGCGGGTTCCGTTCGCTCTCGTCGGCGTGTTACTCGTCGTCTCCAGCGTCACGCTAACCGCCGCTATCGGCAGCCACACGCCGACGACTCCCGAGACCGACCGTGCAATCGACGGCGCAACCGCCGAGAGCACGACCGCACTCCGGGCTGCAGTCGGGACTGCGGCACGGGAGACGGCGGCGACGCCGGTTAGTCGCCCCGCGAACACGACCGCCGGACGTGCTCTATCGGACGAGCGGTCGTTTCGCGATTCGCTCGAACTCCGGATCTATCTCGCCGCTCGCGATCGTCTCGACGGCGTCACCGTCGAACGCGACGGCGTCACCGCAACTGCGTCGCTGCCACCGATCGAGCCGACGACTGAGGGGTACCGGTCGGCTATCGAACGCGTCACGGTCGACCGAACCGGTGAGGACGGCGCCGCGGTAGCCGTCACGGTCCGGAACCTGACGATAACTGCAACCGACGGCGAGGAAACGATCGAGCGCGTCGAACTCGACCCGGAGTTCGTCGTCGCAACGCCTGTACTCGCGCTCCACGATCGAGCTGACCGCTTCGACGAGCGGCTCGACCGATCCCCGGCCGACCCTGGGCTTTCCCGTCGGCTAACGACGCGGCTCTACCCGATCGCGTGGGCGCGAGGTACTGCCCAGTATGGCGGCGCACCGATCTCGAACGTCGTCGGCACTCGCCACGTCGAGCTCGCGGCTAACGACGCGCTGCTCGCCGAGCAGCGCGCGACACTCGGTTCGGCGGATCCGGTCGGCGATGCCGGCGTCGCAGCGGCTGGACGACGGATCGGAACGACCGATCTGATCGTCGGTGCCGGCGGTTCAGACGAGTGGGTCGACGACGCGTTGCGCTCGGCCGACGACATCGGTCCCGATCCGAATGGAAGCCGGCCAGTTGGGACGTGGGGGAAACGGCCGGATTCGACCGATCGGTCCGTAGACGTCGGCGTCGCCGCCGACGAAGCATACGCGTCTGTCACTGGTATCGACGGGGACGACGAGATCGGATCGCTCGTCGAACGGGCCCACACCGTCGAGGCCCGGATCGTCACGGACGTCGACAGACTGGATCGGACGAACCACGCCAACGCCGAACCTGCCGGCGAGTGGACACGAACAGACACGACAACGACGACGGACGTCGAGCTAACGCCGACGGACGCCGATGGGATTCGCTCGGAGGGATGGGAAACGCGTCACGCCCGCTCGTTCCGCGCGGTCGAGCGATCGACGACGACCACCACGTGGGCTCGGGAAAACGAGACGGCGACCACAGAGTCGGTGACCGAAACGCGCTATTCCGTACGGATCGCCGCCCAGGCGCGTGCGAAACCGATCGATTCGCTTCCGGCAGGTCGGCTCGACGGGGATCTCTCGATCGCGACCGAAACCGCGGTGTCGAGAGCTATGGCTGACGCCGGCGGTGAGCGGGTGGCTGCTCGGGCCGCGGTCAAAGGGGAGTCGATCGACGCGAACGGGATGGCGGTCGCCGACTACGACGACCAGCGCGAGACGGCCGAGTCGGAGCTCCGGGCGCTTCGCGATCGGAGTCGAAACCGATCGGTGTCGATACCGAAACCTGCCCTCGGTACAGGGAGAGTGCTCCCGACCGACGCGCTCCGGGAGAAACTCGACGACGATCGCTCGTCTCTCCTCGAGAGTGCGGACCGGAGCTCAGCGACGCGAGCTCGACTCGCGGTGCAGCTCGCGTATCTGGATCGGCTGGACGCGGTGCTTACCGAGCGGGCCGACGCGACTCGTGAAACGAAATCGGGTATCGACGCTGCCGTCGACGAACACGCTGATCCACAGCGGCTCGACGACGCGCTCGCGGCCCACCGCGACGCGACGCGGCCGGATTCCGAGACGCTCGCCGATCCCGCCGGAAACCTCTCGATCGCGGTTGAGACCGCGCCGTCGTATCTCCCGACTCGTCCCGTCGAGCACGATCGGATCGACGTCCACGGTGGCGGCACGATTACGCCGCTGGCGACGAGGAACGTGAACGTCTTCGCGTCACCGCACGGCCACGCTGCCGAGTCGTTCATCGATCGTATCCCGGGGCTCCGGACCGATCGCGTCGCGCTGTCGACGGCGGCTCGAACGCTCCGCGTGGCTCCCGACGACACCGCCGACGAACTCCGATCGGACGTCGAAGATGCCGACAGCTACGTTCGCAGCGAGCTGGCTGTCGCGCTGATCGACGAAGGTGTGGCTCCCGAAACCGCCGAGAGTGCCGTCGAAACTGACGCACCGATCGCCGTTCGAGCGGAACGGCTCGCGAACGGCTCGTCGCTCGAGGAGATGGCCGACGAGGCTGCCGTCGACGGGGGCGATCCTGATCGGCTTCGCGTTCGGCTCCGAATCGCTCACCGACGAGCACTGTCCGACGACGCGGCTCGTCCTCCCTACTCGTCGACGACGGCGGTAGCCGACGCCGCGCGAGAGGAGTACGCCGACGAGCTCGAATCGATCGTCGAGGACGGCGCCGAAACGGCCGGTGAACGGGCACGAACGCGACTCCTCGGTGAACGTCTGGGCTCGCTTCCGGCGGGGCTTCCGGTCACACCGGTTCCGGGATACTGGTACGCGACCGCGAACGTCTGGTACGTCGAAGCCGGCGGCCACTACGAGCGGTTCGTCGCTCGAGCCGACCGGGGCGACGGAACCGGCGGAATACAGTACGTCCGGGACGGTGACGTCGCTCGGATCGATCACGCCGGTGAAACGCGACGGATCGGATCTGCCGAGCGGATCTCGTTTCGAGCGTCGACGGCCGTCGTGGTCGTCGTCCCGCCGGGCGGGAGCGGTGTCGGCGACACCGACGGCGTCGTCGACGAGCGATCGGACGGGTGGCCGCCGTCGGTAGCGAACGGTACTTGACCGGCGAGTTCGAACCGCGCGTATGTTCCACGAAGTGGTCGACGATCCGGGGTCGCGAACCCCCGACGAGCTCTACGAGCTCTACGCGGCCGAACTCGTCGCCGCGATCGAAACGCACGGCGTCGCCGAGATCGCCGAGCGCTCCGGCGTCGCCGAGTCGGTACTCCGCGAACTGCTGGCCGACGAACGGCCCGAGCTAACTCTCGAGGAGGCTGCCGCAGTCCTCGCCGTCGTCGACGGGCAGCCGGACTCGGAGACGATCGCGACGCTCGCCAGGGACGCCCTCTTGATGGGGATGACGACGGCGGTGCTCGACGTCGAGGCCGTCGAATCCGGGGTTGGCGGGGAGCTCGAAGCTCGCGAGATCCAATCGAAAGTGGAGGGTCGGTTCCCGATGACGTTGTGGGAGTTCGCGCTGTTACACCAGTACATCGAGAGCAAGCAGCCATGAAAGTCGCGATTCTCGGCTGCGGCTACGTCGGTCTCGAACTCGCTCGCCAACTGACCGCCGACCACGAGGTCGTCGGCGTCCGTCGATCAACGGACGGGTTAGCCGCGGTCGAGGCGACTGGCGCAGAGCCGATTCGGGCCGACGTGACGGAACGGAGCGATCTGGAGGCCGTGCCGACCGCCGACGCCGTCGTCTTCGCGACGTCCTCGGGCGGACGCGGTGCCGAGGCAGCCGAAGCGATTTACGTCGACGGACTGACGACCGCGATCGAGGCGTTCGGCACGCGTGATCGTCCGCCCGAACGGTTCGTCTACACGTCGAGCACGGGCGTATACGGTGATCACGATGGCGGGTGGGTCGACGAAACGACGGCGATCGAGCCGACGACGGAAAAGACGCGCGTGCTCGCTGAGGCCGAGCGCGTCGCCCGTGAGCGAACGGCCGATTTCGGTATCGACGGTACCGTCATCCGGTTTGCCGGACTCTACGGTCCCGACAGATACCGACTCGAACGGTATCTCGACGGGCCTGTCACGGAGGGGTATCTCAACATGATTCACCGCGACGACGCTGCCGGGGTCGTCCGGTTCGCACTGGAGGGAATCGACGAGGAGATACTGCTCGCGGTCGACGACGAACCGGTCGAGAAGTGGTCGTTCGCCGACTGGTTGGCCGACGAGTGCGGCGTCGAGAGCCCGCCGAAGCGAACGAAAGCCGACAGGCTCGCGGAAGGTGATCTCTCCGAGGCTGCCGAGCGGCGCATCCTCACGAGCAAGCGCTGTTCGAACGAACTGCTCCACGAACTCGGTTACGAGTTCCACTATCCGACCTATCGGGAGGGGTATCGGGCCGCGATCGAGGCGTACCGCGACGCCTGACGGGGCGCTTTTGGTATCGCCTCACCAATCGGTCGTATGGCGACGAGGACTGCGACGTGGGCCTATCGGGATCGGTTTCACGAATCGTTCGCCCGAACGTACTTTCGACGGTTTTCGACGTCGCTCGTCTCCTCTATCGGTATCGGGACGTACCTCGGTGATCCGACCGACGCGGTCGACGAACGGTACGGAGCGACGATCGTCGAGGCATTCGAACACGGCTGCAACGTCGTCGACACGGCGATCAACTACCGGAACCAGCGCTCCGAGCGAGTCGTCGGCCGGGCGATCGACACGGCCGCAGTCGATCGGGAGGCCGTCCTCGTCGCGACGAAGGGCGGATTCGTTCCGTTCGACGGCGCACGACCGCCGAATCCGGCGGCGTACGTCGAATCGACGGTCGCCGATCCGGGGCTCGCGACGCGCGACGAGATCGTTCGCGGGAACTGTCTCGCCCCCGACTTCCTCGAGTGGAGTCTCGATCGCTCGCTCGAGAACCTCGATCTCGACGCGATCGACCTCTACTATCTCCACAACCCCGAGACGCAACTGGAGCGGTTCGATCGCTCGACCGTCTACGACCGGATCGAGGAGGCGTTCGTCCGACTCGAAGCGCGCGCCCTCGAGGGCGACATTCGCCACTACGGCGTCTCGACGTGGGAGGCGTTTCGCGTTCCCGACTCCCACGAGCGGTATCTCTCGCTTCCGGAGATCGTTCGTCGAGCCCGTCGTGCCGCCAGCCGAGCCGGGGCGTCATCCACCCATCTCCGGGCGATCCAACTCCCGTTCAACGTCCGGATGGCCGACGCATTCACCGTCGAAGCCCACGTCGGTCCCGACGGGCCGACGAGTGCGCTGTGGTTCGCCGCGGACGCCGGACTCGACGTCTTCACGTCGGCGTCGATCCTGCAGGGTGAACTGGCGAACGAGGGCACGATACCGCTTGCTGTCGATCGTCGGCTTTCCGGCGATACGCCCGCCCAGCGAGCGATCAACTTCGCCCGTAGCGCCCCGGGCGTGACGTGTTCGCTCGTCGGCACTGGGTCCTCGGAGCACGTTCCCGAAAACGTCGCGGCCGGCACGTTCGAGCCGATGGGTGCGGCGGCCTTCGACGCCGTCTTCGAGTAATTCGATCGGCTTCGATCCACTCAAATCCCCTCCCGAGTTACCGAAGGCGTGTCCCGCCGCGAACTGTTCGGATCGCTCTGTGCGTTGGTCTTTCTCGTCAACCTCGCACGGGTGGTATTCGCGCCGCTCATTCAGCCCGTCGCAGCCGACCTCGGCGTCTCCCCGGCTGCGCTCGGTGTCGTCGCGAGCGCCGCGTGGCTCGGAAGCGCCGCACCGCGGCTACCGACCGGCTATCTCCTGACGCGCGTCCCACGCCACTACGTGGTCACGGCGACTGGCGCCCTCCTCGTCGTCACGTCGGCGGCGACAGCGTTCGCCCCGTCCGTCGAGTGGCTCGCCGTCGGTGCGTTCCTGATGGGGCTCTCGAGCGGGATGTATTTCATCGCGGCGAGCCCACTACTCAGTGAGCTGTTCCCCCGGCGCGTCGGGACCGTGATCGGCCTCCACGGGATGTCGAGTCAGTTCGCCGCGGTGTTGGCGCCGCTCGCAGTCAGTGCGATCCTCCTCGTCGGCGACTGGCGGACGACGTTCCTCTGTATCTCCGTGGTTGCTGCGGTTTCGACGGTCGCGTTCGTCGTCACGGCTCGTCGAACGCCGCTTCCGAACGCCGGGGCGAACGACCGGAGCCTGCTCGTGGCGGCTCGCGCCCAGTGGCGGATTATCCTCTCGGCGGTCGTCTTCGTCGGCGGTGCCGGTTTCCTCTGGAACGGCATCTTCAATCTCTACGGACCGTATCTGGCCGTCGAGAAGGGAATCGACGAGTCGACCGGTCGACTGCTGCTCTCGGTGCTGTTTGCGGCCGGCGTTCCCGCCTTCGCCATCACCGGTCGACTCGCCGATCGGGTCCCGAACGTGCCGCTTCTGATCGCCGTCGTGGCCTGCTTTTCGGTCTCCGTTCTCGTTTTGACTGTCGTCGACGGCGTCCTGGCGGTCGCGGCCGTGAGCGTCGTTCTCGGCTTCGTCATTCACGCGCTGTTCCCCGCAATCGACACGTACACGCTCTCGTCGTTGCCGGATCGTCACCGCAGCAGCGCGTACGCCGTGTTCTCCGCGACGGCGATGTCGATCGAGGCGTTCGGCTCCGGAACCGTCGGCGTACTCGTCGCCTCCGGATTCAGCTACACGGCCGTGTTCCGGGGTCTCGCCGTCGGCGTGCTCGTCCTCGTCGCTCTGTTGACCGTTCTCTACCGTGCGGGGCGGATTCCGGCCGGTGGGGAGCCGGGGGAAATCCCCGGGTGACGCCGGAACGCGGGGCTTTTTCGCCGCGGAACTCTACGTACTGATCGATGGAGTACGTCCAGGAACAGATCACGACGCTCCACGATTTCGGCGACGCGGCTCCCGACGCGCCGACCGACCGTGCGGCGATCGTCGTCCCGATGACCGAACGGGAGCACGCCGGTCTCGCCTCGGAGCGAGTGCTGTCGGCACTCGAGGACGTCTCACCCGGGCGGGTCGTCGTCCCGCTTCGGTCCTCGCCCGCCCGGCTCGGGGCGGTCGTCGAGTGGCTCGAGGGATTCGATCTCCCGCTCGAGTTGCTGTGGTGTGACGGTCCCAACCTCTCCCAGCTACTCGCGACGAACGGGCTCAACGGCGTCCGCGGAAAGGGTCGTGACGTCTGGATCGCAGCCGGCGTCGCCGCCGACAGCGAGTACGTCGTCGTTCACGACGCCGACGCCAAGAGCTACGACCGACGACACGTGCCGAAACTCCTCTTTCCGCTGTCGAACGGCTACGAGTTCTCGAAGGGGTATTACGCTCGCATCGAGAATGACCGCCTCTACGGCCGGCTCTTCCGGCTCTTTTACCGTCCGCTGGTTCGGGCGATCGGAGCCGACTGCGATGCGGCCGTCGTCGACTACGTGGCGTCGTTCAGGTACGCGCTCGCCGGGGAGTTCGCGACGACCGGGAAACTCCTCCGGCGACTGCGGTTTCAGCGCGGCTGGGGACTCGAGGTCGGAACGCTCGGTGAGGCGTTCCGACTCGCCGGAACCGGTGGTAGCGCGCAGGTCGACCTCGGCGTTCACGAGCACGATCATCGATCGATTTCCGGACCGAGCGGACTTTCGGAGATGGCGACGCAGGTCGGGACCGCGCTGCTTCGCGCAGTTGAGGAGAACGGCGGATCCCTCGACTACGAGCGTCTCGCCGCTAGCTACCGTCGGTTCGCCGACCGGCTCGTCGAGGCGTACGCGCTCGATTCGGCGTTCAACGGGCTCGAGTACGACCGAAGCGAGGAGCGAGCACAGATCGACGCCTACGCCGACGCGATCGAGCCGCCCGACGACGACAGTCGGCTTCCCGCGTGGGTCGATGCGCCGATCGAGCCGGACGAGGCGGCCGCGGCGGCTCGAGACGACCTCTCGGAGGTGCTCGAATGAGCGACCGGATCGATTCCGACGCAGTCGCCGGCGTCGCCGACCTCTTCGGTGCAATGACGCGCCCGGAGCTGGAGCGGGCGCTCTCGGAGCTCGCCTACCGTCGCGGCGAGGAGTGTCCCGAAGGCTGTATCGAGACGGCGATCGAGACGTTCGCACTCGTCACGATCGACGACAACGAGGAGCTCCTCGTCCCCGGTCCGGCCGCCTTCCCGACGCTCGTCGACGGCGCCGAAGATCTCCCACACATTCTGGATCTCGACTCGCGGTCGGTCGACCGAACGCGGGTCGGACGCGCCGCGGCCGAGCGGTTCCGTGCGGAGGCGACTTCGGCGATCGAGCGCAACGACGCCGAGCGTGCGCGCGAGCTTCTGGACGTCAGCTACGAAATCGAGGCGTGGGGTGGACCGGAGCTCTCCGAGATCCGGGCACAACTCGACGGGATGAACTAAGAGGTGCCGGGGAGTATGCCCGATATGGACTGGAATCGGGTGGTCTCCTACGAGGCCACGAGCGACGACTCCGGTAGCCGTCAGGCGGCGGTACTGGTTCCGGTCATCACTCGTCCGGACGACGTCTCTCTACTCTTCACGAAGCGAGCCGACCACCTCGGTCAGCACGCGGGGCAGATGAGCTTCCCCGGCGGTGGCCGCGAGCCCCAAGACGAGACGCTCGCGGAGACCGCGACCCGAGAGGCGTACGAAGAGATCGGTCTCCATCCGTCGGAGGTAGAGATCGTCGGCCGGCTCGACGACTATCCGACGATCTCGAACTACTCGGTTCGACCGTTCGTCGCTCGCATTCCCGATCGGGAGTACACCCCGAACGAGGGGGAGGTCGCCGAGATCGCGATCCTCGCGCTGTCGGATCTCACCGATCTCGACAACTACGAATCCGAACGGCGAGACCACCCGAGTCGCAGCTACGCGCGCATCCACTTCTTCCGGGTCGACGGCTATACGGTGTGGGGTGCGACCGGCCGCATGCTCGTCGACTTCCTCGAGATCGCCACCGACTGGCGGATGCCGGAGGAGGTCGACCGCGTCGTCGATCCGGATGCGGAGTATCCGGTCTGACCCCGAGGCTTTCTACTCGAAGCGTCGAAGAACGGCGTCGATCAGACGAAGTCGAACCAGCCGTCGTAGCCGTCCAGCTTCCCCTCGACGAGATCGAAGAACTGCTGTTGAATCTCCTCGGTCACCGGACCGCGGGAGCCGTTACCGATCTCCGTGTCGTCGACGCTGCGGATCGGTGTCACTTCCGCGGCGGTACCGGTGAAGAACAGCTCGTCGGCGGTGTAGAGCTGACCGCGCGAGATCGCCGCCTCGTCGTGGACGGTGTAGCCGAGATCCTCCGCGAGCGTGATCACGGTTTCGCGGGTGATCCCGTTGAGGATGTCCTCCGAGAGACCGGTCGTGTAGATCTCGCCATCGTTGACCATGAAGATGTTCTCACCGGGGCCCTCGGCCACGCGTCCGTCCTTGTTGAGGACGATCG
Organism: Haloarculaceae archaeon; assembly: GCA_007122455.1. Taxonomy (GTDB): domain Archaea; phylum Halobacteriota; class Halobacteria; order Halobacteriales; family Haloarculaceae; genus Natronomonas. The sequence continues at coordinate 3,376 of SKTU01000141.1, read as the reverse complement.
CTTCCACGTAGCCGTTGCGGCGCGCCTCCTCGCCGGCGAGCATCGAATTGATGTACGGTCCAGTGGCCTTGACGTTCGTCGGGATCTGGCTCGAGGAGTGTTTCCGCCACGAGGAGACCATCACGTCGACGCCGTTCTCGATCGCGTCCTCGCCGAGGTAGGCGCCCCACGGCCAGCAGGCGACCATCGTTCGGGTCGGACACTCGCTCGGACTCACTCCGAGGGTGTTGTAGCCGTAGTAGACGAGCGGCCTGATGTAACAGGATTCGAGGTTCTGTCGTCGGATGAGCTCCTGCGTCGCGTCGGTGATCTCCTCGCGGGACTGTTCGATCTCGTGGTCGAGCACCTTCGCCGACTGAAAGAGCCGGTCGAGATGTTCCTCCCAGCGGAACAGTGCCGGGCCGTCGACCGTGTCGTAACAGCGGGCTCCCTCGAAGACGGCGGTACCGTAGTGTAACGAGTGGGTGAGAACGTGCGTCTGGGCGTCGTCCCAGTCGACGAACTCCCCGTCCATCCAGATCGTATCGACGTCCATCTCCTCGAAGCTCATACGCGGGTTGTCGAGGGCCCCTGTAATGAGTGTTGACGATCCGTGGGGCTCACTCGCCGAAGCGAGCGACGAGCTCGGCGCCTTCGAGATAGGGGAACCCGTTGCGGTCGGCGTAGGCGCGGGCCGCTTCGGGGGAGAGTGCACCACCCGTCTCGTCGTCGAGCATCTCACAGACGACGACCGCTGGCGGTGCGCCGGCCGCGTCGGCGAGTGCGATCCCGAGTTCGGTGTGGCCCTGTCGATCGGCGAGGAGATCCGGCGCTGCCCGGAGTACGTGGACGTGCCCCGGCGCGCGGAACGTCGCCGCGAACCGTTCGGCACCGTCCGCGAGGGACGCTTCGGCACCGTCGCCGGCGAGCGTCTTTGCCCGCTGAACTCGGCCCGCGGCGTCTGCGAGCGCCGAGATGGTGAGCGCGCGATCCTCGTCGGTGATCCCGGTGAACGTCTCCCGGTGGTTGACGGTGAGCGAGAACGACGAGCGCTCGTCGTAGCCGAGCTCGTGGGATCCCGCGGCGGGATGGTCGAGTTCCCGCTGGACGAGCGGGAGCTCCCACGTCGCACAGATGCTGTCGGGTAGTGCGACGCAGATGAGACCACCGGCGTCGTTGCGCATTCTGGCGACGTCGGTCGGCGCGACGGCGGCGGCGGGGTAGACGAGGTCGACTTCCCCCTCCCTGTCGGCCGCATCGTGGATCAGTACGGGCGAGCCGGAGGCGAAGGCCGTCACGGCGCCCTCCAGCGTCGTCGTCGCGGCCACGGTGTTACTGCTCCGAGACATGGATCGTGAGGTGGTCACCGTCGGTGATGCCGAGTTCGGTGCGGAGCTTCTCGGGTGCGATCAGCTCGAGCTGGTCGTCGCCATGGTGGGTCCGTTCCGGCGCGATGACGTGTACCGTCTCGTAGCGTTCGGCGTCGGTCCCCTCCGGTGGCGTCCGTTCGACCGTCGCGGGCCAGCAGAAGGCCGGTCCGTACGTACGGTCGTCGGTCTCCCAGCCGTCGATCGGGACCGGATCGAGCGCGTCCATCCGTGCCCGCTCACGGACGCTGTCCTCGTCGAGTTCGACGTTCAACGTGCCGGGGAACGGCTCGTAACCGAGCCGCTCGCGGAACTGCGTCATGTAGCCGGGCAGGGAGATGTAGTGGCTCCCTTCGCCCATCCCGCTCGTGACGCGTCCCGAGAGCCGCACGTCGGTGTCGTCCTCGAAGAGCCGTCGGTAATCGGCGTACTCCCGCTGGAGGGCTCGCTCCCCTGCGTCCGTGAGCGAAATCCGCTGGCCGTCGCCGGTGATCTCCCTGTCGATGTAGTCGGCGTCCTCGAGCTGCTGAAGCCGTCTCGAGGCCGTCTGATTCGATGCGTCGAGCTGATCGGCCAGCGCGGCGCACGTCACCGTTACCCGTCCGGTGAGCGCGCCGTCCAATGCGACGAGTTTCAGCGTCGCCAACTCGTCGTAGCCGACTCGCTCGGTCGCCTGTGCCATGGCCGAAATACGGACGATGTCCCCTTAACCGTAACGGATGTGGTATGCATAACGAATTTGGAACAGAAGGGAAGGGGAGAACGAGCCGTACAGCCACGACGGGGCCGTCCGTACAAAAGGCTACCGCGTCCGTGGTCAGTCCGCCGCGTACGGATCGGCGTTCCAGAACTCGGAGCCGCCCTTCAGCTTCGGCACCCACGTGTCCTCGTCGCGGGCGAGGAGCGCCACGCGAGAGGCTTCGATATCCCGGAGCACCGGGTGCGTCGGGAGATACGACTGAACCGCTTCGGTGAACTCGACGACCCGGTCGTGGCTCGGCATCGCGTCCCTGTCGAGCCGCCCGCGAGAGTGGCCGACGTGCATGTACGCCTTCAGCTCGACGAAGTCCGCGTCAGCTCTGTCGTAGAGGCCGGCGTACCACTCGGGGTGGTGGACGTTGAACCCCTCCACGAGCGTGGTCCGGAGGACGGTTCGCGTCTCCTCTTTTCCCGCCAGCACGTCGATCGTCTCGATCAGTCGCTCCCACGCGTCGTCCTCCATCGCGCCGACTGTCTCGTCGAACGTCTTTCGGTCCGCGGCGTCGACGCTGACGTAGAGCTGGGTCGGATCGCACTCGGCCAGCATCTCCGGTCGGGTTCCGTTCGAGACGAGAAACGTCGTGATTCCTCGGTCGTGAAACGCTTCGATGAGTTCGGGGAGATACGGATACAGCGTCGGCTCGCCGTCCAGCGAGATCGCGACGTGGCGAGGTTCCATCGCCTCCTCGAAGGCGCGACGCGGTACCTCGTCGTTGCCGCCGAAGCCGCTGAGCAGCTTCCGCTGGAGTTCGATCGAGGCGTCGACGACGGCCTCCGGATCGTCCCACTCGACGCCGTCGAGTTCGTAGGCGTGGCCGGCGTGGTCCCGCCAGCAGAAGACGCACCGCTCGTTACATTTGACGACCGGCGTCATCTGAATGCAGCGGTGGCTCTGGATTCCGTAGAAGTGGTTCTTATAGCAAACTCCTTCCCCTACAAGAGCATTCTTCGTCCACCCGCACGTTTGAGCAGCGGTGTGATTGACGCTATGATAATCAGGGTCGTCAACCTGCTTGGGCATACTCAACATAATAGATTCAACGGGGTTAATGCTCTCGGTGGAAAGTGCCGGGGGAAGTTGACTGTCACCAACGACCCCGGCACACGTGACTAATCACGTTTGTTGATTATGCCTTTCGGCACTCTCCTACATCGTGTTTAGTTAAGCGAATTCCACCAGACGGCGAAGGCTTGCAGCCATGTTTCTGCCGTCGTCGGCTGTACGTGGCTGAAACTATTACTAAACGATGATGTTCGTCTTTTTACCTCTC
>SKTU01000068.1 GCA_007122455.1 Haloarculaceae archaeon | reverse complement strand
GACCACAGCGCTCGCATTCAAACACACAGCCTGAAACGCACCAACTCAGTGGACCGCCGAGACTCCCAACCGCAAACCATGCGGATGACCGTCGCTCGCTCACTCACTGCACAGAGCCACCGACACTCCCCGCCGGACGATACGGACCAATTACTGATATTTTCGGTTCTCGACAGATTTTCCCTGATGATAACTAAATGGTTACAGCCACTACAGGACAGTATGAGTTGAGTCTACGGTGGATAAATGAACGATCTATTATGAACAAATCTTCGTTGAAGCGACGTGAGCTGTGATCCTTTCGTCGGGTCGGAGCAATCCGGATGATCGCATACCCGCCGTAGCCGTGGCACCGGTGTTGCTGTTCGGTATCGACGTTCCGTCGTTCAGCGTCGGAACGTTCCTCGGAGCGTGTACCGTTCTCGTCAGCGTGTTCGCCCTGTTGCTTTACAGTCGAAGAGGTGACAGGGTAGAGAGGATGGACGAACTGTTCACACCGTCCGGAAGGTTGGTATCCAGTGGGGAGTGGGATCCGACAGCACTCCCCACAGGGCGGGCGTCGGTCCAGACCAACCAGGAGTGGGTTCTCCGGTTGTTGGTTGCCAACGACGGGTGCGTGAAACAGTCGCAGATACCCGATATGACCAGCTGGTCGAAATCGAAGACGAGTCGCGTACTGACTCGCATGGAACAGCAGGGTGACGTCACGAGAGTCAGTTTCGGTCGAGCGAACGTCGTGTTTCTCGGCAGTTACGTCCCCGACGTGGGCGGGGATTGGCCGACCGAGCAGACGAGCGAGAACGAACGACCGGTGGGTTCCACCGACCGTTCGTGAAATAGTTTGAGAACGAGAACATCTCATTACATATCGTATCGAGTATATTTATACCGACACCGGAGCTGCTCTCTCGGAACCGTACCGTTCGAGCGTGAAATCGGCATATAGAGCGTATTTTCCCATCACGTTCGACACGTCCGACGAATGTTGGTGAAACCTTCGACACCGGAGTCCTCGACGACCTTCGTACAGCGGAGAGCCGCTTTAGCTGCCGCTTCACCCAGTGTAACGGATCAATTGTCGGTCTCGATCGTGCGTGCGACAGATCGATCTCGACTTTCGAGACCCGCGACGACACCTCCTATCAACTATCATATCTAAAAAACAAATATAATGATTCGCTTTGATATTTGTCGAGTTTTCAGAACGACATCGTGGTTCAACCACATTTGGATGGAACCCAAATCAGTACCGACAGGACGTGACCTATCCCGTTTCGTCTCGAACGACGATCTCCCCGATACTGCGAACGGTGACGCGGTAGCCGGCGAACGAGAACGCGACGGTCGACGGCGAGCCGCTCGACCGAACGATCGTGTTCAGTGCATCCGGATCCAGCGATTCGTACAGCGGTTCGAGTGCGATTGGCTCGCGATTACTGGCGATCGCAACCGTCTCGACGACCGCCGTCGACGGTGCCGTCGACGACCACTCGTACTGAGCGCGGATCGCCCCGTCCTCTACGTGAGAGGCGTCCTCGCCGAGTGAGCGGTCAGACGCGTCAGTCATACGAACCCTTGGAAGGGTGGGTTTGAATTAGTTACCATCTCTCGATCCGGTCGGCACACTCAGAGGCCGAGAAGACTCTCTTCGAGCGATTCATCAGCGCGGCAGGGCGAATCAAACAGATCGCCCCGAGGACGGGCAGCCTGTTGCCAGTTAAGCGGACGGTAGCTTTGTCGATCTGAAAACACCGCGTACGTAGAGCAGTGAACTCGACGAATCAGCGAATTCCGAACGTCGGGAGTACGCTTGCCCGGATATACGGAGCCGTCAGCTCCCGAGTCGGCGTGCGAGAGCGTGCGCGCAACCAGTTGCTCCGCCACCGCGCACACCTGCATACCCTCTTTCCGCTACGGTACAGCGACGCGGATCCGTTCGAACGCATATACGTGGACCCGGACGACGTGACGGCGATCCAGCGCCCGTACGATCATCCACGGATCGCGACAGACGAAAAGAGGCGGTTCGACAAATACGAGAACACGGGGAGAGTTGTCTGCGGAAACTGGGACCGCTCGGTGGACTCGTGGGAGGATCTCGCACTCCACTCGGGATTCAGGGAGCGCTTTCTGGACGGGGTCCCGTGGGCGGAAACCGAGTTCGTACGGAAGGTGACGTCCGACGGTACGGAGTGGAATCGGCGGTGGCCGAACAGTCGCTGGGAACTCTGTACGACCGAGTCGAAGATGCTGGAGATGCTGTCGGCGTACGACGAACTCTTCGAGGCGATCCGTACGAACGGCTACCAGCCCTCTCCAGTTCTCGACGAGGTCACGGTGAACGTCGGCCGCGACGGACAGCTCATCCACAACAACAGCGGGAGCCACCGCCTCAGTATCGCCAAACTCCTCGACGTCGACCGGATTCCAGCGCGTGTACTCGTTCGCCACCACGACTGGCAGCGACGTCGAAACGAACTCCGACTCGGACGGACGGATCCGAACGACACCATCGATCATCCCGATCTGTCCGAGTTCGAATGGTAGTCCGATCGCCGAAGCGTTCGAGCAAACGTTCGTTCACGGAGACGTCGTCCACGCATTAAGCCTCTCATAACTTTCACCTGTCTCGACGATTTTTGGACGATACGACAGATATGCAGGAGTCCGACGCATCCGTCGCGGCACTGATAGCGACGATGGACCGGCCCGACCACGTCCGAGAGGCCATCGAGAGTGTCTGTCAACAGACGTACGACGCCATCGAGATCGTCGTCGTCGACGCGAGCAGCGACGACAGGACGAACGACGTCGTCGAGGAGTTACGACGGAGCTATCCGGACCGCCCGTTCGAATACGTCCACAACGACACGCCGCGAGGGCTCCCGGCGGCACGTAACCAGGCGGTGGCCGAAACCGACGCCGAATACCTCGCCTTCCTGGACGACGACGACCGCTGGTGGCCCGAGAAGACCGCACGGCAGCTGTCGGCGTTCGAATCCGGCACGGAGCGGCTCGGGTTGGTCCACGCGGGCTACAGAGCCGTGGACGGCGACGGCGGTCGACTCTTCACCTTCGTCCCGGAGTACGGGGACTCCGTCGATCCGGAGTTGCTCGTTCGAAACACGATCCGCACGCCGTCGAGCGTGATGGTGCGTCATGATGTCCTCGACGACGTCGGCGGATTCGACGAACAGCTCCGGTTCTGTGCGGACTGGGACTTCTATCTCAGAGTGAGCCGAAACTACGACGTCGACTACGTCGGGGAGCCGATGCTCGACCGAATGTACCACGACGGTGCGATGATCGAGGATCTGGAATCGCTGTTCACGTACCGGGAAGCGTTCCTCGAGAAACACGCCGATACGTTGGACGCCCACGGCGTAACCGACAGGGCGTGGGCCACCCACTACCGGGGCGCCGGAGAGCGGTATCTGGAGGCCGGCAACCGATCGGCAGCCAGAGCCGCGTACTACGCGCTGTTGACGCGGCAGCGCGATCCACGGTCGGCCGTCGTCTATCTCCTCCTGTGGCTTCTCCCCACCGACTACGTCGCTCCGACGATAGACGCACTGACAGCCGTCGAGCGACGGATCCGACCCGCCGCTCCGACAGGATGAATCGAGGGAAGCGTCCGAACGGCGTATCCCGGGATCCCCGACGGCAACTCGTGCATAACAATACGGATACGGGGGCTTTCAACAGCGAATGATGAAGGGATCCCGATCAGCCACCGGAATCGGGATTCTGCGACGGGAGAGCGTCGTTTCGACTCTCCGCACCCTCGGGGAATCCGTTCGGTTCGAGGTCTGGAAGCGGTGGAAAACTCGTGTCGAACCGACCGCAAACCGGGCCGTTCATCGACTCAGATACGGACGAGCCGCACCCGAGCGGTATCGCCGAATCCACGTCGACCCGCGGAGCGTGGAGTATCTGCTGTCGCCGCACTTCTGGAACCGTATTTCGAAGTTCACGACCCACGTGAGAGGCGGAGAGTGGGACAGAAACCGCACGACCGATCGGATGATGATACGGGGTGCAGCGGAGGGATTCGACCACCCGACGCTGGTACACATCGACAACTACCAGCTGTACGCGTCGGCGGTGGACCACTTCGAGAACGGAACGCCCTGGAAGGATACCGAGATCTACCGGTGGCTGACGGAGGAGTGGCTGGAGTCCGATCAGGAGCTGTACATGAACCGGTACGGTTCGGAGCGTCGGATCGACTCGCGACTGGAGAACCTGGACGAACTCTACCACCACATGCGCGAACACGGCTATCTCACGCAGCGAGAGATCCACGACCGGGAGGGGACGCCGTTCGACTCACCAGCCCTCGAGCCGGAACACCACGAGGTCGCCGTCGACATCGGCCGCGACGGAGAGATAATACTCGACGACGGGCGACACCGGTTCATCGCCGCGAGGATCCTCGGTGTGGAGACCATTCCGGTGAGAGTTCTCGTGCGACACAGCCAGTGGCAGCAACTCCGCACGGAGATCAGCAACGCCGACTCCGTGGGCGAACTGTCGGAAAGGGCGACAGAACATCTCGACCATCCGGACGTACAGGACGTGCTTCCGGAGGGAATTCGGAGCGATCGCGACGTCGCTTAGTCTCGATACCGCGTCGTCTCGTCGGACGCGCGGGCAGCCTCGAACGACGCCTCCAGTCGCTCGACCTCCGTCGCGATGTTGAACTCGGAGACGACCCGCTCATGGGCGCGAGTGCGATAGGCCGACCACTCCTCGTCGTTCCGAAGCAGACGCACCACCGCCTCCGCCGTCGCCGTGGGGTCCCGCGGCTCGGTCAACAGGCCGTTCACTTCGTGATCGATCAGTTCCGGGATCCCGGAAACCCGCGTGGAAACGGCGGGAGTCTTCGTCGCCATCGCCTCCATGAGCACGACTGGAATCCCGTCCCGATCCCCCGACTCGGCGACGACGCACGGGAGCAGAAAACAGCGCGCCTCGGCGTACTCAGCGCGCAGCTGCTGATCGTCGACGTTGTTCAGGAACGTGACGTTGGATTCGAGGCCGAGTTTCTCGACTTTGCGTTCGAGTGCGTCCCGTCGGCGACCGGAGCCGACGACGTGGTACTCGACCTCGGGAATCCGCTCGGCGACCCGATCGATCGCCTCGAGCGCGTACTCCAGCCCCTTCTTTTCGACGAACCGTCCGACCGTCAGCACGCGATTGTCCACGGTCGGGACGATCGGGGAGAACTTCTCGGGTCTGATGCCGGCGCGAACGACGTCGATCGGCGTCTCCTCGGCGAATCGGTTCCGGATGTACTCCCTGTTGTACTCCGATATCGTGACGATCCGGTCTGCGCTCCGGAGCAAGCTCCCGGTGTAGCGACCGACGGGTTCGCTGAACAGGTCGTTGGCGTGAGTGGTGATCGTAAACGGTACGCCGTAGTACGCCGCGACGTATCTGGCCGGGAACTGCGTCCGCATCGCGAAGTGGGTGTGGACGTGGTCGATCCCCTCGTCGAGATCGTCGACGAACTCGATACACCGCCTGGCCCGATAGAGGTTCGCGACGTGATCCACGGGAGAGAGGCGGTGAAATGCGCGTCGGAGGATTCGCGGATGGAGGGCTTTGATGGAGAGCAGCTCCGTCGCGTTCCGGTACGTAGGCGGTTCGATGTACCGAATTGGAACGTCGAGCTCCCCGAACTCCTCGTGAGTGAGTTCCTCGTCAGTCCGGTAGAGCGCGCAGACGGCGACCTCGTGACCGGCCCGCTCGAGCTCGTATATCTCGTTGAGAACGAAGCTCTCCGACAGTTTGGGGAACCGTCGGAGATAGTAGAGGACGTTCATGCCGATCGCCCCACCTCCGGCTTCGGGTTCGCCCGATCCGGAACCCGCGGGAGATCGGGGTGTCCCGCGTGCTGGCGGTAGCTGTCGGGAAGCTCCGACAGCGAGTTCGCCCGCTCGAACGCGTCGCGAACCGTCGCCCACCGCTCGTGACGGATGGTGACGATCACGGGAACCTCCTCGAGTCCGAGGAGCCTCGCGAACGACAGCCGGTGGTGGCCGCCGTTCAGACGGATGATCTCTCCGCGTCTACCGATCCCGACTACGGGTTCGTCGGGAAACGTCTCGCCGAGTATCGTTCTCGTCGTCATCCTCGGTCGCTCCATCTCGTTCGGTTCGCCGGCCACGAGTTCCGCCTGTGGGACGTATCCGCGTTCGTTCATCGATTCGAACAGCCGGTCGATGTCGCGAAACCGCTCCGCTGGCGTCTGGTCCTTCGTACTGAACTCGACGTACCAGTCGTAGTAGTCGGTCTCCGGCCACTCACGCCCCTCGCAGTAGTGCTCGACGAAGCTCCTGAAGAAGACCGTCTCCGTCCACGGTTGCTTGAATCGGTCCCACGGCCCCCCTATCGAGCCGACGACCGGCTCGTCGTACGGCCCGGATTCCGGTAGCTGATCGTCCTGCGTCGGGAACTGTTCGTTCGAGAGCGTCAGACGGTATCCGACGTCCGCTCCCGCGACCGTGATGACCTTGGGGAGCGAAGCGGTGGACCGAAATCGGCCGAGCCAACCGTACCGGAGCGGTACGTACATCCGTGTCGTCTCCTCCCGGATCGAGGAACCGACCCGACGTAACGCCGCCGGAACGTTCTCCCGAAGCGCGGTGGCGCGTGATACGTCGATCGTCGTCACGGAGTTACGTCACCTGCCGCGGGGTATTGTAATCGCTGCCCTAAGGACGACAGGGAGGGATGTCTTCGATCGAACAGCTGCGGCCACACCAGCGGGCAGCATCGCAGGGCTGCGGCCGAATTCGTCGCGTTACCTGACGGTTACTTAAATAAAGATGTGCCGTAGAACGGGCGAATGAACCCGCTGATCTCGGTCGTTATCACGACCTACTACCGGAATGAACTCCTCGAGGAGGCGATCGAGAGCGTGCTGGCCCAGGATTACGAACCGGTCGAACTCGTCGTCGTCGACGACTCGGGGGAGGGGAACGCCGAACCCGTGCTCGACCGGTACGGCGACGAGGTGACGAGCGTCATCAGGGACAGAAACGGCGGCTGTTCGGTCGCCAGAACCGACGGGATCGAGCGATCGACGGGGGAGTACGTCCACTTCCTGGACGACGACGATCTATTTCTCGAGGGGAAGCTCTCGAAGACCGTGGACGTACTGGTGGACGACCCGGACGTCGGCGTCGCCTACAGCGGCGTGCGGCAGGACAACGGCTGGCAGCGCCGCCCACCTCCCGAAATGTCCGGCGACGTGCTCGAGCGGACGCTACGTTTCGAGACGTTCCCCTGCTACACCGGATCGATGCTCATCGAGCGGGATCTGCTCGCGGAAACGATCCCGCTCGCCCAGTTCACCGCTGCAAACGATAGCGATCTGATGATTCAGCTGGCGCGGAGAACCCGGTTCGACTACGTCGACGAGGTCCTCACGTTCAACCGGCGAAGCGAAAGCAGGACCTGGACGGGATTGAACAAGATCGAGGGAATGAAGCAGGTCATCGACGCCCGCAGCGACGTCTACGACCGCTACCCGGAGATCCGACGGGCCGTCCTCGCGGAGATCTACTACAAGGAGGGACACATCCGGCTGAGAGAGGATCGCTGGACGACGGAAGCGATTGCCTGCTTCGCGAGAGCGGCTCGCAGCGGAACCGAAAACCGACTCAAATACGGGGGTGCCCTGATCGCATCCCTCTTCGGTCGTCCGGGGGTCAAAACGGCCGCGAACGCTCGCGACGCCGTCGGAAAGCTGACGTGACAGTCCCATCGAGCTCGTCGCCGTTCCTCCGCAACGATTCCGTCACCGATCCAGTAACCGATCCAGAAGAACCACGGACAGCTCTTTTTCGAGCGGATCGTTCGCGTTCCCGCAGTGTGGCGACTGCACGCAGGCCGGACAGCCGCCGTCGCAGGGACAGCGGGAGACCATCTCTCGAGTCGTCTCCAGCAACTCGTCGAGTTCGTCGTATCCCGACCGTGCGAGGTTTACACCCCCGGGATAGCCGTCGTAGACGAAGATCGTCGCGGTGGCCGTATGCGGGTGAAGCGGCGTCGACACGCCGCCGATATCGCGGCGGTCACAGAGCACTCGGGTCGGGAGCATCGAGATCATCGCGTGCTCGGCGGCGTGGATCCCGCCCGGAACCCCGTCACCGAGCGCCGAAACGGCGTCGTCCGGGAGCGGAACGTACAGCGCCCGCGTTCGCAACGTCGTCTCTGGAAGATCGAGATCGACGGTCCCGATCGATTCGCCGGTCGATCCGTCGAACCGCTGGAAACCCGTGATCCGCTTTCGCATCGTCACCTCCGCGAAGCGGGCCTCGACGTCGGGGCGCGCCTCCAGCGGCGTGCGGTCGAGGTCGGCCTCGACTGTGATCGTCTTCTCGTGGAGTACGCGCGTGAAGTAGTCCGCCCACGTCGACTGAAGCTGTGCGACGTTCGCCTCGAGGTCGAGCGCTTCGACCTCGTAGCGCCGCCCCTGGTGGTGATATATCGCGCCCTCGTGGGCGTCCCGGAGCGCGTCCGCGAAGGGGAGCGACGCCAACGTCTCCCCGCTCGGTCCCCGAAGCTGGATCGACCGCTGCTCGATGGTCCGGAGGCTGATCTCGTGCTGTGGGCTCGAACCGTTGTGGAGCCATCGGATCCCGTCGTTCGTCTCGCGCCGCGAGAGCAGGCCGCGGTCGGTGAGATCTGCCACCACGTCGGGGAACGAATCGCCGAACCGCTCGTCGTCGCCGGGACGGAGCCACGCCTCGTCGGCCGCGGCGCGAACGTGATCGGGTAACAGCCGCTCGTTTTCGGGGTTCGTAACCGCACGCTCCGGCTCGGCCTCGAAGAACGCCGCCGGATCGTTCATCAGATACTGATCGAGCTGATCCTCTCCGGCAACGAGCACGACGAGCGACGGTTCGAGGCCACGTCCCGCCCGTCCGGCTTGCTGGAGCGCCTCCATTCGCGTTCCGGGATAGCCGTCGAGGATCACCGCGTCGAGACCACCGATATCGACGCCGAGTTCGAGCGCGTTCGTGCTCCAGACCCCACGCACGTCCCCCGAAACGAGTCCGGCTTCGATCTCGCGTCGTCGGTCGTCGGGGAGGGACGCCTGATACGCCGCGACCGACCGCGCGATCTCGTGATCACCGCGCTCGCGAAGCCGGCTGGCGGAGCTGCTCGCGTATCGCTCAGCCGTCTGCCGGGCGCTCGTGAACACGAGCGTCTGGTGCCCACGGGAGAGGAGATCGCAGAACAGCCGCTCGGATTCGGTGTGCGAGGAGCGGCGGCGGCCGCTTCCCCATCCACCGTCGCCGTACTCCGGCGGGTTCCAGAGGAGCCAGTGGGTCGCTCCGCTGGCGCTCGTGTCCTCCTCGACCAGTTCGATCCGGGGGGCCGCACGACCAGTCACCGTCCCAGCGTGTTCGACCGGGTTGCCGATCGTCGCCGAACAGCAAACGAACTCCGGATCGGCGCCGAACTCCGAGCAGAGCCGATCGAGACGGCGGAAGACGCCGGCGACGTGGCTCCCAAAAATCCCCCGGTACTCGTGAATCTCGTCGACGACGACGGTTTCGAGCCGCTCGAAGAACCACGACCACAGCCGTCGTGCGTGCGGCAGCAGACCGTAGTGGAGCATGTCCGGCGTACAGAGAAGCACCGTCGGCTGTCGCTCCCGTACCGCCTGCTTTTCGCTTCGGGAGAGCCGGCCGGTGTACGCCTCGACGGTGACGCCGCTCGCGAATCCCAGGTCAGCGGCGAGATCGGAGAGCGTCTCCGTCTGATCGTTTATGAGTGCAACCTGTGGTGCGAGATACAGCGTCGTCGCGCGTCGATCCATCGCCCGCTTGAACGCGGGAACGGTGTACGCGAGACTCTTTCCGCTGGCGGTTTCGGTCGACAGAACGACGTCGCGACCGCTCCGAACCGACCGGATCGCATCGGCCTGGTGGTCGTAGAGCCGCTCGATGCCACGTGCTTCGAGGGCGCGCTCGAGTCGGGCGTCGAGATCGATCGCCGAAAACGACGCGCTCCGTCCCTCGAGGCGCTCGTAGGCGCACGGCTGTTCGTCGACGTACGGTCGGTCCCGGAGCCACTCGACAGTCGCCTCCACGGCGTTGCTATCGGGTGCCGTAACGTAACGGTTCCGCCCTCAACAGGCAGGAACACCGATTCCGTCGACGAGATCGTTCGCGATCCGTTCGGCGGCCGCCGAACTCTCGGTCGGGTTCTCGAGCAGGACTGTCTCGCTCGGGAACAGCTCCTCACCGACGCGGAGTCCGTGCTCGCGGGCCGTCGAACCGGTGACCGTGAGGTAGACGCCGAGACCGACGCTCTCGATGGCGGCCTCCTCCTCGCGGTCGCCGGGATACCGGAAGACGATCCCGTCGGTCGCGTCCGAGCCGAGCACCGCCTCGACGAGCCGCTCGTACCGAGGGGAGATACAGAGCGGCCCCTCGTAGCGCTCGAGGAACGATCGGGTCGGGCTCTCGGAGACGTCCGGTGCCGAGAGCAGCGTGTGATAGACGGTGTCGCCCAGCCCGCCAACGACGCGAACGTCCGACTCCCGCGGGTCGATCCGATCGTTGATCTCGCCGAGCGTCGCGAGCGGCTCCGGGGCGAGCGAGACGACGTCTTCGAGGACGAGATCCGCGCTGTCGAACCCCAGGGCGAACTCGTGCTTGCGGAGCGCTCGAACCGGCTCCTCCCGACCGATGAGCTGGAGTTCGACCTCGCCGAGATCGATCCGGAGGCTGTCGAAGACGATCCGTCGGGGCATGCCGTTCCGGGCGTCCCGGAACAGCGTGTACTCCGGGCCGTACGGCTCTCCGGGCGCGCTGTAGTCTGCCAGACGTTCGTACACGTCGCCGTCGGCGTCGACGTTCCCCTTGGTGATCGCCTTCTCGTAGCTGAGCGTCGAGGCGATCTCGTCGACGAACCCCTCCTCGACGCCGAACCGTCCGGAGAGGCGGTTCAGCACGGCCTCGAGGGGGCGGCCCTTTCGAGGAACGGCGACACGAACAGTCGTCATTGCCGGGCAAAGGATGGCGATAAACTAAACGAGTCCGGTTTCCGACCGCACCCTCATAGAGAGTATCGTAGCGGTTCATAGAATTTGAATCAAACGAGAGATGGAACCGAATCGAAGACCACGAAATATCCGGTCGGCGACGATACTCCCGATCAGCTGCCGAACGCGGTCTCGAGACGGGCCCGCATCTCGGCGAGGTCGTCGAGCTGGTCGTCGAGCCGATCGATGTCGTCCGAGAGCTCTTCGACGTCCGAATCCGTCACCGTGTCGGCCTGCAGCGAATCGAACTCGGTTTCGATCGACTCGTGGCCGGCCTCCAGATCCGCGAGTCGAGAGCGGGTGACGTCGAGGTCCTCCCACATCTCGCCGAGTTCGGATTCGACGGCTGCCGCGAGCTTCTCCGTTCGGGAGTTCGCGTCGTCGATCGCGTCGTCGAGCTGCTCCTCGAGCGCGTCGACTCTGGCGTCGACCGCCTCGATCTCGTCGTCGAGCTTCGACAGCAGCGTCCGAGCATCGCCGTTTTCGTCGAGAAACGCCTCCAGCGCGTCGACGTATGCGTCGAGATCGGCCATCCGGCCCTGGAGCCGCTGGAGACGTGCCTCGACACTGCCCGACGACGCCGGCTCGACGGCGGCACGGAGCGTCTCGAGATCCGACTCGGAGACGTCGCCGCTACGCAGTTCTTCGGCGAGTGCGGCAACGAGTTCGTCGGTCGTCGAATCGCTCGCCGAACGCTCCGACTCCCCGACCGCGGCATCCGTCAGCCCCTCTGGCTCCGGAGGGTCGTTCAGTTCGGTCTCCGAAGTATCGTCCGACTCCTCCGCGGACGCGTCCGCCGGTGAGTCGATCTGGGAGTCGTCCGGCTCCTCGATGGCGGGGGGGTCGTCGGAATCCTCGTCAAGCAGGTCGGGCGTTTCGACGTCCGTATCGCCGTTTCGCGGTTCGCCCGACGGATCTTCGAGTTCGACCTCCGAAATCACGTCCTCCTCGACGGCCTTGATCGCGGAGACGATTCCCTCGTCGCGGTCGTCAGCGGGGTCGACGCGACCGATCGTGGGTTCGGTGAGCAGCCGTTCTACGTCACCCTCGCGAAGCCCGTAGACGGTTACAAACGTCTCCGATGGCTCGAGTTCCCGCTCGAAGACGAGATCCGTCTCGTCGGTGTACCAATACTCGGCACCGTACTCCGGATGAAAGCCGACGTCCGCCACCGCGTCCTCCGGAACCGTGTCGATTAGCTGGAGTTCGATCGACTGTTCGCGGCGGTTTTCGATCTCGAGAACGATCGCCGGTACGGGAAACTCGTCGGGGTCGAACGACTTCTCGACGGTGACGCCGTCCCCCGAAACGACGACCGGCTCGGTCGAGGCCTTCTCAGTCATGTCTCGACCCTACGTCGTCTGTCGCTTAAAAGGGCGGACCGATTCAGCGATCGATACGCGGCTACAGCGACGTCTTATCGCCGATCTCGAGGATCTCGAGGCTCCGCGGGTAGTCGTACGTCCGGACGTGAGGACCCATCGCCCCAGGATCAGCCGTCAGTCCCTTCCACATGTCCCAGTGAGTGGGGACGAGCCGGTCGAGACCGAGCTGAGCGGCCGCTTCGGCGGCTTCGTTCTCGTCGGCGTACCACTTGGTGTACTTCGGTTCGCGGCTCTCCTTGTCGAGGATCATCCCGGCCGAGCCGAACGCGACCACACCGAGGTCGATGTCGTACCGTTCGCCGATCTCTTCGAGGACCGGACCGGGGCGACCGTCGCCGCCGTGGAAAAACGTCCCCGCTTCGTGTTCGATCACGTACGAGACGGGATGGGTGGCGTCGGGATCGTTTGCCCCCTCGACGGTGATCGAGAGCGACCCGAGGTCGAACTGATCGCCCTCTTCGAGTTCGTGGAAGTCGTCCTCCTCGACGTCGTACGTCTCCCGCCAGTCGGCGGCGGCGGAGATCGACGCCGACGGCCCGTAGAACGTCGCGTCGGTGCGCTCGAGGATCGGTGCCTGGGACGGGCCGTGTACGTGATCGGTGTGCTCGTGGGTCGCCAACACCGCGTCGGCCGCAGCGACGTCGTGTGGATCGAACGGAACCGGGATCATGCGAACGGTTCTCGGCGGATCTCCGGTACCGAGATACGGGTCGATGAACAGCGTCGTGCCGTCGTCCGCCTTCAAGACGAAGCCGTTACAACCGAGATACCAGAGATCGAGGCCGTCCGGGTCGGCGTCGTCGACGGCCGTGGGCAACCACGAACCCCAATCGGAGTGAACCATACCGGCGGTGGGTGATCGACGCTTAAAAATCCGGGCGGTCGCGAGGGCGGAATCGACGCCGTCGCCCAACCGTGGCCGTCGGCGATCACCGTAACGTCGGTGGCGGAGAAAAGCGTACGTCGGTCAGTCCTGACAGCAGCCGCCGGCCTTCTCGCCGAAGTCGATCGCTAGCGGCTCAGAGATCGTGTGGTTCAGGTCCTGAAGCTTCAGCTCGATCGTCGATTTCGCCTGCAGGAATTCGGCCATCGTCGGCTGTTCGTGGAGCTCCTGTTGGGCGGCCTGCAGCTCTCGGAGATCGTCGTTCGTCGCGTCGCCGGCCTGTCGGGCGAGCATGAAGTTCTCGCGGAGCTGCTCGAACTCGCGGATCTCCGCCTGCAGTTCCTCGTCGCTCTCGACTGCGGCTTTGGCCTCCTCGAAGGTCTGGTAGGCGTCCATCTCGGTGATGACGGTTCCGAGCTCCTCGGCGAGCTCACTCGCGC
The DNA here is from genome assembly GCA_007122455.1 of Haloarculaceae archaeon. GTDB lineage: Archaea > Halobacteriota > Halobacteria > Halobacteriales > Haloarculaceae > Natronomonas. The sequence continues at coordinate 41,221 of SKTU01000068.1, read as the reverse complement.
GCGCTTCGGGTGTCGTCTCGACGCTCATTAGTCCGAAATTGGACCGCGGACGTATAGTCGTGGCGGATACGGCGCTTCGTTCCGACGAAACGCGGGCGTTTTACGCCCGCGGGCGTAACGGGAGCCAATGAGTCAGGAATCGACGGATCGAACCGAGGGCGACCTCCGAAACACGGGAATGGCCCTGAAACACGACCGGACGTGGGATTACGAGATAGAGCGAATCCTTCAGGCGGTTTCCGAGCGGAACGCCTCGACGGTCGGATTACAGTTCCCGGAGGGGTTGAAGCGGCGGGGGCCGCGCGTCGCCGACGACCTCCGGGCTGAGCTGCCGGACGGCGTCCGCGTACTGATCTCCGGGCAGCCGTGTTACGGCGCCTGCGACCTCGACACCGAAATGATGCGCCGGACGGACGTCTTCGTCCACTTCGGTCACTCCCCGATGAAGGAGTCTGAGAAGATCATCTACGTCCCGCTCTTCTCGAACGTCGAGGTCACGCCGATCATGGAGAAATCCCTCGCGGAACTGAAGCCGCCCGAAGAGGAACCGGCCGTCGGCCTCGTGACGACCGCCCAGCACATGAACAAGTTCGACGAGATGCGCGCGTGGCTCGAGGAGCGGGGATACGAGGTTCACGTCCGCCGCGGCGACGAGCGCCTCACTCACGAGGGACAGGTGCTCGGCTGTAACTACGCGTCGGCCGACGTCGACGCCGATCAGGTGCTCTACGTCGGCGGCGGGAAGTTCCACCCGCTCGGGCTGGCGATGGAACACCCCGACAAGACGGTGATCATCGCCGATCCGGTCAACAACGTCGTCACGATCGCCGACACGGAGCAGTTCATGAAGCAGCGCTACGCGACCGTCCACAAGGCGATGGACGCCGAGGAGTGGGGCGTCATCTACTGCACGAAGATCGGACAGGGTCGATGGGAGATCGCCGAGGAGATCGTCGAGAACAACGACAGCGCCTACCTGTTGACGATGGACGAGGTGACGCCCGACCGACTGACGAACTTCGGCCTCGACGCCTACGTCAACACCGGCTGTCCGCGGATCACGACCGACGACGGCCCGCAGTTCAAACAGCCGATGGTCACCCCCCAGGAGTACCGAATCGCGATCGGTGAGGAGCCGCTCGAGGATCTCGCCTTCGACACGTTCCACGGCACGTGGTAACGACCGCCACCGAAAGCGTTTCTCTTTGCGGCCGTACGTATTCGCATGGGTTGGTCGCGACGGCGACTGCTGACCGTTGGAGCGGGGGTCGCGCTCGCTGGCTGTAACGACGGGACGGTCGAGCGAAACGACGACTACGAGACGGTGACCCCGGCGTCAGTGCCGAACGAAACCGAGGACCTGCTGGCCGAACTGTACGGACTCTCGGTTCCGGCAGTCGACTCGCTGGATCCCGTCGAGGCAGGTCACCTCGAAGCCGCGGTCGATCAGTTCGTCGGCGTGCTCGAGGAAATCGACGTCGCCCTCGAAGCGATCGACGGGGATCGAATCGTCGAATCGGTAGAGGACCCCGAACAGTTTCTCGCGAACGGCCGCCAGCGAGCGAGGACGCTCCGGGAGTACGAGCCGACGGAGCGGGCGCTCTCCCGAACCACGCGAGAGCTCCGCCGGGCGGCGCGTATCGCCGGATACGCGGGCGCGGCGGCCGAAACGATAGATCGAACGGGGCTCGAGGAGAAACTCCGGGCGGTGACCGATGCGGTCGAGTCGTTCCCGACCGAAACCGACTACCAGCTCCAACAGCCGACGGACGTGTCGCTCGGAACGATCGCGCGAGCCGAGGAAGCGCTTCCATCGTCCATCGGCGAACCGACCGACGGAGAGTGGCCGGAGGCCGCGGCCCGCATCAGACGCTCGATCGCGATCGGACGGCGGGCGTACGACGACGCAGTCCGGTTCCGGGACGCGGCGACGGACCACTCCGTCCAGTCGAGCGAGCGTGCGGTCCGATCGATCGCGATCGGCGCACTCAAGGAAGCGGCCGCGCGCGCCCCCGACGATGCCGACGAGGAACCCCCAAATCCGGGAAACGATCCGACGGCGCAGATACGGTACGTCCTCGCGGCGACCGAACGAAACGGGGCGAGCGTCGTCGACGACGCCCGCGAGCGCATCGGGACCCAGCCGGCACGGTCGCTTCTCGAACTCCTCGAGTGGCTCGCTCGCTACGACGGGATCGCGGCGGCGGCCGAGAGCGTCCTTTCGGGGGCGGATCCGACGCCGGAGTCGTTACTCGACGCGAAGCGCGACGCCGTCGACGCCGTCGATCGACTCGCCGGAAGCGACTACGTCGCACGACAGACGGGACGGATCGCACCGAACGCGATCCGGAGCGGTGACGAGGCCGCCACTTCGACCACGAACGGTGCGTCGTATGCGCTTTTCGCCTACAGAGCCGGAGAGCTCGTCGCCGACAAGGGGCGCAACCGAGCCGCATGGGTCACGAGACGGATAGAGGCCCAACAGTCATAGGCCCCCGCTCGAAAGGGGTGCCCAATGAGCGGGACGGACACATCCGAGGATCGCCTCGTCGATCTGTACCGGCGTTACATCGGCGAGCCCGACCGTCGCACCGACGTGTATCTCGGCTTTGCGCTGTTCTTTGCAGGGCTCGGACTGGGGCTCGTCGGCCTCGTCCTGTTCGTCGTCGAACGAGCACTCGTCTCCGGTGACGTGTTCAGCGTCCGTCAGATAGCGTTCGCCGCCGGCGCATTAGGGCTCCCGATCGTGTTGAGTTCGGTCGTCGTACTGCTTCCGGCCGATCAGCGCGCGCTCTACGTTGCCGGCGGTGGCCTCGTCGTGACAGTTCTCGCGGTCGGGTTCTTCGTGGCAGTGTATCCGAGCAACTGGAACTACGGCACGCCGGATTACAGTCCACAGGGAGTGACCGTCTACGCGATCGGCCTCGTAAGCGTCCTCTCGGCGACGGCGGCGGCGCTCGTGAGTTACCACGTCGAGCGCGTCGAAGGGGTCGCCGCAACGGAGGGGACCACGGAATCGGATCCGGAGGTGACCGACGAGCAGGTTCGGCGGGACATCGAAGAGGCCATGGAGAGCACGGAGCTCACCTGGGGCGGCGTCGAGAAGGTCGAAACGGAGCGACTCCGCATAAACACGGACGCCGAGCTCGAGGGGATCGACGTCGATCAGTCCTCGGCCAAAACCTACCGCTCGGCGGGCGTCGACGACGCCGTTTCGGGGCTGCGAGGACTCCAGGGCGGGGAACACCGAACCGAAACGTCCAGCGGTGGCGTCGACGAACAGATGGCAGCCCTCCAGGAACTCAGGGAGAAACAGAAGCGGGAGGCCGAGGCCCAACCGGACGGGATCGTCGGCCGGCTGAAGTCGCTCCTTTCTCGAAAGTGAACGGCAGGTAGCTTTATTGTCCGGCCAGCGCGGTTTAGCACATGGCACGTGGAATAGACGTTGGGACGATGAATCTCGTATCGGCCAAGCAGGACGGTAACGAGACGGTGTTCGTCTCCCAGCGGAATTCGTTCGTCGAAATCGAGTACAGCGATATGGCCGAGCGGATGCTCTCCCGATCGGACGTCCTCCACATCCGCAAGGACGACAACGTCTACGTTGTCGGCGACGACGCACTGAACTTCGCGAACATCTTCAACGAGGAGACCCGCCGGCCGATGAAACACGGTATCCTCTCCTCGGAGGAGAAATCCGCGATTCCGATGATCAAACTCATCATCGAACAGGTCATCGGCGAACCGGACCGACCCAACGAGCCGGTCCACTTCTCGACGCCGGCCGATCCGATCGATTCGGATCTATCGACGCTGTATCACCAGAAGACGCTCGAATCGTTCCTCGACGACATGGGGTACGATCCCGAGCCGATCAACGAGGGGATGTCGGTCATCTACTCGGAGCTGGCTGACCACAACTTCACCGGGCTCGGCATCAGCTTCGGGGCGGGCATGACGAACGTCTGTCTGGCCTACTACGCGGTTCCGGTGATGACGTTCAGCGTCGCCCGGGGCGGTGACTGGATCGACGAGCAGACCGCGACCGCGACGGGCGAAAACGTCGACAAGGTGACCTCGATCAAGGAGGACGACTTCCGGCTCGACTTCACGACCGACGCGGGCGGCGTCGAGGGGGCGCTGTCGATCTACTACGACAACCTACTCGACTACGTCATCGAGAACATCTCCCGGGAGGTCAACGAGGAGGACGTCGAGGAAGGACTGGACGTCCCCGTCGTCGTCACGGGCGGGACGGCGAGCCCGCCTGGCTTCGAGAAGCTCTTCGAGGAACGGTTCGAGAAGGCGAACATCCCGTTCTCGATCAGCGACGTCACGCGAGCGAGCGAACCGCTCTACAGCGTCGCTCGCGGGGCACTCGTCGCCTCGCGCACGCAGGAGGCCGACGACAGTGCCGCTGGCGCCGAGGTCGAGGCCGAAGCCGAGGATTGATTACGTAATTACTCCTCGATCGGAACGAACGCCGGCGTCAGCTGCTCGTCCTCGCTCCCGTAGCGGTCCCGGAACCGCTCGAGTGCGTCGTCCCACGTCTCCAGTCGCCGCGATTCACCGCGATGCTCGATCGGCACCCCGATGTAGCCGCAGTTCTCACAGGTGACCGACTCCTTCCCCCCGAGACTGTATCGCTCTAGTTGCGACGAACACCGAGGACAGTCCATACCACCCGTTGTGAGAGAACCGGAAAGAAGTTATCGCGTCACCGAACCGAAAACGGGAACGAATAATTACCATAGCGCATAGACAAAATTATTAGTATGCCTGTAGAGTATTCACACCTCATGACAGGCGGGACCGCGGGAGGGACGCGGCGACGGCTCGCACAGGAACTCGGCGTCGTTGCGGGGTTCGAAAACCCGCGTGCGCCGCTGGAGCAGTACCACACGCCGCCGGACCTCGCGGCACAGATCGTCCACGTCGCCGACCTCCAGGGCGACATCGAGGGGCGAACCATCGTCGATCTCGGCTGTGGAACGGGAATGCTCGCACTCGGCTCGGCGCTTCGGGGACCGAAACGTACCGTCGGGATCGACGTCGACCCGGCACCGCTGACGACCGCCGTCGAGAACGAGCGTCGAGTCGCAGCGACGGCGGACGTCTCGTGGGTTCGTGCCGACGCGACCGAGGCACCGATCTGTGCGGACGAGCCGGTAACGGTGCTCATGAATCCACCGTTCGGCGCCCAGACCGGCAACGAGGGTGCCGATCGAGCGTTCCTCGAGACGACCGCCGACATCGCGTCGGTCTCGTACTCGGTTCACAACGCCGGTAGTCGCGAGTTCGTCGAGGCGTTCGCGGCCGACAACGGCGGCGAGGTGACACACGCCTTCGCCGCCGAGTTCGATCTCCCGAAGCAGTTCGACCACCACCGAGAGGAAACGCGGACGATCGAGACTGAAGTGTTCCGGATCGAGTGGTCAGCCTGAGCGACTCGCGATCCTGATCTCCGTTTCGTCCCGCGTCGCGACGACGACTGAACCGTCGCGTTCGAAGACGATCCCTCCGGCAGCGAGGCGAACGTCCTCCTCCGGGATCGGCGTGACGCCGAGCGTCTCGTTGTCCCGCGTCACCCGGATCTCGAACCGATCGTCGACGGGCGCGATCGTCACGTTGCGGCCGTCGATCATCGCGTCCGCACGGGCCGGCTCCGCCCGGTGGACGACCGATATCTCCTCGTCCGTTCCGAGCTGGACGTTATACGTCGTGTTACCGCCGGCGACCGTCCACGTCGTCCGCGAGGCGTGGACGGTTTCCGACCAGCCGACGCCACCGAGACGGATCGTTTCCTGCCGGTTGACGCGAAGCTCCGTCGTCGACACCTCCTCCCACCAGATGTTGCGTTGCTCGGAGACGACGATGACGCCGCTGGCACGCACCCGATCGTCGGTCGTGTTCCCGCCGGGCATCGGCACCGCGGGGACGAACTGGTTGGGAACGTCCGTGGCGTAAAACACCGTGTAGTCGCCAACGTCTGTTGGCTGGGCGTCCTCGAGACCGGCAGTCGGGTCGTCGACGACGAAGAGGTTGAACGGAACCGCAACGAGCGACAGCGCCAGCAGTATTGAGACCGCGACGCCGAAAGCCGCTTCCCGGCGACTGAGGTCGATCCGGTGGATCAGTGTCCGCGCGGATGCGACGGCACTTCCGGCGACGACCGCGGCGAGAACGAACACGAGTGCGACGCCGAGCGCCCGGAACAGTCGGTACTCTCCCGAGCCCTCGATGAGATACACTGCCCACATCCCGCGATCGACTGCAAATATCAGCGCGGCGAGCCAGATGTGCTCCGGCGAGGGACGCACGTCGCGACGATAGAGCAACACGACGCCGAGCACGACGCCGGCGAACAGCCCGATCGCGTGGCCCTGCAGCGCGGTCCCGGCCCACCACGGGCGGCCGACAGTCGTTTCGCCGACGACGACGGCGATCTCGGGGTTCCGAACGGTGTTGTAGAGCAAACGGACGACGCTCGTGAACAGCGTCGCGACGATCGTCGCCAGGGGGAACCGGACCAGGGCGAAGCCGACGAACGCGAAGACGGTTCCCGAGAAGCCGATCACCGGTCCCAGCGCGAACATCCCTGTGAAGATCGAAACGGCGAAGACGCCGACGGCGAAGCCGACGATCCGAGCGAAGGGGTTACTGCCGAGCGACGAGAACGCCTGCGATCCGCGCTTCTCCGGGTAGTGGCTCCAGGCGTACTCCGCGAGCGACCCGAAGACGAGCGCACTGAGAAGGTTCCCGGTGATGTGTCCGAGGCTCGAGTGGGCGAATCCGGACGCGAGAAACCCGAGCGGATACGTGTACGACCACGCTCGAAACGGGATGACGACCGGATCGCGTGGGTCGGTGAGCCCATCCTGGAGGAACAGATACACCGCGATGACGGTACCGACGGCGATGAGCGTCCCCCACGGGACGCCCAGAACGAGCCGCTTTCGGGCGAGTCGACCCCAGCGACCGCGAGGACGGGACAGCAGGTAGACGACGCCGACGGAGGCGCCGATCCCGACGACCATTACGGCGTACCACGCGACGTCCGGAACCGTCGACATAGCTCAACGCAGGGCCGGCGTCGGCAAAAGGAAGACGGTTAATTACAGCGTTCGATCGCCGTCGATGATCTCGACGGCCTTCTCGGCGAGGTGCGGAACGCGGTATTCCATCTTCGGATACATGTCGTCGTCGGCGTTCCCCTCCAGATGTCGTCGGAAGAACATCTCGCCGAGTCCGGCGAGTTTGTACACCGCCAGCACCCAGTAGAACCGCCAGTTGTCGAAGCTGTAGCCGGTCTTGGACTCGTAGCGCTCCACCAGTTCGCGGCGGGTCGGATACCCCTCCCGAGTCATGAACCGTGCCTCCAGTTCGGGAATCGCCGGTTCAGGATCCTTCGAGTCGTGCCAGTACGACAGCATCCACGCCAGATCCGTGAACGGATCACCGAGCGTCGACATCTCCCAGTCCATGATCGCGTTGATCTCCGGTGGCGTTCCAGGAGCGAACATCACGTTGTCGAGCTTGTAATCCCCGTGAACGAGCGTCGTCGGGATCTCCTCGTCGTCGGGGACGTTGTCGTAGAGCCACTCCATCACGTCGTAGAGCTGCTCGACCTCGCGAACGTCGGCGGTGACCTCGAAGGCCCACATCAGTTGCTCCGACCAGCGGCGGACCTGTCGCTGGGTAAAGCCCGGCGGGTAGCCGAAATCACCGAACTCCAGGCCGACCGCCTCGTAGTCGACCTCGTGGATCTCAACGAGCCGGTCGATCATCTCGTGGCCGATCCGTTCGCGGAACTCGGGCGTCGCGAACCGCTCGACCTCGTCGTCCCGGAGGACGTCGCCCTCCATCCGATCCATCACGTAGAAGTCACAGCCGAGGACCGAGTGGTCGTCGCAGGCGGCCCGCGTCCGGGGAACCCGGACGTCCGTGTCCTGGAGCGCACTCACGACGCGGTGCTCCCGGAGGACGTCGTGGGCGTTTTCGGCGGTCTCCCCCGGCGGCGGGCGCCGGATGACCAGCTCATCGTCGCCCCACGTCACGAACAGCGTCTCGTTGGAGTGGCCCTCCCCGTGTCGCTCGACCTCGAAGCGGTCGGCAGGACCGAGCTCTCGCTCGAGATACGCCTCGAGAGCGTCCTCGTCGACGATCCGCTCGAAGTACTCCTGGCTCGAGTCCGTCATACTACCTCCCGTACGACAGTTGTTGACATTGGTGTCAGATATCTCATCCACGGGCAAATAACTGCCGAAACACCCCACCGAACCGATACGTCACCGTACGACCGAGGGCGGTTCAGTCGTGAACCAACACGTCGAGGACGTCCGGACCGGACCGCTCGAGTGCGTCGCGGATCGTCTCGCCGATCGCGTCGGGCTCGTCGACGAGGTGGCCGCGGGCACCGTGGCTCTCGGCGTTCTTCGGAATGTCGACCGGCGGTTCGAAATCCATCCCGACGAAGTCGTAATCCTCCTCCTCACCGCCGAGCACCGCGAGCGTGTTGTTCTTGAGGATGCGGTAGTTCCGGTTGTCGGGAATGACGACGGTGAGATCGACGTCGTAGCGGGCCGCCGTGTAGAGCGTGTGCGGGTAGTAGAGATACGAGCCGTCGCCGACGAAGCCGAGCACCTCCCGTGGGTCGTCCGTGTCGCTCTCCGCGATCGCGGCACCGACGGACGCCGGGAGGCCGTAACCCAGACCACCGCCCTTGTTCGAAATGAACTGGTTCGCCACGAGCTCGCGTCGCGTGAGCATCACGTATTTCGAGGTGATCCCCTCGTCGACGATGTAGGCGTCGCCCGCGACGTCGGAGATCGCGTCGACGAGCGTGGCCTTCGAGGCGCGGGGATCGTCCGCTGCAGCGTCTCCCTCACCCATGTCCGCCAACCGATCGTCGGCAACCCGCTTGGCGTCCCGGACGCGTTCGACACGGTCCTCGCGGGTCGCCGAGTCGAGCCGGTCGCCGACGTGTTCCGTGAGCTGTTCGAGGACGAGACCGGGATCCCCGAGGACGGCCGCGTCCGCGATCTGGTTCTTTCCGAGTTCCCACGCGTCCGGACCGACGTGGATACAGGTCGTCGAGGGATCGACGAGCTGGTCCTCGTACCGGGTCGTCGTCGTGTGCGTCGAACAGCCGACGAAGAGCAGCGTGTCGGTGTCCATGATCGACGCCGCGACGTGTTCGGTCGGCGGGACGTACGACACCCACTGATCGTGTCCGGTCGGGAAGTCGACCTCGCTGGAAAGGATCTCCCCGTGGACGCGGAGCCCCGCCGTTTCGGCGAGATCGACGGCCGCCTGAACGGCGTCCGTGCCCGATCTGGCGATCTGATCGCCGACGATCATCACCGGCTCGTCGGCGTCCAAAAGGAAATCCGCTGCCCGCTCGATCTGAGTCGGATCCCCTCGCCCAGCATTCGGGATCGAACCGAGTCGCTCCGGCCGCTCGTCGGTTTCGTCGGTCATCACGTCGAGCGGAAGCCCGAGAAAGACGGGACCTGTCGGCGGCGTCAGCGCGACCCGGAACGCCCGCCGGACCATCGTCGGAATCGTGTCGACGTCCAGTACCTCGGCACTCCACTTCGTGAACTGATCGGCCATCTCGACGAGTTCGCCGCTGAGAATCGGCTCCTCGTGACGGAAATCGGTGCTGTGGTTCCCCGCCGTGACGACGAGCGGCGCGCCGGTCATCTTCGCGGCGTAGAGGTTCCCAAGACCGTGGGCCAACCCCGGCGCGATGTGGAGATTCACGACGCCGACGGGGTTGATCTCTGGGTTCTCGTGGGCGTGGTATCTGCGCGTCTGGGCGTAGCCACCGGCCATCCCGACGGCGATGTCCTCGTGAAGTCCGAGCACGTACTCGATGTCGCTCCTCGAGAGCGCGTCCAAAACGGGTACTTCAGTCGTTCCGGGGTTACCGAACACGCGCTCGACGTTGTACTCTTCGAGCGCTTCGACGAACAGATCCGCACCGGTGTATGAGTCGACCATGGCTATCCCTGTCTCTGCCATGCGTTTATAGTTCACCCATCCGGCGGTTTGGAAAGGAAAACGCCGACGACCGGTTCAGGCTTCGGCCGACTCCTGGAGACGGGGGACGCCCTTGGCGACGACGGTCTCGCCGATCAGATACGAGGAGGCGTCGCTCGCGAGGAACTGCGCGAGGTCGGCGATCTCCTCGGGAACGCCGATCTGGCGGTCGACCGACGACCGGTCGATGTCGCCGGCAGTGATACCCATCTGCGATTCGACGCCGGGGGTAGCGACGAGGCCCGGGGCGATACAGTTGACTCGGATGTCGTGTTCCGCGTACTGGACGGCGAGAGACGTCGTCAGGTTGACGATGGCAGCTTTCGCCGCGCCGTAGTGGCTCATGCTCGGGGAGCCCTGCGTCCCGGCCACGGACGCGAAGTTAATGATTCGACCGCCGCCGGACTCCTGCATCGCCTGCCCCGCGACCTGTGCCCCGTGGAACGTTCCGTGGAGGTTGATGTCGACGATGGTTTTCCAGCCGTTCGACGAAATGTCGTCGAACTTCGCCATGAACGAGGCGCCGGCGTTGTTGATCATCGTGTCGAGGGACCCGAACTCCTCGACCGTCGTTTCGACGAGCGCCTCCACGGCGTCGCGGTCGCGGACGTCGCACTCGACGGCGATGGCGCGACCCGGACTGTCGCTGTCGTTGATCTCGTCGGCGACCGCCGCCACCTTCTCCTGAGATCGAGAGGTGACGACGACGTTTGCACCGTCGTCGGCGAACCGCGTCGCGATCGACTCGCCGATCCCCTGGCTCGATCCAGTTACGATGACGTTCTGGTCGGCGACGCTGAACTGCTCGATCATCGCGACCACCGGCGGATACTGCCTGATGTGGACATATAACGGCTACTCGTTTCTAGGCTCGATTAATAAAGATAGCCACCGATCGGACGTTATCGAGATCCGAACGAGAACGTGCCGTGGGAGACCACACCAAACTGTTATCGGGGTACCGGGGGAGAACCAACTCGTATGGATTTCGGAATCGACGATCGAACTGCCCTCGTCACGGGGGGTGGCGGACGCATCGGGAGCGAGGACTGTCGGGTCCTCGCCAACGAAGGCACAGAGGTCATCGTCCTGGACGTCGACGCCAGCGCGGCCGAGAGCGTGGCCGAGGAGATCAACGGTGGCGACTACGACGGTGCGGCCCACGCGGTGGAGTGTGATCTCACCGACCGCGAGACGGTCGAGGACACGGTCGCAGCGCTCGAGGCCGAGACCGGTGGGATCGACATTCTCGTCAACAACGCGGCGATGGTCGACGCTCGCGCCCAGCTGAAGGACTACGACGACGAGATCTGGGATCGCGACATCGAGATCAATCTCACCGGGACGTACAACATCAGTAAAGCAGTTTTTCCCGGAATGCTCGAGCGAGAGTGGGGCCGAGTGATCAACATGTCGTCGATGGCCGGCTGGCAGGGCGGCTTCGGACAGGCCTCCTACTCGGCGACCAAAGCCGCACTCATCGGCTTCGGCAAGACCCTCGCGCTCGAGGGAGCTCGAAAGAACGTCACTTCGAACGTCATCACGCCGAACATCGTCGTCGGCCAACTGGCGGAGATGAGTATCGAGGAGCTGTCGGAGTACGACGAATACTTCGCGCGCATCGCCAAAGCGACGCCCATGCGACAGCTCGGCCGCGAGGAGGACGTCGCCAACCTCGTCGCCTATCTCAGCTCCGAGCAGGCGGACTACGTCACCGGTCAAGTCGTCGGTGTGACAGGAGGGATCGACCTCTTTAGCTTCTGATCGGACGGAGGTTTATCAACCAGAGAAGGACCACCGGCGCTGTGAGCTGACGAGTCGACGGCGGGCCGCCAAGTGGTAGTGTGATCCACGGCTCGCCGACGAAAAACGGATCGCCTGTTCGCCAGTTTCCGTACTACAGCCGTTCGGGTGCCAGCGCTTCGATTGTTCGCTCGGCGACCGCTTCGGAGGCATTCCCCGGGACCACGAGCATCGGTCGGTCGATGACCGCCGATTCGAGGAGTTCCCGCATCCGTTCGCGGGCCCGTTCGGGAGTGCCCGCGACGCCCAGGTCGTCGACCATCTCGTCGGTAACGGCTGCGGCCGCTCGGCGACGGTCACCGTCGGTCCACGCCTCTCGAACCGCGTCAGCCGCGTCGGGATATTTCGCCCCGACGGCTCGCTTGTACCCGTCGCCGTTGCCGACGTAGTAGGCGACGTGACCACGAACGACGTCGCGAGCAGTCTCGGCGTCGTCGTCGACCGCGGACGGGACGTACGGCGCGACGACCACGTCGTCGGGACGACGGCCGTCCGGGAGATGTTCGACTACGTAGTCGAACGCGTCGGGAAGTTCCGAGAAGGGGATGTTGTGCGGAATCCATCCGTCACAGAGCCGCGCGACGACGCGGCGGTTGGCCGGACCGAGCGCGGCGTGGTAGACGGGAACCTCGCGGCCGAGCGGCGGGAAGTCGGCCGCGGAGAGCAGCTCACCGTCGTACTCGACCCGATCGTCGCCGTCGAGGAACGCCTTGATCAGCTCGATCGTCTCGTGGGAGCGTCGAACGGGTCGGTCGAAGTCGGTGCTGTGGAGATCTTCGATCGCCTTCCGCGTCGACGTTCCGACGCCGAGAGTGAACCGCCCGTCGGAGAGCTCGTCGAGTGACGCCGCGGTCATCGCGAGCACCGCCGGCGACCGGGAGTAGACGTTGAGGATCGCGGTTCCGAGGCCGATCGTCTCGGTCTGGGTCGCTATCTGGGCCAGCTTCACCGGCGCAGCCGTCCCCCACAGCTCGCCGAGCCACAGCGATCCGTAGCCGAGCGCTTCGGCACGACCGGCGACGTCGGCCGCGTCCCCGGACTGACTCGTCAACAGCAGATCCAGCGTCATCGCACAACCCCCCTCTGGTGAAGCGTCTCGACGGCACCCGGATCCAACCCCGCCTCGACGAGCAGTTCCTCGGTGTGTTCTCCCTGTGCGGGGATCTCGGTCGTACCCCGGTCCGGAACGTCCGGGCCCACGATCGGAAGTCCGATCCGGGACGGGGCCTCGCCGTGATCTTCGATGTAGCCGCGCGATTCGATCTGGGGGTGTTCGAACGCCTCCGACGGTCGATAAACCCCGTCGACGGTGCCGTCGTGGTCGGTCATCAGCTCGACCCACTCCTCTCGAGAACGCTCGGCGAAGAGCGACTCCAGTTCCTCCCGCAGTGCCTGCAGCTCCGCCGGGTCGTCGGCGCCGTGTGCGTCGAGCAGATCCGGACGATCCACCGCGTCACAGAACGCCCTCCAGAACTGTGGCTCGAGGGCACCGATCGTGACGTACCGCCCGTCCGACGTCTCGTAGACGTCGTACCACGGATACTCTCCGGTGAGCGGCGTCTCGCCGGGCCGGGGAGAATCCCCGGCGAGAGCCCCCGGCGCGATCGCCTGTGAGAAGGAGACGACCGCGTCGGTGAGTGCGACGTCGAGATACTCGCCACCGTCGCCCAGTTCACGCGAGAGGAGCGCCGCCACGATGGAAAACGCCGCCAGTAGACCACCACCCATGTCCGCGATCTGGTATCCCGGTAACCGAGGCGTCTCGCTGTCGTCCCGCCGGGTCATGTCCAGAAGTCCCGCGAGCCCGATGTAGTTGATATCGTGGCCCGGACGCTGCCGGTACGGACCGGTTTGCCCGTAGCCCGACAGCGAACAGTAGACCAGCTCGTCGTTGTAATCGGTGAGCGTCTCGTAGTCGGCTCCGAGCCGCTCGGTCACCCCCGGTCGGAATCCCTCGATGACGACGTCGGCCTCTTCGACCAGCGCGTGGAACGCCGCCCGACCGTCGTCGGCCTTGAGGTCGATCGCGACGCTCCGTTTTCCCCGGTTGACCGCGTCGAAGATGCCACCAACCCCGCGGTCGTTCGGCGGCGGCGAGTGGCGGGCGTAATCGCCCGCGCCGGTATCTTCGATCTTGACCACGTCGGCACCGGCGTCGGCCAGAAGCTGGGTGGCGTACGGGCCGGGTAACAGCCGCGTCATGTCGAGTACACGGATGTCATCTAGTCGCATGATTGTCGGTGTCGTCGGGCTCACATAAGCCTGCCGTCGTCGGAACACGCAGGGTTAAAGAATCCATAGTGTCACGTAGTTGCATGACAATGAGTTCCTCGGTGTCGGGCGTAAGCTTCGACACCGACGAAGAGACGGCACTGATTCTCTCCGCTCTCGAGGAGTTCATCGAGCGTGAAGTCGAACCGCTTGAGGCGGAACTGGGTGAGACGTGGTCGAATCCCCGGAAGCGCCACGAGGACGACGGCCGCCTCGTCGACGAGGTCGTCGACGCGATGGGGGAATTGCGCCGAAAATCCGCAGAGGCCGGCTTCTACGCGATGAACCTCCCGGAGGAGGTCGGCGGCGAGGGGGTTTCGAACGTCACGTGGTACCGTGCGGTGAAACACGTCGCATCGACCGGACCCGGCCTGACGGAGTGTGTCCTCGCGGGGCCGGAGGGACCCAAACCGCTGCTGGCACAGGCGGACCGAGAGCAGATCGAAACGTACCTGAAACCGACGGTTCGTGGCGAGACGTCGACCGCCTTCGCACAGACTGAACCCGGTGTCGGATCGGATTCGCCGAACATGAAGACCACCGCCGAGAAGGACGGCGACGAGTGGGTGATAAACGGGACGAAACAGTGGATCACGAACGCCCCGTACGCGGACTTCGTTCAACTGTTCGCACGGACGACGCCCCAGTCGGAGGCGGGTCGATACGGCGGCATCACCTGCTTCATCGTCGAAGCCGACGAGTACGAGATAACGGCGCTAAACAACGCCGTCGGCGCCGTCGGCCGGCAGGGAGAACTCACCCTCGACGACGTTCGCGTCCCCGAAACGCGCGTGCTCGGAACCGTCGACCGTGCCTTCTACGACGCGATGGAGTTTCTCTCACTCGGACGGCTAGAAATCGGCGCACAGTCGGTCGGTCACGCCGAATTCCTGCTCGATCGTGCGGTCGAGTACGCCAACGAGCGGGAGGCGTTCGGCGAATCCATCGGGTCGTTTCAGGGAATTTCCCACAAGATCGCCGAGGGACGTGCCAAGAGCTACGCCGCGGATGCGGCGGGATTGCGGCTCGCGTGGCAGACCGAACGTGGGGACTCAGCCATCGAAGCCTCCTCGATCGTGAAGTATCTCGCAACCAACGTGCTGTACGACGTCGCGGAAGACGTCGTCGGGATTCACGGTGGAAACGGTCTCGCAGAGGAGAACCCGTTTATGAGCGAACTCCAGACGGCGCGGCTTCTCAGAATCGTCGAGGGAACCGACGAGATCCAGCTCAACACGATCGCCAAACGGATGGGCGTCGAGTAGGTCCTACAGCGATCCGACAGCGGTTTCGACGTCCTCGACCGGGATCGGGGAGATCCAGTCGTCGGCCTCCCACGCGTACGCGACCGTCCCGTCGGCGTCGAGGACGAACACGGCCCTCCGTGCTGTTTTCGTTCCGGCCATTCCGTCGCGCTCGACGAGCAGTTCGTAGGTCTCGGCGACTGTCCCGTCGAGATCGCTGAAGATCGAAAACGGGCTGTCGAGTTGTCGGAGAAACTCGTTGATCGAGTACGGCCCGTCCCGGACGATGCCGTACGCCTCGACGCCGTCGAACGCGTCCCAGCCGGCGGTCTCGTAGCGACGCCACCAGTTCGACGCGATCGCACTGAAGACGAACCCGTCGAAAATCAACACGGTTCCTCTCTCGCCGCCGACGTCCGCTAGCGATCGGGGACGGAACGTTTCGCCGTCACAGCAGAGTGCTTCGAACGCGGGCGCGTCGTCGCCGACCGATGGAGGCATGCGAGTAGGTCAGACGCCGTTGGCTTAAACTCCCCGTCGGCTTTTTGCTTCTCGCTGCCCATGAGGCCCCATGGGCCGAACGCTCTACCGACTGGAGGGGTGTCCGTTCTGCGAGTACGTCGTCGATACGCTCGAGGACCTCGAACTCGAGTACGACAGCGTCTGGGTCGAGGGGCTACACTCGAAGCGGAACGAGGTACGTCGCGTCTCGGGGCAGCGACAGGTGCCGGTGCTCGTCGACGACGACTACGGGCTGACGATGGCGGAGTCGGCTCGCATCATCGAGTTCCTCGAGCTGAGCTACGGCGACGCCGACTCGGTCGACGACGTCGAACTCCCCGTCTAATCGAGGGAGTGGGGATCGAGACCGGGGTCCTCGACCGGCGGCGCTCCGAGCGCGAGAACCACACCGGTTTCCTCGCCGACGTTTCGGTGGCCGTGACCGATCTCAGGTTTAGCCACCCAGAACGCTCCGGGACCGGCCTCGACGTACTCCTCTTCGCCCGAGCGGCCGAGTTTCAGCGAGAACTCGCCCTCGAGGACGAAGAAGACCTCCTCCTGCTCGCTGTGGGCGTGATACTGAATCTCCTCGCCGGGATCGAAATACCACACGGTCGCTCGCATCTCCTCGAGTCCCAGCGCCCTCCCGACAGGACGGATGTCGAGATCCGGCGGTACCGCGTCGATTTCGGCGAGATCCTCTATCGGTACGTCCTCGAGGTCAACGACTTCGTATCCCATCTGTGTGCGGTACGACAACGCGAGGAGTCAAAAAGCTACGTTCCGCCGAACCCGCCGATCAGTCCTGAGTCAACTGGACGCGACCGCCCTTCTCGACGGTCTCCGGAAACATCTTTCCGGGGTTGAGCGTGTCCTTCGGATCGAAGACGGATTTGATCCGGCGCATGAGTTCGACGCCCGCCTCGCCGTGTTCGAGTTCGAGGAACTGTCGCTTCCCCAGTCCGATCCCGTGTTCACCGGTGGCA
The DNA here is from genome assembly GCA_007122455.1 of Haloarculaceae archaeon. Classification (GTDB taxonomy): domain Archaea; phylum Halobacteriota; class Halobacteria; order Halobacteriales; family Haloarculaceae; genus Natronomonas. The sequence goes on along the minus strand of SKTU01000068.1, from coordinate 24,372 downwards.
GTTCCACCCCAGTCGATGGCCTGTTCGACGACCTTGCGGTAGACCTCCTCGCCGGCCTCGACCATCTCCGGGTCCTCCGGGTCGACCAGTATCGTGTAGTGGACGTTGCCGTCGCCGGCGTGGCCGAAACACGAAACCGAGAGCCCGTACTCCTCGCCGAGTTCCTTCGACAACCGGATGAGCTCCGGATACTTGCTGATCGGCACCGTCACGTCGCCCGGATGGAGCGACTGCAGGCTCGGATCCCACTCCCGGACGACGTAGGCCATGTCCTTTCGCGCCTGCCAGAGCTCGTCCATCCGCTCCTCGCCCGCGGTCTCGAACTGTTCGACGTCGTGGGCCTCGAAGATGCTCCGACAGAAGGCGATCTCCTCTTCGATGCCGTGGTTGGCGTGAAACTCCACGAAGATCATCGGCGCGTCGGGGAGTCCCGTCCCCAGGTAGTCGTTGGCCATCGTGGCAGCCAGCTCGTCGATCAGCTCGATCTTCGCGACGTCGACGCCGGACCTGATGGCGTCGAAGATCGCCTCGGCGGCGTCGTCGAGGGTCGGGAAGATCGCACGACCGCCGCGGATCTGCTCGGGCAGTCCCTCGAGTTCCAGCGTCGCACGCGTGACGATCCCGAGCGTCCCCTCGCTCCCGATGATGAGCTCCTTCAAATTGTATCCCGAGGAGGTCTTGACCGCCTTCGATCCCGTCTCGACGACGGTGCCGTCCGCGAGAACGACCTCGAGCTCCAGCACCCAGTCAGCGACCTCGCCGTATTTGACGGTCTTCATCCCCGACGCGTCGTTGACGATCATCCCGCCGATCGTCGAGATGTCGCCGGAGGAGGGAAGCGGCGGGAAGAAGAGCCCGTGACTCTCGACGGCGTCGTTGACCGCCGACCCCATGACGCCGGGCTCGACGTCGATCTGGAGGTCGTCGGGACGGACGTCGATCACCGAGTCCATCCGCATGAGATCCAGGCTGATGCCTTTAAATGCGGGAACGGCGTTCCCCTCGAGCGACGTGCCGGCAGCGTACGGCGTCACCGGGATTTCTCGGTCGTTTGCGGCCTCGAGAACGGCGGAGACATCCGCGGTCGATTCGGGCCAGCAAACCGCGTCAGGCGTGACGGCCATCTTCGCACCACCCCAGTCCTCGGCGTGGTTCTGTCGAGCGGAGTCGCCGAACGACACCTGGTCCTCGTCGAGAATCTCGGTGAGAAACGAACAGTCGTACGTCATTACAGAGAAAGACGGCCGAGCGGTCTTAAAACTGTCCAGCGCTGGACGGAGGCGGACGATCCCCCCCGTGGTTTTAAGCGCTACTGTCCCTCGAACGAAGTATGCGAGCCATCGAAGCGACCGCGTTCGGTGACGCCGACACGCTCGAGCTGGTCGAAACCGACGCCCCGGAACCAGGTTCCGGAGAGGTCCGGATCGACGTTCGTGCAGCTGGTGTCAACTTTGCGGACATCATGCAACGTCGCGGGGAGTATCTGGGCGGGCCCGAGCCGCCGTTCGTTCCGGGCAACGAAGTGGCAGGTGTGATCGACGCCGTCGGCGAAGGCGTCGATCGGGAACCCGGCGAGTCGGTCGTGACGATCGTGAACGGCGGCGGGTACGCCGAGTACACGATCGCCGACGCTCGCGGTCTGATTGACATCCCCGAGGCGATGACGTTCCAGCAAGCGGCCGGCTTTCCACTCCAGTGGATCACCGCCCACAACTGCCTCCACGAGTGGGGCGAACTGGAGGCCGGCGAGCGCGTCCTGATTCACGCCTGCGCTGGCGGCGTCGGAACGGCCGCGGTTCAGCTCGCGTCGGAGGCGGGGGCAGAGGTGTTCGGGACGGCGTCGACGGCGGAGAAGCTCGAGACGGCCGCCGAGTTCGGCGTCGATCACGGAATCGACTACACGGAAACGGCCTTCGACGAGCGCGTGGACGAACTCACCGACGGCGAGGGTGTCGATCTGGTTCTCGACGGCGTCGGCGGCGAGACGACGGCACGGAGTCTCGACGCTCTCCGCGAGTTCGGACGGATCGTCGTCTACGGTGCGGCGTCGGGCGAACCCGGACGACCGAAGACGACCGATCTACTGTTCGCCAACCAGCGCGTGATCGGCTATCACCTCGGGCGCGCACTCGGACACGACTCCGGGCGAGTACTCGGAGCGATCCCCGAGCTGGTCCAGCTACTCGGTGACGGGACGCTCGAGATCCGAATCGGCCACACGTTCGACCTCACCGAGGCCGCCGAGGCCCACGAGTTCATCGAGGCGCGACGATCGAGCGGGAAGGTCGTTCTACTGCCGTGAGCAACTCAAAAGGAGGGTTCGTAATACCGCACGTCGCCCACCAGTGAGGAGTCGATCTCGCCACGACGCTCGAGGCGAGCCAGCGCGCCGACCGACTCGTATACCGAGAAGCCGAGCCGTTGGGGGTCGTCGACGCGTTCGGCGGTTACCTCGTAGGCGGTCGCCGAACCGACAGACGCCACCACCTCGTGACACGACTCGACGAGCGCGTCGAGTTCGGAGAGATCCCGCTCGATCGCCGCCGTGGCGTCGTCGAACACCGGGCCGTGGCCGGGGTAGACGCGGTCGATCTCGTACGCCGAGAGGTTCTCACGTCCCCGATAGAAGGCGTCGATCGCGTCCGTACAGCCGCGATCAAGCCCGGTGTGCAGTGCCGCCGTTCGGAACGGCTCCGCGAGCGCGTCGCCGGCGAACAGGCGACCGTCGTCGTAGAAAGCCGCCTGGTTCGCCTGATGGCCCGGCGCGTGTATCGCCTCGAAGGAGAGTTCGCCGACGTCAAACGGTTCGCCGAACGCGACCTCGACGTCGATCCCGTCCGGCGGGAGAACCCGTCGGTTTCGCTTCAGCGAGTCGACGGCGTCGGCAACTGGGGACGCCGGATCGGGGTGACCGATCTCGATCGCGTTCCTCTGGACGACCTCAGCCAGATCGTCGGGCGGCCGGGAGAGGCGCTCCCGAACGCCGATTGGGGCGTAGACGGTCGGGTCGCCCGCTTCGAGAAGGCGCTCGACCTGCCCGGCGTGATCCGTGTGTGGATGTGTGACGAGAACGTGTTCGATATCCGCTGGAGCGAGGCCGATTCCTTCGAGCTCCGTCGCAAGCGTCTTCCACCCGTCGTCTCCGGGGGCGCCGGCGTCGACGAGAAGCGGTTCGTCCGTCCCGAGCACGTAGGCGTACGACGTGTGAGGCGGCCACGGGAGTTCGAAACCGATGCGGTGGACGGGGACAGACGCTGGCATTGAACGGCTTTGGACGCAGGATCTTTTAAACCAGTCGGACGGCACAAACCGTGCCGGTTAGGAGAGCCACGGGAGCTCGATCCGGTCCCGGCGACCCTCGAGCACGCTGAACCGTTCGCCTCGCTCGCGTTCGAGCCAGTAAAGGAGCCGCTCGGCCCACAGCAGCTTCCGTGCCTTTTCAGTCGAGACGGTCGGATCGTCGAACTCCCAGCCGGCAAAGAGTAAGCGGTCGGCGCCGGCAGCGGAGGCGAGGAACGCGGCACGGTCGCCGTCTGTGAATCCGCCGACGTTGACGACCGGCGGGACTGGAGCGACCTGCGTCGTCGGGAGGATCGATTTCGGATCGAACGACGGGACGTACCGACGGAGGGCGTCGACGTTGTCGCCGTGTGCGTGAACCGCGACCGGAACGCCCCGGTCAGTCAACTCCCGAGCGACGTCGGGGTTCTTGTCGAGATCGGTGACCATGCAGTCGACGACGAGGCCGGCGTCCCGAACGACGTCGGCGGCCGTCGAGGCGGCCACGACCGTATCCGCACGGTCAACGACGTCGAGTTCCTCAGACAGCGACGGTGCGGCGCCGCAGACGGCGACGGCGCCGGGGAGTGCGACGTCGTCGAGCGAGAGCGGCTCCTCGGAGGAGAGAAGCGATCCGAGGACGTCGCGCGCACGCTCGTCGTCGGCCCGGTCGTAACCGAGATCCGAGCGGATCGCCTCGTAGGCGGGTTCCCACCGCTCGAACGGCATAGCGTGACCACTCATCGTGTGAAGACTGGGCCCAAAGGCCACCAAGGTACCCCTACCCGGGTGTGTCCTTCGGGCTTCCACTCGCCCGTTTTAGTGGATCCGGCATAAGCTTTCTCGTACTGTCCGCCGTGCGTCAGCCGCACGTCAGATCACGAACCGCCCTCGCAGACGGCGTTTAGGGCACGGATAACCGAGTCTGGACCGTCCCCTACCGCCGCTCGAAGCGACCGCAGTTCCGCCTTCGATCCGACGAGAAGCAGCGAGTCGCCCGTAAACGCCCGAACGCCCTCCCGTTTCGCCCGCCGTGCGACGTATTCCTCGGCAGCCGGCTCGAGGGAGAGCTCGACGACGTGAGATACCACCGACGGGGAGCCGTCGGTCTCCGATACCCGGGAGAGGTGGCGCGCGAACTCGCGATCCCTCGTCACGTCCAGCGTCTCGACCCCCAGTTCCGGTGCTCGAGTGCGATCGGCGGTGAACTCCTCGCCGACGAGCGCCGCGTCGACGGTTTCGGCGACGTCGTGCGTTCGAACGACGTGAGCGCCGCGTTCGACGGCCATCGCCGTCGCGGCGAGCGAGACGGGAAGCGCTTCCTCGGTCGAGCGGTTCGCGATCTCTCGGAGGAAGTTCTTCCGGTTGATCGAGACGAGGAGCGGGCGTCCGTAACCGCGGAACTCCCGGAGCCGGTCGAACGTCTCCCGGTCGTCGTCCGTCGTCTTTTCGTCCGACCAGCCGCCGAAGGCCGGATCGAGGATCGTCTTGTCGGTGAAGCCGTTCAGTGCCAGCGCGTCGTAGATGTCGTCGATCGACTCGACGGCACCCGGGCGCGTCAGGTCGGGCGGCGAAGCCATCTTGGCGACGGCGACGTCGTACTCCTCGCAGACGCGGGGCATCTCCGGATCCGCGAAACCACAGATGTCGTTGACCATCTCGAACCCGCGCTCGAGGGCGGCTTCGGCGACCTCGTGGTATCGCGTTTCGATGGAGAAGACGGCGTCGCCGGAGACGGATTCGATCGTTTCGACGGCCGTCCCGAGCCGCTCGAGCTCCTCGTCGGCCGAGAGCACCTCGAAACGCTTGTTCGCCGACTCGAGACCGACGTCGACGATGTCGGCGCCGTCGTCGATCATTCCGTCGACGTACGCCGCAGCCTCACCGGGGTCGTCGAAGACGCTCGGGTCGTAGGGGGACTCCTCGGAGACGTTGAGAACGCCCATTATCCGGGGTGGGTGGTCGTCGCCGATCGGGAGACCGGCGGCGTCTACCGTTCGCATGGAGTCCGATAGGGGCGGCCGTCGCTAAAACGGACTGATATCGGCAGTGCGGACGAGACGGACGCGCTTATACGCTGGCAGTGCCGAGTGGTCGTATGGGAAAGGTCTCGATCGCGCTCCGGGGATGGCGGTTCGACGAGGAGGAGGTGTTCGACGAGGACGGCGAGCTGCGGCCACTGGAGGAGATGCCCGAGGAAACCCGCAGGCGACTCATCCGACTGCGGGTCGTCGTCGGCGAACCGTGCGACGCCTGCTGGCTGATCGAGGAGGAACGCGCCGACTGCAACGTCGCTCGAATGGTGTACGGCGAACCGCTCGCGGAAGTCCTTCTCTGTCCCGACCACGAACCCGAGTTCCTCTACTGGTTCCGCGAGTCCGGGGGGAGCGACTACAAGGGCCAGAGCGACTTCGCCGACGCCTTCCACGAGTGGTTCGCCGCCGGGAACCGAGCACCGGACGGATACGGTAACGACGACCACGTCGACACGGAGCCCGACAACGTTCCGCACCCGACGCCGGACGTCGACGAACTCCCGACGTTCGAGGAGGCGCTCGAAGAGATCGACGACGAGGAGCTAGACGCGCTGGGGATGGATTACTCGGACATCACATGATCGCCGTCGCGGTCGTCGGCGCCGAAACACCGGGGAACGTCGGCACAATCGCGCGGGGGATGAAGAACTTCGGGCTCTCCGAACTGTATCTGGTCGATCCGCCCGAACTCGATCCGGAGGGAGAGGCGTTCGGCTTCGCCGGCCACGCCCGCGAGGACGTACTGCCGAACGCACGCACGGTCGAACTCCAGCACCTCGTCGAGAACTTCTACACGATCGCCTGCACGGCGACGACGAACGAGAACGCGAGTAGCCACGTCCGCTACCCGTTCCTCGAACCGGCGTCGCTCGTCGAGGAACTCCAGGGAGTCGAGACCGACGCCTGCCTGGTCTTCGGCCGCGAACGCGTCGGCCTGACGAACGACGAACTCGCCCGCTTCGATCGCGTGCTATCGATCCCCGCGAGCGGCGACTACCCCGTTTTGAACCTCGCACAGGCCGCGACGATCGTCCTCTACGAACTCAGGGAGCTGACGGTCGAAGAGAGCCAACATCCTGAGAACCCTCACGAACGAGCCGACGAGCGGGAGATCGAGGGGCTCCACGAGGAGTTCGGAGCGTATCTCGAGGCGATCGGCCATCCCCCCGAAAAGCGATCAAAGGCCGAGCGCATGTTTCGCCGGCTGATCGGCCGTGCTCATCCGACCGGACGGGAGGCACGGACGCTCCGCGGCACGTTACGGCGCGGCGCGATGTGGGCCCGAGACGCGCGAAATCGGGATTAAGCCGACTCGCCGTATCGCGAATCGATCTCCTCGATCGTCGGGGCGATCGGATCGACCTCCCCGCCGGCCGAGAGGGCTGCGTCAGTATCCTTCAACCCGTTGCCGGTGACGACGACGACGACCGAGTCGTCGGGTTCGATGATCCCCGCCCGACGAGCGGCTCGAACGCCCGCGACGGGAGTGGCACCCGCCGGTTCGGCGTAGATCCCTTCGGTGTGTCCGAGGAGCCGCTCCGCGGCGAGGATCTCCTCGTCGCTCACGACGACCGCGTCGCCGTCGCTCTCTGAGAGCGCCTTGCAGGCCTTGACGGTGTTTCGCGGGCGGCCGACGGCGATGCTGTCGGCAACCGTCTCCGCGACGTCGTCGACGTCGTCGTGGTCGTGAAACGCGTCGTGGATCGCGCTGGCCCCCTCGGCCTGAACGCCGAGGAACCGGGGCGTCCGTTCGACGAATCCCAACTCGTCGAACTCCCGGAAGCCGCGCCAGCCACCGTAGACGGTACAGCCGTCGCCCATCGCGAAGACGACCCAGTCGGGAACCGAATCCCGCGTCTGTTCGGCGAGTTCGTGGCCGACCGTTCGCTTTCCCTCGACCAGAAACGGATTGATCGCCGCGTTCCGGTTGTACCAGCCGTAGCGCTCCGTTACGGCCATGCTCAGATCGTACGCCTCGTCGTAGCTCCCCTCGACGGCGAGGACGTCGGCGCCGTAGACGAGCGGCTGTGCGAGCTTCCCCTCCGGGGCGTCGCCCGGAACGAATATCCGACAGGGGATCGATCCACGGGCGGCGTAACCGGCGAGGGAGGCAGCCGCGTTACCGGTCGAGGCACAGGTGACCACGTCGTAGCCGGCTGCGCGAGCCTTGGTGACGCCGACGCTCGACGCCCGGTCCTTCAACACCCCCGTCGGATTCCGCCCCTCGTCCTTCACTCGAACGTCGATCCCGAGCTCCGCACCGAGCTGCGGTGCGTTCAACAGTGGCGTCCCGCCTTCGCCCAGCGAGACCGGGTCGACGGACGGATCGACCGGCAGGAACGCGCGGTATTTCCACTGGCTGTCGATCGCTCCATCGAGCTCCTCGTCGAACCGGTCGAGTACCTCCCCGTAGTCGTAGCGAAGTTCGAGGATCCCGCGAACGCCCTCGTGTTCGGGACAGGTGTAGAGAAGCTGTTCGGGGTCGTACGACGCGCCACACAGCGTACACTCCAGTGCCGTCACGTGCGGAAGTTCCATACCGACCCTGGGAGCCTACCCTACTAGTAACTCCCGCAGCCGACCGAGCTCGATGTCAGGTTCGCTCGCCGATCTCCTCGCGGAGGAGTTCGGAGACGATCTCGCCGTCGGCCTTTCCGCGAAGCGCACCCATACACTCCCCCATGAGTGCGGAGAACGCACCCATACCCTGCTCGCGGACCTGCGATTCGTTCCGTTCGACGACCTCGCTGACGACCTCGCGGACCTCGCTCTCGTCGACGCCGCCGAGCCCGGCCGCCTCGATCGCCGACTCGGCGTCGAGCGATCGATCCTCGGCGAGCTCTCGCAGGACCGGGGCGATCCCCTCCTTCGCCAGTTCGCCGTCCTCGACGAGTTCGAGAACCGCGATCAGTTCCGCGTCCTCGAGCGCTTCGACGGAGACACCGTCGCGGCGGAGTTCCGTGAGCGTCGACTCGAACGTGTTGGCCGCCAGCGTGGGATCGATCCCGGCCTCGAGCGCGCGTTCGAAAGCGGGCATCTGTCGACCGAAGGCGACCTGCTCTGCGAGACCGGCGTCGAGCCCGTACGTCTCGCAGTAGCGATCGACGCGCTCGGTGAGCAGTTCGGGACGGTCGATCTCGGAGGGATCCGGGTCGACCGGTGGGACGTCGGTTTCAGGATACATCCGCGCGGCGCCGGGGAGCGGTCGGAGATACCGGGACGTGCCGTCGTCGTTGGCGCCGCGCGTCTCCTCGGGGACACCCTCGATCGCGACTTCGGCCCGGTCGGCCACCGCGTCGATCGCTTGCGTCGCGATCGCCTCTCCGGCGGCGACGAGCGCGACTGCGTCGTCCGCGCCGGCGTCGACCGCCTCGCGGAGCCGCTCGATCTCCGACTCGGTGACGCCGTAGGCGGGGAGTTCGTCGGTGTGGAAGATGCCGCCGGCGCCGTGTCGCTTCGCGTGATCGGACAGCTCAGTTCCGAGCCGCCGATCGGGTTGTATCTCCCGACCGACGACGCCGTCGAACCCCTCCAGTTTGACAGCAGTTACCGCCTCCGCACCGGCGATGACGCCGCTGTCGGTCCCCTCGAAGACGTCCGTGACGTCCGTCGGCTCGGTGACCGCCGCATCCCGCTCTCTGAGCGTCTCGGCGATATCCAGCAGTTCGACCTGCCGACCGACCTCACCGGCGACGATGTCGTCGATGTCGTCGAGGCTCTGGACGCCCTTCAGTTCGACGCGAGCGCCCTCGGCGATCGAGACGTTGACGTCCTGCCGGATCGTCCCGAGTCCGCGCTTGACGCTGCCAGTCGATCGAAGCAGCATGCCGATCCGCTCGGCCGCCTGGCGGGCCTGTGCTGGCGATCGGATGTCCGGATCGGTTCCGATCTCGACGAGCGGGATGCCGAGCCGGTCGAGACCGTACACCACGCCGTCGTCGGTCTCTTCGATCCGGGCGGCCGACTCCTCCTCGAGCAGCAGATCGGCGATGCCGACCGATCCGTCGGCGGTTTCGATTTCGCCGTCGGTCGCGATCAGCGACGACCGCTGGAACCCGGACGTGTTGGAGCCGTCGACGACGATCTTCCGCATCACGTGCGCCTGGTCGACCACGTCACAGTCGAGCAGTACTGCGATCTCCATGGCAACGTCCAGCGCCTCGCGGTCGAGACGGGCCGGCGGCTCGTCGTCCTCTTCGACGAGACAGGTGGTGTCGAAGGCGAGATACTCGAACTCCCGGTCGACGCGGGATTCCTCGAGTGCCGCCTCGTCGAGCTCGCCGAGCTCCGACTTCGTCGGGTGAAGATACCGGGTGAACGACCGGCAGGATTCGGCCGGATCGCGGCGTTCCGTCGGGCAGTTACAGAACAGCTTCGTCGCCGTGTCGAGCTGCTGGTGGATCTCGAGGCCGGCGACGAGCCCTAACGCCTCGTAATCGTGGCTCATTACTCCCGACTCCGCGTGCGACGCTCAAAAAAGATGCGAGGTTCGTCCATCGTTTCGGTGTTCGCGGCCAGCTGGACGAAGCAGTCGCCGGTTTTCATAACGGACCGCGACGTAACGGTGTCGCATGGTCGATCTCATGCACACGTTCATCGAGGACCGAAACCGGATCCAGCCGAACCACGCGAACAACCTCGGCTCGGCCCACGGAGGGAACGTGCTCCGGTGGATGGACGAGACGGGCGCGATGAGCGCGATGCGGTTCGCCGGCAAACCATGCGTCACGGCGCACATCAACTCGGTCGACTTCGAGCGACCGCTGGAGATCGGCGACATCGCGCTCATCGAGGCGTACACCTACGACTCCGGACGAACGAGCGTCCGCGTCCGCGTCCGGGCCTACGCCGAGGATCCGCTGACGGGCGAGGCGGAGGTCACGACCGAATCGTACTTCGTCTTCGTTGCGATCGACACCGAACACCAGCCCGCACCGGTTCCGGAGCTGACGGTCTCGACAGACGAAGGGGAGGCGCTTCGCGAACAGGCGCTGACCGAAGAATGAGACCTGCGGACGCTCGATCGACAAGCCGCGGAACCTGACAAAGAGCGTAACCGTTCGCGTCGAGGTCCGTCAGGTCGGCACCAGAGCGCTTCAGCACTGGATAACGCGGACGTAGACGGTTATCAGTCGGTGATACGTTCACAGTAAATACACTATTTCCATCTGCGGCCGCTCGAGAGAGCTCAATTGAGAGTCGCTAACAAAGGTAGAGGAGTTGAAACCCAGTACGTAAAGAGGTCCGTCCGACCAATGATCGATAATCACCAAGACCAGTCTGACAACGTCGGCTACGATCCATTCTTCGACGTCTACCACACAACCCACGATTGGGGATCGTCCGAGTCGGTGAGTCACACGGTCGTGAACTCGATCGCGGAGCTCACGGGCGTCGAACCACACGTCGGTCCGCCGCTCTCGGAATCCATCGACCCCGACTGTCTGAATCGCCTGTTTCGGATCGGCGGATCGACCGGCTGCATCAGCGACCACTTCACGTTCACACACCGGGGCTGCACCGTCACGGTGTTTCGCGACGGGAACGTCCTCGTGTACGCCCCCTCGACGGACGGTCAGTGATCGATAGGCGAGAGCGGCTGCCACGCCACTCCGTCGGAGCGGACGAATCCGATCTACCGCCCGTCAGTCGTCGTCGAAATCGACGTATCTGTCCTCCCACTCGCGGCGTTTCCTGAGCGCCCGTCTTCCGTCGTCTGTCAGCTCGTAGTAGTTCGTCCGTCTGTCGATCTCCCCCTGAGTCACGTATCCGAGTTCGACCAGCGTATCGAGATTCGGGTACAGCCGACCGTGCGTTATCTCGCCGATATCCTCCTCTAACTCCGACTTGATTCGCTGACCCGAAGGACGGTTCAGCCCTGCAGCAACGTACAGCAGGTCGCGCTGGAAGGCTGTGAGATTGAACATTACGAACTACGGAGGAAGTCCCGATACTTCGTTAATAGCGTATGAAATTACACGCCATTCGATAACGTCACAGTACACGGATGGTCTGGTGACGACGACAATTCGGTTCCCGCACTCGATTTGCTCGGCCTAACCGGCCGTTTCGACGACGGCAGAGTCGGCCGTTTCGAGCGGTCGAACGAACCGTCGGTATCGGCACCAAACCGATCAGTCAGCCACTGTATACTAAAGCCGCCAGCTATCCCAAGCCAATCGCGTGATAGAGGACAACGTGATTCTGGTTACGGGGGGATCCGGCTTCATCGGCGGTCACTTAGTTGACGCGCTCCGGGCGGACAACGAGATCAGAGTACTCGACGTCGATCCGGAGCCGTCGACGCCCCGCAACGTCAACAGCATCGAAGGGGACATCCGGGACCGTGCGATCGTCGACCGTGCCACGGAAGGGGTAGATATCGTGTTCCACCAGGCAGCACTGGTGAGCGTCGCCGAGTCGGTGGCGGAGCCGGAACGGAGCCACGCTATCAACGCGACGGGAACGTTGAACGTGCTGGAAGCCGCCCGAAGATACGATGCGAGAGTCGTGGTCGCCTCCAGTGCAGCGGTCTACGGAGAGCCCGAGTCGGTGCCTATCGACGAGAGCCATCCGCTGGAGCCGACGTCGCCGTACGGGCTCGACAAGCTGGTGACCGATCAGTACGCGCAACTCTACCACGAGTTATACGGGCTCGACGCGGTTGCACTCCGATACTTCAACGTGTACGGGCCGGGGCAGACTGGCGGCGATTACGCCGGCGTCGTCACGGCGTTCTGTCGACAGGCCCGGGACGGCGAACCGATCACGGTTCACGGCGACGGCACGCAGACGAGGGACTTCGTCCACGTCAACGACGTCGTCAGGGCCAACCAGCTGGCCGCCGTCACCGACGAGGTCGGAACCGCCTACAACGTCGGAACCGGCAGCTCGGTGAGCATCCGCCGGCTGGCCGAGCGAATCCGCCGCATCGAGGGAAGCGATTCGGAGATCGTTCACACGGAGCCGCGCTCGGGTGACATCTCCCACAGCTGTGCCGACGTGAGCCGAGCCCGCGAACACCTCGGATACGAGCCGACGATCGGAATCGACGAGGGACTGAAGACGCTGCGGCTATCCCCACCCATCTGAAACGGCGCCGACTCGTTCCGATAGCGGAGCGTTACCGCTCGGGGAGACCTCGTCGTTCGAATTGCGAACGGTCGAATCCTCACTCAGGGGTCACCGACGTGGGAGCCGCCCGTAGCCAGGACCGGTACTCGTTAATTACATACTTTTGAGACTATGGTACGTGTAACTAAACGCCATTACGGGTATATGAACGAGTAGCCACACGCCGGCGACCTCGTAATGAGTACGAGCAACGAGTTAGCGACCGACGACGTCTTCGACGTGTTGAGCAACAGCCGACGACGGCAGCTGTTGTACATTCTGGAGCGGCGTTCCGGCCCGGTCGAGCTCCGGGAGGCGGCACGCCAGATCGCCGCTTCGGAGGCGAACGCCGATCCGGACGAGATCGCAAGTACGGACGTGCGCCGCATCTACATCTCGCTGTATCAGGTCCACGTGCCGAAACTGCTGGAACACGGACTCGTCGAGTACGGCGAAGACGACCGGGAACTCCTGATAACCGATCGGGTCGACGAGCTGTTCGCGATATTCAGCGTGGATCGGCCGCCGTGGCCGCTCTACTACACCGCGGTCGTAGTCGTCGGTACGCTACTGCTGGTGGTCGTGCACGGCAGCGACTTGCCGATATCGGCGACCGCCGTTACGATCGTCGTTCTGAGTGGCGTGTTGGCGATATCACTCGCCCACAGGTACCTCGAGCGGGCGAGACCGACGCGGAAGCTACTCCTCGCGAGCTGGTCGACCGAACTGGGATCGGTCGGTGAACGCGAGCCAAAGTAGCGCGGCGATACAGGGGATCGTCCACCCGGCAGTCGGGACCGCGGAGAGCGGTCCGACGCCCGAAAGTCCGACGGCCACGACCGCGGAGACGGTAACCGCAGCGGCTACTGCCGATCTGCCGTCGAGTCGGGCGTCCGGCTCCCCGAGATACCGTTCCAGCTGCGGCACCTCCTGAAGCTCTATGATGCCGCGTCGCTTCCGGTAGTTTATCACGCCGAACTTGTCCATTTTCGGGAGATGACACTGGTAGAGTCCAATGTAGACGCGCTTGCGTTGGCTCGAGGATAACTGCGAGACGTCGATGCCGTTCTCCTTGGCGGCGATGTGTTCTGCCAGGTCGTCGAGCGTCGCGACGCCGTCGTCGGTCTCCTCGAGGAACTGGATCACGCGACGCCGTCGCCGGTTCTTCAGAATCTCGAACACGTCGCCGGTGTCGAGGCGGTCGCCGTCGTTCCGCTCACCGTCCGAGAGAGCTGATAGGGTAGCGTCGTCGATCGCCAACTCGCCACTGGAGGTAGATCGGGTCGTGGACTCGCCCGAATCAGTTTGTTCGGGAGGTACCGTCTCCCCACCCATGATCATAGTTAACGAAAAGTAACCCACCGACTATTGATAAGTATCAACTCCATAATGGGCGGAAATGTTCCCTTACACTGACCAATGTCCGACGTATGGAATACGATCCACGACGTCTCGAAAATTAAATTCGACGAACGGTGAATCCTTCACGCCGCCACTCGGACGGCTCCAGGATCGCCTTCGTGTCTACCACGATCGGATCCGCCATGCGTTCGCGGAACGCCCCCGGGTCGAACGCCTCGAAGGCGTCGTGATCGGTCGTCACGACCGCGGCGTTGGCATCGGTCGTCGCCGTCTCCAGATCCGTTAACTCCAGCGTCGGATCGTCCACGTTGGGATCGTGGAGACGGATCTCGGGAGGCGTCGACGTTCCACCATCGGCGGCAGTCATCTCACGTGGGCGATCGCCGTGCTGTAACTCGTGGGCGAGCTTCAGTCCGGGACTCATCCGGACGTCGCCGACGTTCCCCTTGTAAGCGACCCCGAGGACGGCGATCCGTTGACCGGCGAGTTCACCGAGTTCCTCGCGAAGCAGTTCGATCACGTATCCCGACATTCCGTCGTTGACCTCTCGTGCCTTCGCGATGAGATCGAGCTCCGAGGAACGCTGACCGAGGAACCACGGATCGATGGGCAGACAGTGGCCGCCGACCCCGGGACCGGGCTGGAGAATGTCGACGCGCGGGTGGCTGTTCGCCAATTCGATACCCTCCCTGGAGTCGAGGCCGTAATCGGCCGCTAGCTTCGCGATCTCGTTGGCGAGTGCGATGTTTGCGTCCCGGAAGGTGTTCTGGATGAGTTTGACGAACTCCGCCATCGTCGGGTTCGGAACCGTCCGAATCTCGCCCTCGACGAACGTGGCGTAGAGTCGAACCGCCGACTCCGTCGAGACGCCGTTGACGCCACCGATGATGCGGTTGTTCTCCCGCAGCTCCGCGATGATGTTTCCGGGGAGAACCGTCTCCGGACAGTGAACCAGCGCGAAGTCGTCCCCGGCGGAGAGTCCCGACTCTTCGAGGATCGGGCGGAGCGCCTCCTCCGTCGTTCCGGGCGGAACGGTCGACTCCAAGATTACCGTGTCCCCGTGGCGCAACTGATCGACGATCGCTCGACCGGCGGCCTCCACGTACGACAGATCCGCGGTCTTCGTTTCCGGCTCGAACGGCGTCGGGACGCAGATGACGTGGTATTTCGCCGGGACGACGTCGTCGGTGATCTCGAGCTGGTCGGACTCCAGCGCCTGGGTGACGAACGCGCGCAGGCCGGGTTCGTCGAGGTGAATGTCGCCGTCGCGGAGCCGCGATCGAACCTCGGGCGCAGCGTCGTAGCCGTACACCTCGTGGTCGTAATTCGCCATTATCGTCGCCGTCGGGAGACCGATGTACCCCAGGCCGTGGACGCAAACCGTGCTCATGACGGGATCGGTTCCAGTTCAACCAGTTCGTGGACGATTCGCTCGCTCGCGTCGCCGTCCCCGAAGGGGTTCTCCCAGCCGGTGTCGGCGTCCATCATCTCCGCGACGCCGCGGGCGATTTCGACCGCATCGGGGCGACAGAGCAGATTCGCGCCGACTTCGATCGTCTCCGGCCGCTCGGTGCTGTCGCGCATCGTCACGCACGGCACGTCGAGAATACAGGCCTCCTCCTGTACCCCACCCGAATCAGTGAGAATCAACTCCGCGGCCGATTCGAGGCGAAGGAAGTCGAGATACTCCAGCGGTTCGACGGTACAGATCGGGTCCGGAACGTCGATCCCGAACTCCTCGAGTCGCTTTTCCGCGCGGGGGTGGACCGGATAGATCACCTCGACGTCGTGCTCGCGCGCCGCCAGTTCGACGCCTTCGAGCAGCTGTCTGAACGTCGCCTCGTCGTCGACGTTCTCCGCACGGTGAGCAGTCATCAGGAAGAACGACGTCCTCCGGAGCCCCAGATCCGAGAGGACGTTGCTCTTCGTTCGAGCGAGCTCCCGGTTCCGGTTGACCGCATCGACGACGGTGTTGCCTGTGACGGTGATCCGGGAGTCGTGAATCCCCTCCTCGAGGAGTTGGCGTCTGCTCTGCTCGGTCGGGGCGAAGAGATACTGCGAGACGTGATCGGCGACGACGCGATTCGTCTCCTCCGGCATTCGTCGATCGAAGCTCCGGAGCCCCGCCTCGACGTGTCCGAGCTCGGTGTCCATCTTGCTGGCCGCGATAGCGCCCGCGAGAACACTATTCGTGTCTCCCTGAACGAGGACGATGTCGGGTGAAATCGCCTCGAGAATTCGTTCGAGCCGGATTAGCATCTCCCCGGTCTGGGCCCCGTGGGAACCGGATCCGACGCCGAGGTTGTAATCCGGGTCGGGTAACTCCAGCTGGTCGAAGAACACCGAGTCGAGCGTCTCGGAGTAGTGCTGTCCGGTGTGAACGATCGTGTACGGAACGTCCGTCGCCTCGCAGACGCGCACCACCGGCGCGAGTTTGATGATCTCCGGACGGGTACCGAGTACGAAGGCGATCCGTTCGCTCATTCCTGCCGCACCCCCGACCAGCACCACTTCCGGTTGACGGTGACGCTGGACGCTTCGAATCGAAGTCGACTACTGATTGGATCACGTTGCATGGATATCGGATGTTCGGACGGCCGTCGTCGCGTCCGGCGACGATGGACGAGTCCGGTTGTCTCCACGGAGCGCGTCTCCGGGCTTTGTTATGCGCCCGTTCACCCCTACATCGGCACCGTACGAACCCACTCACAGACGAGATGGTTCTCGCATCCCGTCGAATCAGAACAGTCCACTGTGGGGGAGTTTGCCGATTCCGTAGCTGGTTGTAAATATATCACCAAATAGATATATCAGACACCATATCACGAATAATGTCGTGCATCGTACGTAAAATAAAAGCTCACAAAATATCTATTATTATTAACTTATCCGTTCGGAGCAGAGTGTTATAGATAGCGAATCGTACGTCCGAGAAGGGACAGTTTCGAGGAGAAAACGTCGTCTCGAACGAGGGTCGAATTCGCTCGTCTGTCCTCGGTTTTTAGGGATTACCGTGTGGTCGAAACGGGGGCCTGTGAGAGTTATTCTGGTTGTAACAATACAGGTCTGAGCCCTACGATCGGACCGACCTGGTCCCGGCTAGGAGAACGAGTAATGAGTAGACAGGATACCGAACACCCCACGAATCGGTCCGGCCCATCGAACCGAGACGCCCTCTCCCTCGAAAGCGTGCGATCCGATCCCGGAACCGCGAACGGGCTGGCAGATCAGACGAGTTCGATCGTCGAGCCGGAACGTGCGTCGGCGTTGGAGATCATGGTCGGCATCCCGGCGTACAACGAGGCACACTCGATCGCGAACGTCGTCGCGGATGCCAAACGCTACGCGGACACGATACTCGTCGTCGACGACGGCAGCGACGACGAAACGAGCGAGCGCGCACGCGCCGCCGGTGCGAAAGTCGTCAGACACGAGCACAACCAGGGGTACGGGGCGACGCTACAGACGATCTTCCACCACGCCTACGTGACCGACGTCGATCGGCTGGTGATTCTCGACGGCGACGGCCAACACGACCCGTCTGACATCCCCAAACTCCTCGACGCCCAGCGGACGAGCGGTGCGGAGATCGTCGTCGGGAGCCGGTTCGTCGCCGGATCGGGCTCGCGGATCCCGGCGTACCGGCGCGTGGGACTGGCGGTCGTGAACTTCCTCGCGAACGCTGGACTGCGGCTTCGGTACTCCTCACCGGGCGTTTCGGACACACAGAGCGGGTTCCGAGCGTACCGCAGGGAGGTGATCGAGACGATCGTCGAGAGCGACGACGTCGGCTACGGGATGGACGCCAGTCTCGGACTCCTCTTTCACGCCGCACGCGAGGGATACGATATCGAGGAAGTGGCGACGACGATCAACTACGACGTCGAGGGAGCCAGCACACACAATCCAGTCCTCCACGGGCTGACGCTGGTGAAAGCGATCTTCCTCGAAATCATTCCCGCTCGCGCGCTTCGGATCGGTGGTGTCCTCCTCGCTGTGGTCGCAGCGGTCGGATTGCTCCGGTACTCCGGCGGGACCGTCGCCCAAACCGCTGCCTTCGTCGTCGTGGGCGCGATAGCGGTGGCGGGGCTTTTGCTCTCGACTGCGTCGTCGCGGATCGGATCGACGGACCGGTGAGTCGTCGTTCACTCGCCACGTCGACCGAGAGATGGTGGTGGTAACCGGCGCATAGTTTTGTCGGCCGGCGAACGATCGGAAGCAGAACCGAATGTACTCTGTTGTCGCGAGCGCGATCAACCACCCTGACAGCATCAGACCGTATCAGGGATTGTTCAATCACCGCATCATCAGGTCGCTCAACGAGGCGGGAACCGCGATCGAGGCCGTATCCCCGCGTCCGTTCGCACCGCCGGTCGGTCCCTACTCGGCGTACTCGTCGCTCCCCCGCACCGAGTGCTGGGGCGGATACACCGTCCACCATCCGCGGTTCTGGTATCTGCTCCCGAAGCGACTCTTTTACGGCGTCTCCGGGAAGTCGTACGCGCGCCGGATACCGGAGTACGTCGATCGCAACTTCGACCCGCCGGACGTCGTTCAGGCGTGTCACATCTACCCCGACGGCTACGGAATGGTACCGTACGTTCGTGACCACGACCTCCCGCTGTTCGTCGTCTCCCACGGGACACTTCTCAACACGCTCGACTCACAGCCGTTCGGCGTTCGGGCGATGATAGAGGAAACGCTGGACGAAGCAACCGGAGTGCTCTGCGTCAGCGACCGACTCGCCGAAAAGGCCCGACGCCTCACGGCGCCGGAGAAGGTGACGACTGTCCCGATCGGGGCGGACCCGGACAACTTCCCGGTCGACCAGCGCCAGCAGATCCGCCGAGAACTGGACGTCGACGCCGAGACGACCGTCGTCCTCTTCGTCGGTCGGTACACCGAAGCGAAGGGCGTCTCGGAGATCATCGAGGCGCTTCCTCGGCTCGATCCCTCCGATACCGTGTTCGTCTTCGTCGGGACCGGTGGCGGACTGAGAGACGAGCTGAAACGGGCCCTCGCGGCGAGTCCGTTCCCGGAGCGGTACGTCTACTCCGGGCTCTCCCCGCTCGCGCTGCGCCGGTGGTTCGCGATCGCGGATCTCCTGTTGCTCCCGAGTCGCTCGGAGGGGCGTCCGACGGTGATCTACGAGGCGATGGCGAGCCGAACGGCGGTGCTGGCCACCGATACTGACGGGATCCCCGAACAGGTCGTCGACGGGGAGACGGGCGTTCTGATCCCCCCGGCGGACGCTGACGCGCTCGTCGCGGCTCTCTCGTCGACAGTCACGGACCGCGACCGGCTTCGACGGATGGGACAGGCGGGACACGATCGTCTCCTCGAACAGCGGTGGACGTGGGCGGATCACGCCGAGCGAGTCCAGACGCTACACCGAGCGGCGATCCGATGAGAAGACACTCCTGAATCGGTCACCGTCCGTTCCACGCCGAAGAACGGAAGACGTACCGATTCACCGAATAAAACTCCACAGGGGTTCAAGAGACGTTAAATACGCAGAGTCGCTGGTAGAGGTATGCGACAACGTGGTACTGCCACGCTACATTACGACTGGAACGAAACGTTACCGAGCGTAGCCGTCGTCGAGGCGATAGCCACTGCCGAGGACCGCGACCCGGCGGAGATCGGACGGGCTCCCGGCTCCACCCTGTACGGCTCTATCGATCCGGACGCTCTAGATCGCCTAGTCAGATCCGCGAAAGGGATCTCCGTCTCGCTCGTCGCGTTCGGCTACCGGATCCAGATCGAGGGGAACGATCTGCGAGTAGAGGGCTGTGAAGGGTAGGGACCTCGCGAGCGTCGAGCGAGTTTCACGGTAGGCCGATCGAGGGAGCGGCGTCACTTGTAGCCGTCACTCGCGAGGTGGTGATTCATCACGGCTTCGAGGCCGTCTATGATAGCACCCGCGTCGACGCTCCGCAGTTTTCCGGTCGACTTCCGGACCGCCTTGTTTCGGATCTGCCAATCGCGAACGAACTCCGATTCGATTCCGTGGGATCGAATTCGCTGAACGAGTCGCTCGACGGTCTCTTCCCCCGCGTTCTGGAGCTCCGCGGGTTGGATCACGCCGCGTCGCAGCGCACAGACCGTGATCCCGGAGCTGAAATCGCCCTCGGCGAGCTCTCGCTCCCAGGTGGTGAGCCAGTTACCGATCCGCGCCATCTGCTGGAGTTCACAGAGGAGGCTCCGGAGCGCGCCCAGTTCACGGATCTGGAACGTCGGCGAGTGCATCAGATCGACGTCGGCGTACGGAAACATCGCCATGTTGTACGCGTCGAACCGCTCGGCCTCGGTTCGGTTGGCCATCGTCGCGTTGTCGTTCAGGACCCTCGAGTAGTCCATGGCGTTGACCGTCTGACGGAGGTCGTATTCGAAGACGTCGGCGAACTCGTCGTAGCGAGGTGCGTTCCGAAGCCGACTGTCGATGGCGGTCCACAACTCCTCGACGAACGCGAGGACGTCCGAGTCGGCGTCCGTTCGGTCGCGGTCGTCGGTTTCGATTGCCTCGAATAGTTCGCGACGCGCACGCTGAAACGTCGCGGTCGCACCGTCTTTCTCGGCGAGATCGTCGAGTGTTGTTACGAGGATCGTCAGTAGCGTCTTCTGTTCCCGCGCGGCGTCCATCGCGTCCGGGGCGATAGAGCTCAGCGCGAACTCGTCCGAGAGATTATGAAACCATTTCCAGAGGAACGGTTCCCGGTCGCCAATAATACGATCGTACGTTTCGACGTGCTCCCGAACCGCCGTCGGTAAGTACACCTTATCGATCTGTTGAGCGTACTCCCCACCGTCGATACCCGGTACCCCGTACCGCTCTGATGCAGTGTGCCAACGAGCCCTGTGGGCCATACCCTGTTAGCATTGCGTTAAACACTTAAATTTTCTGTTTATTTTGTTCTCGATATGAAAATTTCATGTTATAATGACAATCTCTAAAATTCATTCTTTTTATATTGTACATTTACCACGACCATAATCACCGTCTGTGGTAAAATAGAGAATCACTGACGCCACCGATCTTACACGTCATGGGTGGCGATAATGGGCTTTCAGAAATCTATAATTTCAGGAATAAACCGAGTAAGTTAACCGTACACACATAAAGAAGTGACTATGTCGGAGAACCGGAACCGCGAGGACGTCACCGATACGTCGCTTCGGGACGGCGAGTACGCGGCGAAGATCCTCGAACAGCTTCCCGACGGCGTGTTCCTCGTGAACGAGGCGTTCGTCATCACCTCCGTCAACGAGGCCGTCACGTCGATGACCGGATACGCCCGGGACGAACTCGTCGGATCCCACTCCACGATGCTTGCGGGCGAAGAGACGATAGCCGTGGCGGACCGAATCATCGCTCAGTTCCGCGAGGAGGAGTCGAACGTCGGCGTCCTCGAATCCGCGATTCGGACGGCCGACGACAGCACGCTCCCGATCGAGACGCGGTTCTCGACGATCGAGTTCGACGACGGAACGCGCCAACACGTCGGCGTGCTCCGGGACGCGACCGAGCGTCGACACCACGAGCGAACGCTGGAAGCGCTCAACCAATCGGCGCGTCGGCTGCTCCGCGCTGACGATCCCGGGGAGGTCTGCGAAACCGTCGCCGACGTCGTCGTTTCGGTGTGGCCCGACGCCGAGGTCGTCGTCTACCTCTACGACGGGGACGAAACGGTTCTGGAACCGACGGCGTGGATAGCGAACGAACCCGATCCCGATCTCAAGGGGATCGGAACCGCCGAGTGGGAGGCGTTCACCACCGGTGACCAACCCATCGATCTGAGTGGCCACCGGAACGCCGAGATTGCCGATGATCTCCCGTCGTTCCAGCGAGCCGAGCAGGAAAGCACGACCGTCGACGGGGAGATCAACCCGACCGGCCGCGTGCTGGAACCCACGGATCGAACGTCGGTGCCACGACAACAGCTGTTCGCGACACTCGACGAGTACGGACTGCTCGTCGTCCGTCTCCCGGACCAGTCGGTCGCGAAGGAGCTCACCGAACCCGCCGAACTGCTCGCGGCGAACGCAGTCGCCGCCCTCGGCAGAGTCGACCGGGAAGCCGAACTCGCCGAACAGCGGAACTCCCTCGCCGAACGGACCGAGCGGCTCGAGCGACTTCACGAGTTCAACGACCTGCTCCGACGGATCAACAGTGCGCTCGTCGACGCCGACACCCTCGAGGGTATCGCCGAAGCGGTCTGCGAACAGCTCGTCGACGCCGGCTCGGTGTCGTTCGCCTGGATCGGCGAGCGATATCGAACCCACGCTGGCCTTCGTCCGGTTGCCAGAGCCGGAACCGACGAAGGGTATCTCGACGAGTTAGACGCACTCACGACGGATCTGGACACCCTCTCGACGTCGGAGACCGACGAGCCGACGGCACGCGCGATCGTCTCCGGAGAGCCGGTCGCGGTCGACGACGTTTCGACGGGCTTCCGCGAACATCGGTGGCGGCAGCAAGCGCTCTCGTGCGGCTTCCAGTCGACGATGAGCGTTCCGCTCGTCTACAACGACCTCTCCTACGGCGTTCTGTCGGTGTACGCGAGTCGAGCGGACGCGTTCGCGGGGGATTTCGGCAAGCTGTTGACCGAACTGGGGACGACTGTCGCGAACGCGATCAACGGGGTCGAAACCAAGCGATCGCTGCGCAGCAGGTCGGTCGTCGAACTCGACCTCCGTATCGAAGACGGCGACGCACTGTTGGCTAAACTGACAGGTGCAGTCGACGAGCCGGTTCGGGTCGAAGGCGTATTCCCACGGAGCGACGGGCGATCGACGCTGTATCTCGATACCGACGGCGATCCGTCGGCTCTGGAGTCAGTCGTCGCCGTCGAGTCGATCCGTCGACTGACCGACGGCGCCGATGCGACCGTCGACGCGACGGTTACGCGAACCCCCGTCAACGAGCGGCTCGCAGACTACGGCGCCAACGTCGAAGAGCTCGTGGCGGACGGCGACACGATCGAAACGACGGTCACCCTTCCCAGTTCGGCCGACGTCCGGAAGTTGATCGAGACGCTCGAGGACGGATACCGCTCGGTCGAACTCCGGGCGAAACGGGAGCGGTCGGCCGTCGAGAGGGGGACGGACCCGATAACTGCCGTCGAAGAGCAGCTCACCGACAGACAGCTGGAGGCCGTCCGGACGGCATATCTGAACGGCTACTTCAACTGGCCCCGGACCAACACCGGTGAGGAGGTCGCCGAACGCCTCGGCATCACCCAGCCCACGTTCAACCGTCACCTCCGAACCACCGAGCGGAAACTCTTCTCGTCGCTCTTCGGGGATTCTCCGTCGAACGACGACCGGGACCGAAATCGCTGACGACGGATACTACACACGTAGTGTCCGACCGCTCTGCGCACTATATCCGTTCGGACAACGACGATAGGTCGATAGCTACTCCCCGAAACCATGGTAGACGCACGGGCCACAGCGGACGACCTGGAGTATCGCGTTGTCATGGCAGTCTCCGAGGAGCGGAACGTCGACCCGGTTCGGATCGACGAACAGCTCTACGACGTCATCGACATCGAAAGCGTCGAGCGGATCGTTCAGCGTTCCGAGATCGGTGGCTCGGTCGAGCTTTCGCTCTCGTTTCAGTTCTCCGGCTGCCACGTGACGGTCGCCGGTGACGGCGACGTCGACGCACAGGTCGCCGGCTAACGACGGGAACGGAGATCTGTGAAGAGTACGACGTCGAGAGACTGCGCTCCGATCAGCTGCTCCCGGCCTGCATCGCGTAGAGATCCGCGTACTGGCCGTCGTTGTCTATGAGTTCGCCGTGACTGCCGGTTTCGGTGATCTTCCCGTGTTCGACGGTGTAGATCCGGTCGGCGTCCGTGACCGTCGAGAGCCGGTGGGCGATAACGACCAGGGCTCGGTCGTGCTCGGAGGCCTCGATCGCGTCGTGTACCTGCTGTTCGAGATTGGTGTCGAGATCGCTCGTCGCTTCGTCGAGGATCAACAGGTCGGCATCCTTCAGCAGTGCCCGAGCGATCGCGACGCGCTGGCGCTGGCCACCGGAGAGCCGAACCCCGTTGTCCCCGAGTACGGTTTCGTAGCCGTCGGGGAGTTCCTCGACGAACTCCGTGACCCGCGCGAGTTCACACACTCGCTCGATCTCCGATCGCGTGGCGTCGTCCCGTCCGATCGCGACGTTCTCCGCCAGCGTCGTGTTGAAGATGTGGGGCTGCTGTCGGACCACCGAGACCCGCGAACGCCACTCGTTGATGTCGACTTGATCGATCGGAACGTCGTTGGCGTATATTCGACCGCTGTCGGGCTCGTAAAGGCGACTCAGAAGTGAAGCGATCGTCGACTTGCCTGCACCGGACGGGCCGACGAAGGCGATGAATTCGCCGCGATCGAACTCGAAGGAGACGTTCGAGAGGATTCGGTCGGTCGAGTCGTACGAAAAGGAGACGTCGTCGACCTCGATGTGCTCCACAGGAGTGGGAAGCTCCCGGCTCGCTTCTCTCGGCTCGTCGACCTCCGTCAACTCGTCGAGGAACTCCTGAACGCGAATGAGATGCGGAAGGCGCTGTTCGAGATCGTACACAGT
>SKTU01000143.1 GCA_007122455.1 Haloarculaceae archaeon | reverse complement strand
GTGTCCTCGTAGCCGAACTCGCCATCGAGAACGATCGAACCGGGGAGCACCTCTCCGGTGTCCCGCAGCACCGCTTCGACCATGTGAGCGACGCCGGTCGCCGGACCCCACTGCGTTGCGCCCTTCCGCTCGATGACGTCCATCGCGGACTCCTGAAGGTCCCCGAGGATCTCCTCGCGCTCGTCGGCGGCGAACGACGGATCGCGGCCGTCGACGCGGACCTTCGAGAAGACCGGCACCTGAGCGTCACCGTGTTCGCCGAGGATCGTCGCTTCGACGTTCTTCACCGGGACGTCTAACCGCTCGGAGAGCACGTAGCGGAACCGCGCGGAGTCGAGTCGACCACCGAAGCCGATCACTTCGTGTCGGTCCCGGTCGCCGGCCTCGTAGAGGTGCCGGTTCAACAGGTCGACCGGGTTCGAGGTCGTGATCGAGACGTAGTCGTCGTTGTGCTCGTCGACCGAGGAACCGATGTCCTCCATGATCGGGGCGTTGTCGCCCGCCAGATCGATCCGTGTCTGTCCCGGTTTTCGAGGGATTCCGGCCGTGATGACGACGACGTCGGAGCCGGCGGTGTCCTCGTACTCGCCCTGCCGAACCGTCGTGTTCGAGTCGTAGGCGATACCGTGGTTCGTGTCGGCCGCCTGTCCGATCGTCGTCTCGCGCTGATCCGGAATGTCTACGAAGACGAGTTCGTCGACGACGTCCCGGAGCGCGAGGTTGTAGCCCGCGGCGGCGCCGACTGTCCCGGCAGCGCCGATAACGCTAACCTTTGCCATGATCGTTTGAAAACGGTCCTGCGAGGCGATTAACTCTTTTCTTTTATCGCCTTTAGTCGAAGCGTCCGAAATCACCGTTTTCGAGCGTTTTCGAGCGTATATTAGGTCGCCGTCGAAGGGGGCGACGACAATCGGCGTACTAGCTATCGGAGCGAGCGACCGCCCCCGAGCGAGCGTCTGAAGTGTCCGCGCCCCGCAGTACACCCAATGAGCGACACCGGCCCACTGCAGCCGGACCGTCCCGACGCCGCGGGGCGCTTCGAGGTGGACGCACCGTTCGAACCCGCCGGCGATCAGCCGGCCGCGATCGCCGAGCTCGTCGACGGCTTCGAATCCGGCGCCGAAAAGCAGACGCTGCTCGGCGTCACCGGTTCGGGAAAGACCAACACCGTCTCGTGGGTGCTCGAGAAGCTCCAGCAGCCTACACTCGTACTGGCGCACAACAAGACGCTCGCGGCCCAGCTCTACGAGGAGTTCCGCACCCTCTTTCCGAACAACGCCGTCGAATATTTCGTCTCGTACTATGACTACTACCAGCCAGAGGCCTACGTCGAACAGACTGACACCTACATCGACAAGGACATGTCGATCAACGAGGAAATAGACCGGCTCAGACATTCGGCGACCCGGTCGCTCCTGACGCGAGAGGACGTCATCGTCGTCGCATCGGTGTCGGCGATCTACGGGCTCGGCGATCCGACGAACTACGAATCGATGGCGCTGCGTCTCGAAGACGGCCAGGAGATCGGTCGTGACGAACTGCTCGCGCGGCTCGTCGAGTTGAACTACGAGCGCAACGACGTCGACTTCCAGCAGGGGACCTTTCGGGTTCGCGGCGACACCGTCGAGGTGTTTCCGATGTACGGGCGGTACGCGTTGCGCGTGGAGTTTTGGGGAGCGGAGATCGATCGGATCACGAAAGTCGACACGCTCAAGGGCGAGGCCGTCTCGACGGAGCCGGCAGCCCTGGTCCACCCAGCCGAGCACTACTCGATTCCGGAGGAACGGCTCGAGCGCGCCATCTCGGAGATCGAGGAGCTGAAAGAGCAGCGCGTTCGCTACTTCGAGCGGCAGGGCGACCTCGTCGCCGCCCAGCGAATCGACGAGCGGACGACGTTCGACATCGAGATGCTCCGGGAGACCGGCTACTGTTCGGGAATCGAGAACTACTCGGTACACATGTCCGACAGGGAGCCAGGCGAGGCCCCGTACACGCTGTTGGACTACTTCCCGGACGACTTTCTGACGGTTATCGACGAATCCCACCAGACGATCCCGCAGATCAAGGGTCAGTACGAGGGCGACAAATCCCGGAAGGACTCGCTCGTCGAGAACGGCTTTCGCCTCCCGACCGCGTACGACAACCGCCCGCTAACGTTCGAGGAGTTCGAGGCGAAAACCGATCGGACGCTGTACGTCTCGGCGACGCCGGCCGACTACGAGCGCGAACACTCCGCGAACGTCGTCGAGCAGATCGTCCGACCGACCCACCTCGTCGACCCCGAGATCGAAGTGACGACGGCCGACGGACAGATCGAGGATCTGCTCGAGCGCATCGAGGCGACACCGGACGACGAGCGCGTCCTCGTGACGACGCTGACGAAGCGGATGGCCGAGGACCTGACGGAGTATCTCGAGGGAGCGGGCGTCGACGTGGCGTACATGCACGACGAGACGGACACCCTGGAGCGCCACGAGCTCGTCCGGTCGCTCCGTCTCGGGGATATCCAGGTACTCGTCGGGATCAACCTCCTGCGGGAGGGGCTCGACATCCCCGAAGTGAGCCTCGTCGCGATCCTCGACGCCGATCAGGAGGGGTTCCTGCGCTCGGAGACGACGCTCGTTCAGACGATGGGACGGGCGGCGAGAAACGTCAACGGGTCGGTCGTGCTCTACGCCGACGAGACGACCGGGGCGATGGAGTCGGCGATCGAGGAGACGCGGCGGCGGCGGCAGATTCAGACCGCACACAACGAAGCGCACGGCTTCAAGCCACGGTCGATCGAGAAGGAGATCGGCGAGACGAACCTCCCCGGCGCCGAGACGGAGACCGGCGACGTGGCGGGGATCGACGTCGACTCGCCGGAGGCGGCCGAACAGCTCGTCGAGAACCTCCAGCGTCGGATGCAGGAGGCCGCCGACAACCTGGAGTTCGAACTCGCAGCGGACATCCGCGATCGGATCCGCACGCTCCGCGAGGAGTTCGACCAGCTGGAGGATCCCGACGACAGCGTGCCGACGCCCGACGAGGAGTTCTGAGCGGCCGGGCGGCTTTTTGACCGACGCCCGTCAACGCCACGTATGACCACTGCAGCGTTCGTCGGTCCCGATCGATACGTGCAGGGAACTGACGTTCTCGAGGCGGCAGCCGAGCAGTTCGGGCGACTCGACGCCGATCGGGCGCTCCTCGTCGGCGGGGAAACCGCGCTGTCGGTTGTCGGAGGAGCTCTCACCGAGGCGCTGGAGACCGGTGGAACCGAGGTCGAGCGACGCTCCGGAGTCGACAGCTGTACGGAGTCCCGAGTGACGCAGCTCCGAAATCGAATCACCGGCACCGGCGCCGACATCGACCTCGTCGTCGGTGTCGGTGGCGGCACCGCGCTAGACGCCGCAAAAGCCGCAGCGAGCCGGAGCCAAACCGAATACGCCGCCGTACCGACCGTCCCGAGTACGAACGCGGCGGCGAGCTCCGTCGCCGTCCTCTACGACGAGCACGGACGGACCGCCGGCACCGAACTACGCGATCGACCCCCGGAGCTGGTGCTCGCGGACACGTCGGTACTTGCCGACGCACCGGCCGACTATCTCCGACACGGTCTGGGCGACGCGTTGGCGGCTCGCTTCGAGGCGGCGGCCTGCGCCGAGGCGGACGGACGGACGGTTCACGGTACCGCACCGACCGACGTCGGGCGGTCGATCGCTCGGCGGGTGCACGGCGTCATCGTCGAGCGGGGAACGGAGGCGCTCGCCGACGCCGAGCGCGGCGAGCCGACTGTCGCCGTCGGGAGCGCAGTCGAGGCGATCCTTCTCGGTTCGGCACTCGGATTCGAGAACGGCGGTCTAGCCGGCGCCCACGCCCTCGAAGTCGGGTTCAGAGTCGCTGGCGTTACCGAGCCGCCGCACGGGCTGCTCGTCGGCTTCTGCACGCTGGCACAGCTCCACGTGGAGGACGCACCGGCCGCCGCATCGGTCGCGAACCTGCTCGACGATCTCGGTCTCGACGTCACTCTCGATGAGCTGAACGTCGACGAAGAAACGCTTCGGCGGATCGGGAGCGCCGCCTGCGCCGAGACGACCTCGATGGGAAACGAACCGCTCGATGTGACGCCGGAGATGGCCGTCGAGGCGCTTCGGGCCGCGTCGGCCGATCTCGCCTGATCAAAGCGAGTCGAGGAAGGCGTCGAACGCCCCGGATTCGGCGTGGACGTGAGCGTACGTGCCGAGCGTCCGATGCTCGGTGAGACCCTCTCGGCCGTCGTCGATCCCGTCGCCACGCCGGACGTCAAAGGCGAACGTGGCGTCGGCGTCGACGTCGGCCGCCGAGTAGTGGAACTCGTGACCGCGGAGCGTCTCGCCGGCCGGCGCGGTGAGCGTTCCCGCCGAGCGGAGTTCGACGTGGTCGAGCGCCTGATACCGGTCGCACATATTCACGTCGGCGGGGAGAACTCCGGCCATCGCGTAGCGATCGCCGTCGGTCGTCGTCAGCGACTCCGAGAGCGCCATCAACCCGCCGCACTCGCCGAGGATCGGAAGTCCGTCGGCGGCCGGCGTCGCGAGCTGATCGAGAGTGTCAGTGGACTCCAGCTCGGCGGCGTACAGCTCGGGGTAGCCGCCGGGGAGATACACGCCGTCACACTCCGGCACCGGATCGCCGGCGACCGGCGAGAACGCCTCGACGGTCGCCCGCTCGCGGAACCGCTCGACGGTCGAGGGATAGCGGAACGCGAAGGCGGCGTCCTCGGCGACGGCAACCGTCGCGTCCACGCCGTCACGGTCGGGGGCGTGGGTCGGACGCGGCGGCTCCCGTGCGACGGCGAGGAGGCGGTCGGTCCGGATCGCCTCGGCTGCCTCGGCGAGCGCGCTCTCGTCGATCGGCGCCTCCTCGCCCATGAAGAGGCCGAGGTGGCGATCCGGTATCTCGAGCTCCGGGAGGGGCGGCACTCGACCGAAATACGTGAGGTCGTCCGGAAGCGCCTCGCGGATCCCTTCCGCGTGGCGGCCGCCGTGGGCTCGCTGTGCGATGACGCCGACGACGTCGATCTCCCGCTCCGCGACGACGGCGTACTCGCGGAACCCGAGCGCCTGTGCGGCGACGCTCTCCATCCCCGCGGCCGCATCGACGACCAGGACGACCGGGAGATCGAGCGTCTCGGCGACGTAGGCCGTCGAGTTCGTGCCGTCGTAGAGCCCCATCATCCCCTCGACGACACAGACGTCGCCCGTGCCGCGCCAGTAGTTGCGGATCGCGCCGTCCTCGCCGGAGAGCCACGGGTCGAGCGTTCGGGAAGGACGGTCCGCAACGACGGCGTGGTGGCTCGGATCGATGAAGTCCGGACCGGCCTTGGCGGGCTGTGGTTCGTGGTTGGCCGCCGACAGCGCCCGGAGGATAGACAACGTCGCGACGGTCTTCCCGACGCCGGAGGCGGTCCCGGCGAGGACGAACCCCTTCACGTTTGGAGCTCCCGTTCGGCCAGGAGATCGTCGTAGATCGCCCGGAGCGTTTCACGGACGGCCGCCATCGGTACTCCGGTTCGGTCGGCGAGCGCCAGAGCCCCACCCATGCCGACCCCTTCCTTGGCCTCGCCGGCGAGGTACGGTGCGGTCGCCGGATGGCCGTCGGAGAATCCGGGATCGGAGACGGTGACTGAAAGATCCAGTGCCGATGCCGCGGCGTCCAGATCGATCGAGGGATCGTCGGCCACGAACGAGGTCGTCGCGAGCCGGAGCGATCCCTCGTAGCCGCCGTGTCGGAGCGCGGCCGCCGCGGCGACGAGTTGAGTACCGCCAGCCAGCGTGACTGCGGTGTCGGCTTCGAGCGCGCCGGCGGCGATACCGGCGACGACCGCCAACACCGGGTCGCCACAGCGGCGGATCGCTCGAGGGGGATCGCCGGCACAGTCGCCGGGAGCGAGCGACGACGCCTCGAGGGCCTCGGCGACGACGCGCCGCTTCAGTTCCAGCGGGTTCTCCGGGAGCGACGAGGAGACGCCACCCGACGGGGCGAGGAGCTCCGCCTCGCCCAGAGCAGTCAGGACGCCGAGCGCCGTCGTGGTCCCGCCGGGAACCGTTTCGGCGAGAAACAGTTCGTCGTCCGGGATCGCGCGGCCGAACTCGCGAGCGGCGGCGAAGCAACCGGGTGCGGAGGGAACCGGATCCCGTTCCCGAATGTCCTTCCCTGGGGACGCGCCGACGTGCACCGTCGGTGCACCGGTCGGCTCCGCGAGGCCGGCGTCGACGATCGTGCAGTCGAAACCGAGGTGTTCGCGAACCGCGCGGGTGACGACCGCGGGCGTCGGACAGCCCGTGGGCGAAACCGGTACGACCGGTGATCGGACCGGCCGACCGTAGACGAGGATTTCGGCGTCCGCGCCGGGCGTGTGGACCATCGCCTCCGGATCGGCACCGGCGGCGCTGATC
Organism: Haloarculaceae archaeon; assembly: GCA_007122455.1. Lineage (GTDB taxonomy): Archaea > Halobacteriota > Halobacteria > Halobacteriales > Haloarculaceae > Natronomonas. The sequence continues at coordinate 1,401 of SKTU01000143.1, read as the reverse complement.
CCGTCGATAGCGGCCGTAGCCGTGGAGCCGGCACAGCAGACGAATTGAGTCACTACGAGTTGTGTTCGTGCAAGCGGACTTGAAGCTGCGGATCGGTCGACGATCCGACGGTGGACTCGCCCCACCGACGGCGGCAGTTACTTTTCCAGCGCCGTGGAAGCGGTTCCATGACGAACTGCGACTGTGGGGCCGCACTGGCGCTCCCCGACGGCGGTCCCGACGACGCCGGGCCGATCGGCGCACTGCTGGACGGTCTCCCCGACAACTGGGGGCGGTGGGGCCCCGACGACGAGCGCGGGACCCTGAACCTCCTCGGAAGCGCCGAGATGGCCGCCGGTCTGCGCGCAGCGCTGGCGAACGGCGACGGCGCGATAGAGCGGTACACGCTCGGATTACCGATCACCGGCGAGCCGATCCCGCCGGAGGATCGACCGACGACCGCGACCGGCGATCCGGCCTTCCCCGGCCGCGGACCGGTCCGTCGGGAGAACGTCTGCGACGCGGCGGCCTATCGGGACGGCGAGTTCGAGCCGCAAGCCGGAATGAAGTTCGTCGACGACCGGTTCGTCACGCCGCTGTATCCACACGGGATCAGCCACATGGACGCACTCGGTCACGCGTGGTACGGCGAAACCCTCTACAACGGCTTCGACGCCGCGACGACTGCCGAGCGAAAGCGGTTCGAACAGCCCGTCGAAACGCTCGACGGTGCCGTCGTCGAGACGAGGGGGCTGGGGGCGCTTTCGATCTCCCCGGCCGCCGAGTGCGGCGTCGCCGGTCGCGCCGTTCTCCTCGATGTCGGGCGCGCGATCGGCGACAGGGATCGACTTCCCCCGGAGTACGAGATCGGGCTGGACGAACTCCAGCGAACGGCAACCGAACAGGGCGTGTCGGTTCGGCAGTGCGACGTGCTCCTCGTTCGGACGGGATCGCTCTCCCGGACGCGCGATCCAGACGCCGCGTGGAGTCCGACTGACGAACCAGGGCTCGTCTTCAGCGAGGCGCTCGTCGAGTGGGTCCACGAACTCGACGTCGCAGCGATCGGTGCCGACAACGTCGCCGTCGAGCGCGTCGTCCAGTGGATCGACGGCGAGCGGTACGTCCTCCCGCTTCACGGCGCGTTCCTTCGAAATCTCGGCTTGCCGCTCGTGGAGATGCTCTGGCTCGAGGAACTGGCGGACGCCTGCGACGCCGCCGGCGAGTACGTGTGCCTGCTGACTGCGGCGCCGCTGCACGTCGAGCGGGCGAGCGGCGGGCCGATCAATCCGGTCGTGCTGGCCCCGACCGGATAGCGCGGCCGATCAGAGCGCCCGCTCGATCGACTCGGCGGTCGCCTCGCCGATCCCCTCGACGCTGGTCAGCTCGCTCCGTGAGGCAGCTCGAACGCCGTCGACGCTCCCG
>SKTU01000063.1 GCA_007122455.1 Haloarculaceae archaeon | reverse complement strand
CTACCGCCGGCGCAGTGCTGATCGATCTCGCCAGCGACTTGCAGATATACGAGGAAGGCGGTTTCCTCGCGGACGGGCCCACTCGTCAACCGATACGCTGTGCGAGTCGACCGGTATTCGAGCAAGTAACCCGGCGGCGGGTCGCCGCACTCGATCGAATCGAGGTACGGGACGGCTGCCACTTCGTCGATTATCTCGTCGAAGACGACGCTTCGACCGTCACGGGCGTCACCGTCCGAACGGGAGACGGCGAACGGGAGATCCGTACCGATCTCGTCGTCGACGCAACCGGACGGACGTCTCGGACGTCGACGTGGCTGGAGGCACACGGCTACGACCCTCCACCCCGCGAGGAGGTTCGCATCGATCTGGCGTACAGTACTGCCGTCCTCGAGCGTCCTCACGGATCGCGACGATCGTACTTTTTGACGCCGAACCCGCCGCGAACGCGCGGCTGTGGGACGTTCCCGATCGAAGGCGACCGGCGGATGGTGACGCTGGTCGGTGTCCACGGCGATCCGCCACCGACCGATCCGGAGGCGTTCGTCGATTACGCTGCCAGCTTGCCGATCCCGGACATCGAGAACCTCCTCGATGAGCACGAGCTGGTCTCCGAGGAGATCCCGCACTATCCGTTCCCGTCGAACCTCAGACGTCGCTACGGAACTCTCGAACGGTTCCCCGACGGCTTGATCGTCATCGGCGACGCGATTGCCAGCTTCAATCCCATCTACGGTCAGGGGATGTCCGTGGCTGCGCTCGAGGCGCTGCAGTTACACCACACGTTGGCGAACGACGATCGGGACCGACTCGCCCGCCGATTTTTCGACCGAACAGAGCGGATCGTCGACGACGCCTGGAGGATCGCAGTCGGCTCGGACTTTCAGTTTCCGCAGACGACCGGGCCGAAACCGACCGGAACTGACCTTTTGAACAGCTACTTCGCCAGATTGAATCGTAAAGCACACCAAGACGGAGAACTGTCCGAGGCATTCAACCGCGTCATAACGATGGAGAAACAGCCGTCTTCGCTGTTTCGTCCGACCGTCGCGTGGCGAGTTCTCAAACCCGGTCGCTGAGCCGCGGCTGATCGGGTTTCGGGTCGAGTCACCGACTCGATCGAGCTGTGCGGATCGTCGCCTTCGAACTTCGAAAGCACGGAACTCGCGTTGCGAGATGTACGGTGCGTGTCGGTCACGCGACGTTCTCGATGTCGGTGTTTCCGGATTGGCCAGATAGCCTCAGCTGCAACGTATGGTCGGTTGAAAAATCGAAGTTGTTGTTCGTCGCTTACAGCGACGAGTGCGTCTCGGTATTACAGTCGGACGACGTTCGCGGCGCGAGGCCCCTTCGGCGAGGACTCGATGTCGAACTCGACCTCAGTCCCTTCCGTCAGGTCCTCTCCGCCGACATCCTCCATGTGGAAGAAAACGTCTTCGTCGTCATCGAGATCGCCGTCGTCAGTCGAAATGAAACCGTAACCGCCAGTATCGTTGAAGAAGTCAACTTTTCCGTTTGCCATTGTAAACAAACGTATGCCGAGAACACGGATAACAGTTCCGCGAGTCGCGGTACCGCGGCTCCTGATTTACTTGAATTGCTTGAATTGCTACGAATAACTGGGGCCGAGGCGCCCGCTGGGCCATATCGGGAATGAGTGAGCGGCCCGGAAAGTCAAGGCCGATTCGTGAGGATTGCATCATCGATCTGCCCGAGGAGACGGGATCGGCATCGAGTTGAACCGGGAGGTCGTTGACGAACACCTGGTCGAAGCGGTGGCGCTTTTGTGAAGCGTCACACCGAGCGGGGCGTTCGCGGGAGCAGGAGACTCAACCCGATCGCGGTGGCGGCGATGGCCGACAGGACGAAAAACGCCTCGCTGAAGTAACCGGCGTCGGCCAACCAGCCGACCATCACTGGCCCAGCGGCGCCGATAAGGATGAACACCGTCCGGAGGAGCCCGAAGCCGCTGCCCTGGAGTTCGTCCGGCAGGCTGGCCGTGACGTATGTGAAGGCGGGCGGCCAGAACCCGAGCTGACCGCCAGCGACGGCCGAAAGCACCGCTGCGACGGCGACGCTCTCGACGAACGGGAACGCCCCAACGGTGAGGACCGTCACCACAGCCAGGACGGCCATGATGCGCCGCTCGCCGTACCGGTCGGCGATGCCGCCGGCGAGCGGCTGGAGGACGATTGCACTCGCGAAGAAGATGCCGAGCATCGTCGCTGCGGTGCCCTCCGTGAACCCCTTGACCTCGACCAGGAACGTCGGCAGGAAGCCTGTGAACGCCTGGTAGACGAACATCATGCTTGTCATCGTCACCATCCCGACGAACACCGGGCGATGAACGACGGCCCCGAGGACGCGCCGACCGGTCGCGGTCGCCGACTCGTCGGTCGTGTCCATCGCGGGCGAGGTACGGTCGGGGACGACGAGCCAGATACCGACGGCGACAGCGACGAATCCCGGGATGACGAACCCGAGCCCGGCCCGCCAGCCGAGGACGCCGGCGATCGCGGCGGCGATGACCGGCAGCGTCGCCGTCCCGACGTTACCGGCCGCGGACTGCAACCCGATCGCGATCCCGCCCCGCTCCGGGTAGATATCACTGAGTGCCGTGATCCGCGGCGTCCCGTAGGCACCAGACGCAACGCCGAAGACCACCAGGCCGAGGAGGAACACTGCGAAGACGGGCGCGAGAACGACGATTGCGACGGCGACGCCGGTGACGCCTATCGCCGCGGCGAGCGTGACACGTTCGCCGATCCGGTCGGCGAGTAAGCCGCCCGGCACTTGCGCCAGGGCGAACGCGACCCAGATCAGGCTCAGCACCATCCCGGCAGTCGTCAGCGTCAGGTCGTAGGCCGCGGTGATCGACGGCAACAGTGCCGGGTAGACGAGCCGGGTCCCGAGCGCCAGCAGATGCCCGACCGAGAGGAACAGCAGGACCCACCCCTTCCCGTCGGTCCACAGGTCGGCTCCCAGGGTCCGAAACCACGTCTGGATCCGTGCTATGAGGCCGCTGCCTCGACCGGTACGTATCCTCTCAGTCATTTCATAGGGAGTATCACAGCTGACCGGATATTTGGTGGCCTTCGATTCGATCCCGTCCCTCGTGTTTGGATTCCAATTGTATGACCCTCTACGATGATCCCTATCAGTTGTGCTCTCACATGGAGTGACGCTACGACTACCGGTATCAGCCGGGAGTTGAAGTAAGTCCTCGTTTAAATTGAAGCGTAATTATAAACCGACGACACGGTTTCAGCAGCATTGACATCCTCCTCCGGCTAACGTTTCACGACGAAGACTGACCCTTCAGGGTCATTCTCCTCGACCCATATCTCACCGTCGTAACTGGTGACCGCTGTTTCGACCAGAAAGAGACCAATCCCCGCTCCCGCGCTTTCCAAATTTCGTCCGCCGAGTTGTTGTTCTTCGACATCGTCGGCACCGTTTTTCGCGAGCAGTGGAGCGGCGTTTGCGGACGGGAGCGTGACGATGTCGCCCGCGCGGAGATCGTAGTCGCGGCCGTCGACGCCGAGGATTTTGCAGATATCCTCGGTGATCCGGACGAGCGTCCGCTCGGGATTGCGGTTGAACCCCGTCACACCGGACATCTCGGTTCACAGAAATCGCTGGAGGGCGTGGAAACGGACTCCCTTTTACCGGTGGAAGTGAAACCTAAAATTGAGCGCCCGAGGCGGGATTTGAACCCGCGTCACGACCGTGACAGGGTCGTATGATGGGCCACTACACCACCCGGGCTCCCTGCATTCCACGGTAGCCGGGTTCGCATCTTAAGGCTTTCCAATAGTCGACGCCCCGGTGGACGGTGACACGCCGCGAGCACTGTTGACGTTCTCGCGCTGTAGGAACGCTTTTGAGTGCCCCGCTCGAATCCGTGGGTAACGAGCCGAGCCGTGTCACAGAAGGGGTGGCACGGATAGCTCTTGCCGTCCGATTTGACAACTATTAAATTCCTCGGGACGGTAGATGGCTGTAGTATCTCGTGACAGCTTCTATAGCCGGCCAGCCCAACACATGGTAGACGTAACCCAACACACACTGGTTCCGGAGCACAACGTCCTCGACGAGGAGACAATCGAGGAGGTGCTCGCGGAGTACAACATCGACCGCACAGACCTGCCGAAAATCAAACGACTCGACCCCGCACTGCCGGACGGCGCCCAGCCCGGCGACGTCGTCGAGATCGTCCGCAACTCCCGGACGGCCGATCGAGCGGTCGTTTATCGATTGGTGGTAGAATGAACCGGGAAGCCCGACGCGCCGTCTCGCGGGAGTATTTCTCGCGGGATCGACTCGCGGCCCACCACTTCCGATCGTTCAACAACTTCCTCGGGCGCGGAATGCAGGAGGTCGTCGACGAGAAGGAGTCGATCGACACCGACATCGGCGACAAGGAGGGACAGGAGCCGGTCCGCGTCGACCTCGGAAACGTCCGGATCGTCACCCCGCGAGTCCGGGAGGCCGACGGATCCGAGGAACTGCTCTATCCCCAGGAAGCCCGATTGCGGAACATCACCTACTCCGCGCCGGTGTTCATGGAGATGAGCATCGTCCGCGGTGGCGAGGAAGAGGAAGAGCACGTCGTCGACCAGGCCGAAACCAAGGTCGGTCGAATGCCGATCATGGTCGGCTCCCAGAAGTGCAACATCGCGGACTTCAGCGACGAGGATCTCATCGAGATCGGCGAGGATCCCGCCGATCCAGGCGGCTACTTCATCGTCAACGGCTCCGAGCGCGTCCTGATGACGAGCGAGGACCTCGCGCCGAACAAGATCCTCGCCGAGTACGACACCAAGTACGGCGACGAGATTCAGGTCGCCAAGACGTTCAGCCAGCGCCGCGGCTATCGTGCGCTGGTTCTGTGTGAGCGGAACCGGTCGGGAATCCTCGAGGTGTCGTTCCCCTCCGTCTCGGGTTCGATCAACTTCGTCACGCTCGTTCGAGCGCTCGGACTGGAGTCCGACGAGGAGATCGTCCACCGGGTCAGCGATGATCCCGAGATCGTGAAGTTCATGCTCGAAAATCTCGAGGCCGCGGAGGTTCAATCGACCGCCGAGGCGATCGAGGAACTCGGTCAGCGCGTCGCCTCCGGACAGGGGAAGAACTACCAGCTGAAGCGCGCCAACTACGTCATCGATCGGTACCTCCTGCCGCACCTCCACGAGGAGGGCGTCGAGGACGAGGAGGTCCGGATGAACAAGGCGGTCTACCTCTGCCGGATGGCGGAGGCGTGCTTCGAACTCGCGCTCAAGCGCCGCGACGCCGACGACAAGGACCACTACGCCAACAAGCGATTGAAGGTCTCCGGCGATCTGATGAAGGATCTGTTCCGGACCGCGCTGAACAAGCTGGCCCGCGACGTCAAATACCAGCTCGAGCGCGCGAACATGCGCAACCGGCAGCTGTCGGTCAACACGGTCGTCCGATCGGACGTGCTGACCGAGCGGCTGGAACACCCGATCGCGACGGGGAACTGGGTCGGCGGTCGATCCGGCGTCTCTCAGCTCGTCGATCGGACCGACTACATGGGTGTTCTCAGCCACCTTCGACGGCTGCGAAGTCCGCTGTCGCGCAGCCAGCCACACTTCGAGGCGAGGGACCTCCACGCCACGCAGTGGGGTCGCATCTGCCCCTCGGAGACGCCGGAGGGCCCCAACTGTGGCCTGGTGAAGAACTTCGCTCAGGCGATGGAGCTCTCTCAGAACGTCGACGACGAGCGCGGGCTCAAACGCGAGCTCGCCACCATGGGCGTCGAGGGAATACCGGGTATAGAGACGGTCGAAACACACACTGCAGACGACTAACATGAGCCAGGGACGAGACGCCAAAGTGTACGTAAACGGGAGCCTCATCGGCACCCATCCGGATCCGCATAAACTCGCAGACGACATTCGCGAAGCCCGCCGACGCGGCGAGGTCGACGAGATGGTCAACGTCGCCGTACGGGAACGTACCGGCGAGGTCATCGTCAACGCCGACGCCGGCCGCGCGCGGCGTCCGCTGATCGTCGTCGAGAATGGAGAACCGCTGCTGTCGGACGAGGAGATCGACGCCGTCAGAGAGGGTGCGATGGAGTTCGAGACCCTCGTCGATCGCGGCTACGTCGAGTTCATCGATGCCGAGGAGGAGGAGGACATCTACGTCGCGGTCGACGAGGACGATATCACCGAGCAACACACCCACCTCGAGGTGGATCCGCAGCTGATGTTCGGAATCGGTGCGGGAATGATCCCGTACCCCGAGCACAACGCGTCGCCGCGGATCACGATGGGGTCGGGGATGATCAAACAGTCGCTCGGGTTGCCGAGCGCGAACTACCGGATCCGTCCCGACACCCGCCAACACCTCCTGCACTATCCGCAGCTGTCGCTCGTGAAGACCCAGACGACCGAACAGATCGGCTACGACGACCGCCCAGCCGCCCAGAACTTCGTCGTCGCCGTCATGTCCTACGAGGGGTTCAACATCGAGGACGCCCTCGTCATGAACAAGGGATCGGTCGATCGCGCGCTTGCCCGCTCGCACTTCTTCCGGACGTACGAGGGCGAGGAACGCCGGTATCCCGGCGGACAGGAGGACCGCTTCGAGATCCCCGACGACGAGGTCCGCGGTGCTCGCGGCGAGGAGGCCTACACCCACCTCGACGAGGACGGCCTCGTCAACCCGGAGACCGACGTCGGCGAGAACGACGTTCTGCTCGGGAAGACGTCGCCGCCGCGATTCCTCGAGGAGCCCGACGACATGGGCGGGCTCAGCCCACAGAAGCGCCGTGAGACCTCCGTGACGATGCGCTCCGGCGAATCCGGCGTCGTCGACACGGTCACGCTGATGGAGGGCGAGGACGGCTCGAAGCTCTCGAAGGTGAAGGTCCGCGACGAACGGATCCCCGAACTCGGGGACAAGTTCGCGTCTCGACACGGCCAGAAGGGGGTCGTCGGCCACCTCGCACCGCAGGAGGACATGCCGTTCACGCAGGACGGCGTCGTGCCGGACCTCGTCATCAACCCGCACGCGCTTCCGTCGCGGATGACGGTCGGACACATCCTCGAGATGCTCGGCGGGAAGGTCGGTTCCCTCGAGGGGCGACGCGTCGACGGGACTCCGTTCCAGGGCGAAAACGAGGAGGAGCTCCGCGGAGCGCTCGAAGAGCACGGTTTCCAGTCGAACGGCAAGGAGATCATGTACTCCGGCGTCACCGGCGAGAAGATCGAGGCGGAGATCTTCGTGGGGATCATCTTCTATCAGAAGCTCTACCACATGGTCTCCAACAAGCTGCACGCCCGCTCACGCGGGCCGGTGCAGGTGCTCACTCGCCAGCCGACCGAGGGTCGTGCCCGAGAGGGCGGGCTCCGGATCGGTGAGATGGAGCGCGACGTCTTTATCGGCCACGGCGCGGCGATGACGCTGAAGGAACGGCTGCTCGACGAATCCGACCGCGAGTTCATCCACGTCTGCGGGCAGTGTGGGATGAGCGCAGTCGAGAACGTCGAGCAACGCCGTGTCTACTGTCCGAACTGTAGCGAGGAGACCGACGTCCACGAGGTCGAGATGAGTTACGCGTTCAAGTTGCTCCTCGACGAGATGAAGGCGCTCGGTATCGCCCCGCGAATCGAACTGGAGGACGCAGTCTAATGCCTGGACAATCACCAAAGGAGATCGGGTCGCTCAGCTTCGGGCTGATGGACCCCGAGGAGTATCGCGACATGTCCGCCACGAAGGTCATCACGGCGGACACCTACGACGACGACGGCTTCCCCATCGACATGGGGCTGATGGATCCGCGGCTCGGCGTCAT
>SKTU01000085.1 GCA_007122455.1 Haloarculaceae archaeon | reverse complement strand
TGACTGGCGTTGATGTGCTGGTGGACGTCGTGCTCCAGCTGCATCCCGAGCGCGTGGTAGATCGCGTTCCCCGAGACGTAGTAGGGATGCCCGAGGTAGTCCATGTCGAGTTCCCAATGAATCTGCTGGATGCGGGTCACGCGTTCTCCCTCCGCGTTTCGAGATCCTCGATGTACTGGAGTGCGGTGCTCCAACTCCAGATCCGCCGGAGGTTCGTATCGAGCACCATGTCGTGCTTGTCGTGGTTGACATCGAGCGGATGCGCGGTGAGGCGCTTCCACGCGGATGCCCACGACCGCCACGGGCGGCTTCCAAGGCGTGCCCACGGGTTCCCGCCCGCACTCTCGTCGATACGAAGCGCGAAGCGGTCGCCCGTGTAGACCGTCCGGTGGGGCACGATCTCCTCGGTATCGTCTACGACCAGGAGGAGATCGGCGAACTCGTAACCGGCGCGGTAGTTGTCCAAGAGCGCCGCCACGAGCAGCGTGTGGTACTTCAAGCTCGTGTACGGGTAGTAGATACTCTCGTTGAACCCGCTCGCTACGTCCGACGTAAGCCACGCCCGATGCATCGCCTCGGGGTCGGAGCCAGTCAGCAGGTCGGTGATGACCTCAGAGAGACGTGGGCGTGAGAACTCCTCGGGGTCGTAGTGAGAGGTCCCCGTCAGCAGCGAGAGCCGGTAGTGGGTTTCGTGGTTGTCCACGGTCTGCTCGGGCTTCCCGTTGGGACGCGAAAGTGCCACACCAGACACGTCGACACCGTCTCGGTACATCTGGGGGATCGAACCCGCGTGGCCGGCACGTTCGACGATACGACGCTGGACTGTCCCGTCGAAACTGGACAGTGCACCTGCATCGATTGAGATTTTTGCCCAAAATATATCTCAGTGGGGAATAGAGCGACGCTTCGCGCTTAACTTCGAGAGGGCCACCGATATCCCATAGGTGATTCTATATCGCACTATCTGGTTTATCATCGCTACCCCTACGAACCCTTTTCAGTGCTCCCTCGGTGGGATTCGTATGGACGTCTACGGCTTGATCGGCAATCCCGTCGGCCATTCGTTGTCGCCGCCGATGCACGAAGCGGCGTACGGGGTGCTCGACATCGACGCGCGCTACGTCACCTTCGAACCGACGCGGGAAGCGCTCGAAGCGGCGCTCGAGGGCGCTGGCGCGCTCGGGATCAGCGGGCTGAACGTCACGATCCCGTTCAAGGAGGACGTTCGCGAACTCGTCGAGGCGGATTCGCTCGCCGAGCGCATCGGTGCTGTGAACACGATTGACTTCGACGGCGAACCGACCGGCTACAACACCGACGCCGCAGGCGTCGTCCGAGCCTTCGAACACCACGGCGTCGCCCTCTCCGGGACTGCCGTCGTCGTCGGTGCGGGCGGCGCGGGACGGGCGACCGCCTTCGCCCTCGCCGACGAGGGGGTCGACGTCAGGATCGCGAACCGAACGGTCGAACGCGCCGAAGCGCTCGCGGCGGACGTCCCGCAGGCGTCGGCCCACGGGCTCGACGAACTCGGTGAGCTGCTCGCGGGCGCGGAGATCCTCGTCAACGCGACGAGCGTGGGGATGGAGTCCGACGAGACGCCGGTTCCCGCCTTGACGCTTCACGACGAGTTGGCGGTACTGGACGCGGTGTATCGACCGATCGAGACGCGCCTCCTTCGGGAGGCGGCCGCCGCGGGGGCGACGACCGTCGACGGCGCGTGGATGCTCCTGTTTCAGGGCGTCGAGGCGTTCGAAATCTGGACCGATCGGTCGGCACCGGTCGACGCGATGAACGAGGCCCTCCGAACGGCGCTGTAACACGGTTTCTCTCGCCGGATGGCGATTGGCTTTAAGTAGTCGCCGAATTATATTCCGGGTATGAGCATTATCGAGAAGATCAAGTCCGCGCTCGGTCTGGGTGGCTCTTCGGAGGCGGAAGGGACGGACGTCACTGTCGAGCGCGAGACGGACGAGCCGGCGGCCGCGGGAACTGATGCGGCGGGCTCGACCGAGAGCATTACCGAGAAGCCGTCGGAGGATCCGGAGACGGCAGCCGAGCCGGGCGAGGCGGGTGCGGGCGTCACCGAACACAGCGGGACCGACACAGCGGCAGCTGAACCCGCCGAGGCGGCCGGTCCGGTGCCGGACGAACCGGAGAGCGAGGTAGACGTCGAGGAGGACGAACTCGCGGAGGACGACGAAGCGGAAACCGACGCCGAAGCCGAGGGAGACGACGAAGCGGAAACCGACGCCGAAGACGGGCAGAACGCCCCCGTCGATAGCGTGAGCGGTATCGGCCCGGCCTACGCGGACCGGCTCGCCGACATCGGCGTCGAAACCGTCGCGGAGCTGCTCGAGGCGGACGCCTCGGAGCTCGCGGAGGCGACGGATCTCTCCGAAAAGCGCATCCGTCGCTGGCAGGAGCGCGCCGAGGAGCTGTAGCGGACCGCAAAGCGGTTATTCGCCGGCGGCCTTCTCGTCCGTATGCGTATCGTCACCGACCGAGCGGGGTTTCGGGAGGCGGCGGCCGATGCGTCGCCCGAGAGTCGAATTCCGGTCGAACTCCGCGTTCGCGTCGGCGATCCGTTCGAGGCGTACCGTCGTGCCCGGGACGGTGGGGGTGTCTTTCTGGAAACCGGTGGCGGCCGGACGGCGTGGGGATATTTCGCCGTCGATCCGATCCGACGCGTGACCGTCGGTGCGGACGCCGTCTCCCTCTCGAACTCCGACCGGGGTGGCGACGCCGACGGATCGCCGTCGCTGTCGGAGCTCGACGCCCTGCTCGAATCCGAGACGCTCGTCCGCGGGGGCTGTACGGTCCCGTACCCCTGCGGCGTCGTCGGCTGGCTCTCCTACGACGTCGCTCGCGAACTGGAGGCGCTCCCCGACGCGGTCGACGACCGCGATCTCCCCCGTGCCCAGTTCGCCGTCTTCGACCGGATGGCGGCGTGGCGGACGCCGTGGCACGACGGCGACGAGCTCCGGGTCACCGCCTCGCCACGGCTCGACGATCACGACGACGTCGACGCGGCTTACGAGTGGGGTGTCGCTCGCGCCCGCGAGCTGATCGCTCGCGCGATCGCCGGCGACCGGTCGGTCGGTCGCGTCCCCTCCGGCAGCGGTGGTGGCCGCTTCGAGAGCGACTGTTCGCGAGCGGCGTTCCACGAGCGGGTCCGCCGCGTACAGCGCGCCATCCGCGACGGCGAGACGTTCCAGGCGAACGTCTCCCATCGGCTCTCGGCACCGATGTCGATCCATCCGGTCGACGTCTACGCCGCACTCCGGCGCGTCAATCCCGCACCGTACGCCGCACTCGTTGAGTTTCCGGGCGTCGATCTGGTGAGTGCGAGCCCCGAACTCCTGCTCGACGTCGACGGCGACCGGCTCCTCACGGAGCCGATCGCGGGCACTCGTCCGCGCGGAGCGACGGCCGACGCCGACCGGACGTTCGAGGCCGAGCTGCGATCCGACGAGAAGGAGCGCGCCGAGCACGCGATGCTCGTCGACCTCGAGCGAAACGACCTCGGGAAGGTGAGCGACTACGGAACGGTCTCGGTTCCCGAGTACCGCCGCATCGACCGCTACTCGGAGGTGATGCACCTCGTCTCGCTCGTCGAGGGGCGGCGCCGGGCGGATTGTTCGGTCGCCGACGCCGTCGCAGCCGTCTTCCCCGGCGGCACGATCACGGGTGCGCCCAAACCGCGGACGATGGAGATCATCGATGCGGTCGAGGGATCGACCCGCGGCCCCTACACCGGTTCGATCGGCGTCTTCGGCTTCGACGAGCGGGCGACGCTGAACATCGTCATCCGAACGCTCGTCCGTCACGGGGAGCAGTACGACCTCCGTGTCGGCGCCGGGATCGTCCACGACTCGGACCCGGACTCGGAGTACGACGAGACGCTCGACAAGGGCCGGGCGCTCGTCAACGCCATCGACACCGCGCTCGAAGCCCGGACGGATTTCGCCGTGAGGGCTGCCGAATGAGTATCCTCGTCGTCGACAACTACGATTCGTTCGTCTACAACCTCGTCCAGTACGTCGGGAGCCACGCCGAGGTGATCGTTCGGCGCAACGACGCCGTCGACATCGAGGCGATCCGAGAGCTCGATCCTGACGGGATCGTCGTTTCGCCCGGCCCGGGAACGCCCGCGGAAGCCGGCGTCTCGGTTCCGATCTTCCGGGAGCTGGACTACCCGACGCTCGGCGTCTGCCTCGGACATCAGGCGCTCTGTGCCGCCAACGGCGCGTCCGTCGTCCACGCCCCCGACGTCGTCCACGGCAAACCGTCGACGATCACCCACGACGGTCGTGGGCTGTTCGAGGGACTTCCCGGGCGGTTCGAGGTCGGCCGATACCACTCCCTCTCCATCGAGCGCGAGGCGCTCCCCGATGGCATCGTCGAGACGGCCCGGACGGAGGACGAGCGGGGCGTCGTCATGGCCGTCCGCCATCGCGATCGCCCTCACATCGGCGTCCAGTTCCACCCCGAGAGCATCCTCACCGACTGCGGTGAGCGAATGATCGAGACGTTCTGTTCTACATGTACCACGTAAACGGCACGCTCGTCGAGCGATCGGCGGCGACGGTTAGCGTCGAGGACCGCGGGTTCAGATACGGCGATGCGGCGTTCGAAACCTGCCGAGCCTACGGCGGGGAGGTGTTCCGGTGGGGCCGCCACCGCGAGCGACTCGAAGCCACCTGTGAGACACTCGGAATGGCCGGCGTCGTTCCCGACGACCTCGCGTTGCGGGTCGCGGAGACGCTCGAGGCGAACGAACTCGCGGACGCGTACGTTCGGGTGTCGATTACTCGCGGGGTACAGCCGGGGAAGCTCACCCCGTCCCTCGACGTCGATCCCACGATCGTCGTCGTGGCGAAACCGCTCCCCCGCGGTGGCGACGTCTGGGAGGCTCCGGCTGTCGTTCAGTCGGTGACGACGCGACGCCCTCCTGGGAACGTGCTCCCCGCCGAGGCGAAGACGCACAACTACCTCAACGGAATTCTCGCTCGACTCGAACTGCGTCGGGCCTCCAACGACGACTACCGGCCGGACGAGGCGCTGATGCGCGACACCGACGGCTACGTCGCCGAGGGCGCGACGAGTAACGTCTTCTTCGTCGACGACGGCGTGGTGAAAACGCCCGATTTGGGTTCGATCCTGCCGGGGATCACCCGAGAGACCGTCGTCGAACTCGCCGAAAACGAGGGGTTTCCGGTCGAAACCGGACGGTACGAGATCGGTGACGTACGGGACGCAGACGAGGCGTTCCTGACGAACACGACGTGGGAACTGCGGCCGATCGCCTCTGTCGACGGGATCGACGTCGGCGGTGGGCCGATGACGGAGCTACTCAGTCGGCTCTACGACGAACGGGTCGAGGCGCGCTGTTACTCCCGGTGACCTCGGATTCTCACTCGTCGTCGGGCGACGCCAGCAGTTCTTCCTCGTAGGCCGCGACGGCCCGAACGACCGCCTCGGCGTCGTCGTCCGGAACCGAGGCGTCCTCGAGACTCTCGTAGAGGAGATCGATCGCCCGCTGGATGTGCTCCGGCGTGAACGGGACGTGGAGGTGTGCCTCCCGTACCGGAGCGGCGTCGTACGTCTCCGGGCCACCCGCCGCTTCACAGAGGAAGTCGGTCTGGCTCTCCCGGAGCGACTCCACGTCCGCGTTCTCGAAGAACTGACCCAGCTTCTCGTCGGCGCCCAGCCGATCGTAGAAGTCGTCGACGACGGTTCGAATCCCCTCGTACCCTCCGAGCCGCTCGTACAGCGTGTCCCCCGTCACGTCGAACCGGACCGGTCCGACGGAGAAAACGGTTTTGAACCGGGCGAACCGTTCACCGGTTTCAGTTCCCGCCGAAGCCGATCCGTCCCGAGGAGCGGTCTCGATCGCTCTTCGGGCCGAGATGATCGAAGCTGTACGTCGATTCCTCGAGGTATACCGCACCCTCCTCGACGACGACGTCGATCTCCTCCAGGTAGGCGCCCTCGCAGGGGCCGTGCGTGCAGTGGCCTGAGGCTGTGTCGAAGGTCGCGCCGTGGCGCGTACAGAGGAGTTCGCCGTCACGGAGCTCGGCTCCGCTTCCCTTGTCGAGTCGAACGTCGCTCCAGTGCGGGCAGGTGTTCTTCCAGGCGGCGACGTCGCCGTCGAAGCGAGTCAGCACGACCTCGACCTTCTCGAAGCCGTTCCGGAGGGTAACGAGGAGCGTCGAGTCGTCGGGAACGTCCTCGAGGGACGCGATCCGTTCGTCGTCCATACGCCGGGGTCGTCGCGGCGCCGCTCAAACCTTCCGCTTTAGAGGGAAACGTCGCCGGGGACGACGTCCCCCTCGGAACCGACCGTGACGTCCCCGCTCGCGTCCGGACCGATCGCGACGGCCCCACCGGCGACGATCGGCGCGATCAGGCCGGCGATCACGACGCCGGGGTCGGTGAACGGTCCGTCGATCGCGACCGTTCGCCCGGGACCGAGGTCGTGCGCTTCCACGACCGATCCGGCGGCGTCGATCACGGCGGCGTGACTGTACGTCTCCGTGCCGGTCGACAGAAGCGGGGCGTCCGGTTCGACTCGGTCCGGCGGCTCTGTCGGGTTCTCGCTCCAGACGTCCCGCTCGAAGTGCGAGACGTCGGGGTTGTCCGGCGAGCCGCCGTAGCCGACCCGCTTCGTGCTCGGTCCGACATCGTGGTCGCCGAGTTCGGAGGACGGAACCACGAGCGCGCGCTGGCCGTCGTCGACGACGCCGTCGGGCCCGAACCGGACGACCCCGCCGAGGAGCCCGACGCCGTACAGCGTCAGTACGGGCTCCGGGAGCGGATCGTCCGCGATCGAGACGCCGACGCCCGAGCGCACGCCGAGATGTCGAAGGAAGTTCCCGACTTTCCACGCACTCGTACAGAACCGTCGGTAGTCGTAGCGACGGCCGACGGCCGGTGCCTCGAGTGCGATGTCGCTGGAGCGCCGCTCCCGCGTTATCGCGTCGCCGAGTACGTTCATGATCGATCTACGTCGGTCGTCGGTTTATAAGCAGTCGGATCCGTCGAGAACCGATATCCGCCGGGGAAATCGAACGCGATCGGTCGTTCAGTAGAACTCGCGGACCAGATCCATCGCGCCCTCGGGGGCACCGTCCGGGATCGAGGTCATCGGCGCCTCGATTCCCTCGCGCTTCTCGTAGCCGACCGAAGAGTCGTCCTGGTAGATGACTCCCTGGTACTCCTTGTCTCGGTCCGTGATCAGGTCCTTGGCGGCGTCGTAGTCGGAGGCGTCGTGGTCGAACTCCTCGCCACCGACGTCGACGATCGAGTCACGGAAGTAGTCGTAGGTGTCGACGTCGTTGAACGTCACGCACGGCGAGTAGACGTTGACAAAGCCGAAGCCGTCGTGTTCGATCGCCTTCTGGACGATCTCGGCGTGTCGCTTCGAGTCCGAGGAGAACGACTGCGCGATGAACGTGCCGCCGGCCGCAAGCGCCAGCGCGAGCGGGTTGACGGGCTGCTGGTTGGTGCCCTCCGGGGAGGTGGACGTCTCGAAGTCCTCCCGGCTGGTCGGGGAGAACTGCCCCTTCGTGAGCCCGTAGATCCGGTTATCCATGACCACGTAGGTCATGTCGACGTTCCGGCGAACGGCGTGGATGAAGTGGCCCGCGCCGATCGAGTAGCCGTCGCCGTCGCCGCCGGCGACCATTACCTCGAGTTCGGGGTTGGCCAGTTTGACGCCGGTTCCGACCGGTAGCGCGCGGCCGTGGACGCCGTGGAGCGCGTAGCTGTGCATGTACGTCCCGATCTTGCCGGAACAGCCGATGCCGGCGACCACGAACGTGTTGTCGGGGTCGTTGCCGGT